>NZ_JBEZMA010000004.1:0-242735 GCF_040652415.1 Streptomyces sp. NPDC048255
CACCACGAGTCCCAACGGGCGCAAGGCCTCGCTTCCGAAGCCGAGGCGTGGGACGGGGACGCGCAGGAGAGTCCCCGCAGGACGAGCGCGCAACCTGGGCCAGGCATTCGTAGCGGGGGCTCAGTGCGCGAGCCGAGGAGACGCTCCGGAGCGTCCCCGGCCCACATCCAACGCCCAACCCAGCCCCGCCGGCGATTGAGGCGCGGGGCCTGGGGCAGAGCCCCAGCAACGCCGCCGCACCCGGCAAGCACGGCGCAGCCGAGGCCGCACCCACGCACGGCAGGGCCGAGGGCAACGGCCTCGCAGGGGTTAGGTCGGGGTCGCGGTGGCTTTCAGGGCGAGCCAGAGTTCCATGCGGACGTCCGGGTCGTCGAGGGAGCGGCCCAGGATCTCCTCGACCCGCTTCATCCGGTAGCGCAGCGTATGGCGGTGCACGCCGAGGTCGGCCGCGGCCGCGTCCCACTGGCCGTGGCGGGAGAGCCACGCCTGCAAGGAGGCCACCAGGTCGCCGCGCCCCACCGCGTCGTGCTCGCGCAGCGCCCGAAGCGTGCCGTCCGCGAAGGCGCGTACGGCCTCGTCGGCCAGCAGCGGCAGGACCGAGCCCGCCGCCATCTCCTCGTGCTCGACCAGCGGGCGGCCCCGGCGGCGGGCCACGGCGAGGGCCTGGTCGGCCTGTTTCATGGCCGACGCCACACCCCCGGGCCCCGCCGGGGCGGACAGGCCGACCACCAGCTCGTCCGGCTCCGGCCCGGTGGCCTCGCGCCCGCGCCGGGACTCCAGGGCCTCCGCGTGGTCCGCGCAGGCGTGCACGGCCGAGCCCCCGTCGGCGGCCAGCACCACGAGCCGGCCGGGCTCCGGCACCACCAGCAGCGCCTCGCCGGTGCGGGCGGCCGCCGACTCCACCGCGTCGGCCAGCAGCGCCAGCCCCTCGGGCTGGGCCGTGCCGGGCAGTGCCGGTTCGGCCACGATCAGCCGGAACGGCGCCTCCAGCAGGGCCCCGTACAGGTCCCCGGCCACGGCCCGCGCATGGTCGGCCTCCCCGGCCAGGAGCATCCGCAGCACGGCCGCCCCCAGCCGGGACTCGGCGTCGTGCAGGGAGCGCGAGCGTTCGGTGGTGAGGGTGAGCAGCGCCACCGCGGAGTGGACGGCGTACCGCTCGGCCGTGCCCAGCGGGGCCCCCGTACCCACGGCGAGCGCGCCCCGGGCCCGGCGGCCGGTGCCCAGGGACTGGAGCTCGACCCGGTCCTCGGAGCCGCCGACCACCGCGCTGGCGGGCGCGGGCCGCTCCCGCAGCCGCTCCACGTCGGGGGTGAGCCGGGCGGCCCGCCGGGCGGCCCAGTCGGGGGCGGCCGCGACGACCGCGCCGGAGGTGTCGTACAGCGCGGCCCAGCCGTGCACGTGCGCGGCCAGCTTCGCCAGCAGGTCGGCGGGCCCGTCGGCGGACAGCGCGGCCCGGGTCAGTTCCCGCTGCGCCTCGAAACCGGCGGTCACGGCCCGGTACTGGTCCGCGGCGAGGGCCGCGGAGACGGCCTTGCTGATCGCGAGGAAGGGGGTGCGGCGCGGCACCTCCAGCAGGGGCAGGTCCTCGGTCCGCGCGGCCTCGACCAGCGCCTCGGGGATCGCCTCGTAGTTGACGCCGATCGCGAAGCCGATGCCGACGACCCCGGCCGCGGCGAGGCGGCGGACGTAGCGGCGCATCTCCTCGGGGTCCTCGGCGTCCAGCTTCATGGCGGTGATCAGCAGGAGTTCCCCGCCCTCCATGTAGGGGACGGGGTCGGCGAGCTCGCTGACGTGTGCCCAGCGCACGGGGGTGTCCAGGCGGCTCTCCCCCGCCCGGACGCTGAGCTTGAGGGCCGAGTGCTGGACGAGCGAGGCGAGGGTGAGCGGCATCGGTTACCAGGAGCCTTAGCGGGAGGGGACGGCGGAAGTGGTCCGGCCGAAGCGCATCAGAGGGGCCGTACCCGATTTCGCCGTGTCGTATGAACGGCTCCCCTCGATTCTGCCACCCCGTACGGGTCGGGGCCGTGCGGGTCCGGCCCCCGCCGCTTCAGGCCGTCCCGGTGAGCCTGACCAGCAGCGGGGCGGCCCGCTCCCCGCGGACGGAGGTCAGCGAGAGCACGGCGTGCCCGGGCGGTACGGAGTGCGCCAGGTCGGAGGCGGACCAGCGCTCCCGCTCCACCTGCCGCACGGTCACCGCGTCCGTGGTGACCGCCTTGCCCGTGACGAGCTTGCGGAAGGCGTGGATGGCCCGGGTCAGCGGCTGGTCTGCGAAGACGGTCCGGTGGGTGACGTCCCGCGTCTCCACCCATTCGGTGCCCCAGGCCTCCGCGAAGCGCTTGCCGTCCCAGGTGGTGACCCCCGAGAAGGCCATCCGGCAGCCGACCGCCCCGAGGAGCGGCGTCCGCAGCGCCTCCGGTACGTCGTCCAGCGTGCGCAGCGTCAGCAGGACGCCCGCGTTGGCCGAGCGCAGCCGCTGCACGCCCCGCACGGTCTCCGGGGTGAGGGTGTGCGAGGCGTCGTCGATGGCGAGGAAGGCGAAGAGGGAGCGGTCGGTGCGGGCCGCGGCGGCGGCGTTGAACTGGGCGAGCAGCAGCCGGGCCAGCATGCGGGAGGCGTCGGCGTGCCCGCGCTCGGGCAGGTCGACGCGGACCCGGATCGGGTGTTCCAGGGCGCGCAGCGAGAAGGGCCGGCCCTGGCCGGCCTCGAAGTCGTCCCCGTCGCAGGCCCCGACGTTGAAGAAGGCCGCGAAGGCGGGCCGGTCGAGCAGGGCCACCCGGTCGGCGAGGGCCGGTCCCGGGTCGGCGGGGGCCCCGTGCTGCCGCTCCCGCGCGTCGAGCTCGCGCAGCATGGTGAGCTGCCCGGCCTCGTCGAGCCTGCGCCGCAGGCCGGCGAGGGCGGACGGGACCTGGTCGAGGAGCTCGCGCAGCTCGGGTACGGCGGGGAAGCGGCCGTACGCGGCGCGGAACGGCCCGAGCAGCTGGGCGAGGGCCGTCGCGGCGCGGCGTACGTCGATGCCCGGGACGTCTCCGACGAAGGCCTCGGCGAGGAGGGTGGCGGCCTCGTCGGGGTCGGTGGTGCCGCCGTACAGGTCGAGGTCGTAGACGGAGGCGGGGTCGCCGACGCGGACCACGACGTCGTAGGCGGAGTCCGGGCCGAGCCGGGTCCCGGCCGCGCCGACGGCGACGACGGCGGCCTGGCCGGCGAGCGCCTGGAGTGCGAGGGACTCCACGACGGGCCGCACCAGCCGGGCGGTCTTGCCGGTGCCGGAGGGGCCGACGGCCAGCAGGGAGGTGCCGAGGACGTCGGGGTCGAGGGCGAGGCCGGTGCCGCGGCGGGCGTAGGGGTTCTGCGCCCCGTCCACGGCCGCGCCCAGCAGCACTTGTCGGGCCAGCAGGTCGTGCCGGGCGGCCCGCGCGGGCAGGTCCCGGGCGCCGGAGGGGTGGACGCAGGCCCCGGCGCCCTTGTCCCGTACGGCGTCGGCGAAGGCCCGCAGCCGGGAGGGGTCGACGCGTACGGAGTCCCAGGCGCGGCGGATGCGCGCGTAGTCCACGTCGTTCATCCGCCCGGCGGCGATCTCCCCGCCGAGCCGCTCGGCCGCCTCCGCCAGCCCGGCGGCCCGCACCTGCGGCCATCCGGCGGGGTCGTCCGGCTTCCCCGCTTCGACGCGGGCCGGAGGGGCGGGCTGTGCGGCCCGTGCGGCGTCGCCTCCGACCAGTCTGAGACCCAGCTCGGGCCAGCGGCCGAGGCGGCCGAAGCCGAAGATCAGGGCCCCCGCGACGACGGCGTACCAGATGTACGAGGCCACCACGGCGGCGTTGGTGTTGGCCCAGGAGTCGGGCGTGAACATGTAGAGGGGCCAGAGCCAGAATCCGCCGAGGTAGCCGTTCCACAGCAGGGACCACAGGAGCAGCCCGGCCAGCAGGGCGATGAGGGCTCCGCTGATCAGCTGGCGGGTCGGGGTCCTCTCGGGCTCCTCGGCGGGGCGCGGCACGTGCCCGTAGGTCCAGACGCCCGGCCCGTCGGAGGCGCGCGGGACGCGCAGCCAGTCGCCGAGCGACGGCCCCGCCGCCGGTGCGTGGGAGGGCCTGGGCGGAAGGCCGGGGGTGGGCGGGTCGGCCGGGCGGGGGATCCGCCCGGTACCTGGCGGGCGCGTCTCGTGCGTGCCGTCGGTGTCCATGAAACCCCTGCCCCCTACCCGTTCCTGCGCTGCGCCGCTCAATGTAGTGGCCCGGCGCGGGTCGTGGGCCGTACCGCGCGTGGTTTCGCCGGACCCTCCGGGGGAGAGTCCTCGTGTCCTTCCTATGGCCGTCACGGACAAGGACACGCGGGCATCACTCCCGAACGGAGCATGCCGTACCCCCTTCCCCGGGCCTAGCCTGCGGACAAAGACACAAGTGCGTCCGAAAACACCCCCCCAGGAGCCCTCTATGACCGCTGTCCCGCAGGAGCGCCGCATCGTCACCGCGATCCCCGGCCCCAAGTCGCAGGAGCTGCAGGCCCGCCGCCTCGAGACGGTGGCCGGCGGCGTGGGCTCCGTGCTCCCCGTCTTCACGGCCCGCGCGGGCGGCGGCATCATCGAGGACGTCGACGGCAACCGCCTGATCGACTTCGGTTCCGGCATCGCCGTGACCTCGGTCGGCGCCTCCGCCGAGGCCGTCGTGCGCCGCGCCTCCGCGCAGCTCGCGGACTTCACGCACACCTGCTTCATGGTCACGCCGTACGAGGGCTACGTCGAGGTCTGCGAGGCCCTCGCCGAGCTGACCCCGGGCGACCACGCCAAGAAGTCGGCGCTGTTCAACTCCGGCGCCGAGGCCGTCGAGAACGCCGTCAAGATCGCCCGTTCGTACACCAAGCGCCAGGCGGTCGTCGTCTTCGACCACGGCTACCACGGCCGTACCAACCTGACGATGGCGCTGACCTCGAAGAACATGCCGTACAAGCAGGGCTTCGGGCCGTTCGCCCCCGAGGTCTACCGCGTCCCGGTCGCCTACGGCTACCGCTGGCCCACCGGCGCCGAGAACTGCGGCCCCGAGGCCGCCGCCCAGGCGATCGACCAGATCACCAAGCAGATCGGCGCCGACAACGTCGCCGCGATCATCATCGAGCCGGTCCTCGGCGAGGGCGGCTTCATCGAGCCGGCCAAGGGCTTCCTGCCGGCCATCGTGAAGTTCGCCAACGACAACGGCATCGTCTTCGTCGCCGACGAGATCCAGTCCGGCTTCTGCCGTACCGGCCAGTGGTTCGCGTGTGAGGACGAGGGCATCGTCCCCGACCTGATCACCACGGCCAAGGGCATCGCGGGCGGTCTGCCGCTCGCCGCCGTGACCGGCCGCGCCGAGATCATGGACTCCGCCCACGCGGGTGGCCTGGGCGGCACCTACGGCGGCAACCCGGTGGCGTGCGCCGGTGCGCTCGGCTCCATCGAGACCATGAAGGAGCTCGACCTCAACGCCGCGGCGAAGAAGATCGAGTCCCTCATGAAGGCCCGCCTGACGGCCATGCAGGAGAAGTACGACATCATCGGCGACATCCGCGGCCGCGGCGCCATGATCGCGATCGAGCTCGTCAAGGACCCGGTCTCCAAGACCCCGTTCCCGGAGGCGGCCGGCGCGCTCGCCAAGGCCTGCCACGCCGAGGGCCTGCTCGTCCTCACCTGCGGCACCTACGGCAACGTGCTCCGCTTCCTGCCGCCGATCGTCATCGGCGAGGACCTGCTGAACGAGGGCCTGGATATCATCGAGGCCGCGTTCGCGGGCATCTGATCGAACGGCTAGAACGCCCGAACGCAACGCCCGCCCGGTACCGCCGGTAACCGTCGGGCGCTGTGAAGAAGGTGTGGGGGGCCGATGGCGGGAGCGCGATCCCGCTGTCGGTCCCCCTTTCGCTGCCGTACGGTTTCTGCAGATGAGTGAGACACCCCGCTCCCGGGAGACCGGGGGCGACACCAGTACCGGGCTTCCCCAGCGCCGCACTGGGCATGCGTTCGCGCACACTCCTCACCGATCGGACAGTCGTACGCCCCAAACCCCCCGGGGCGCACGGCAACCCGGTCCGGGCGGCCGTCCCGGAACCATCCCCCCTGTTCCGGGACGGCCGGCCACTCTCCGGCGCGCCACTCTCCGACAGGCCGCCCCGCCGGCCGCGTTCTCCCTGCTGGCGCTCTGCCTGATCACCTGGCAGGTTCTCGTCGCGGGCCCCCTGTCGGCCGCCGACGAACGCCTCGGCCGCGCCCTGGTGCGCGCCGCGCCCGACGCGGTCACCGAACGCCTCGCCGACCTCGGCAACATCCCCGTCGCCGTACCCGTCCTCGCCTTGGCCATGGCGTACGCCGCCTGGCGCGGGGACCGGCGCGGCGCCCTGGCGGCGGGGCTGGCCATGGCCCTGGTACCGGTCCTGGTCGTGCCGCTCAAGGAATGGACCGCCCGGCCGGGCCCGCTGGAGCCCTGGGCGGCCGGCTACTACCCCTCGGGCCACACGGCCACCGCGGCCGTCGCCTACCTCGGCGCGGCCCTGCTGGTCTCCCCGTACACCCGCCGGAACTGGCCGGTGGCCGTCGCCCTCGTGCTGGTGGGGGCGACGGCCACCGGGCTGGTGCTGCGCGGCTTCCACTGGCCGCTGGACGTCCTGGCCAGCTGCTTCCTGTGCGTGCCGCTGCTGCTGGCGGTGAGCGGGTTCAGCCGGTCCGGCGGGTTCAGCCGCCGAAGTAGCCGTCGAAGTTCCGGCTGAACTCCCAGCCGCCGAAGCGGTCCCAGTTGATCGACCAGGTCATCAGCCCGCGCAGGGCGGGCCAGGTGCCGTGCGTCTGGTAGCTGCCGCAGGTCGTACCCGACTTCTTCGTCAGGCAGTCCAGGGCCTTGTTCACCTCGGCGGGCGGGGTGTGGCCGTTGCCCGCGTTCGTGGTGGCCGGGAGGCCGATGGCGACCTGCTCGGGGCGCAGCGGCGGGAAGACCCGGTCGGCGTTGCCCGCGACCGGGAAGCCGGTGAGCAGCATGTCGGTCATGGCGATGTGGAAGTCGGCGCCGCCCATGGAGTGGTACTGGTTGTCGAGGCCCATGATCGGGCCCGAGTTGTAGTCCTGGACGTGGAGCAGGGTGAGGTCGTCGCGCAGGGCGTGGATGACCGGGAGGTACGCGCCCGCGCGCGGGTCCTGGCCGCCCCAGGGGCCGGAGCCGTAGAACTGGTAGCCGAGCTGGACGAAGAAGGTCTCCGGGGCCATGGTCAGGACGAAGTCCGGTCCGTACTTGGCCTTCAGGGTCTTCACGGCCGAGATCAGGTTGACGATCACCGGGGTGGTGGGGGCGCGGAAGTCGGTGTCCCCGGTGGCCAGGGAGAGGGAGTGGCCCTCGAAGTCGATGTCCAGGCCGTCGAGCCCGTACTCGTCGATGATCTTGCTGACGGAGGAGACGAAGGTGTCGCGGGCGGCCGTGGTCGCGAGCTGGACCTGGCCGTTCTGGCCGCCGATCGAGATCAGCACCTTCTTGCCCGCCGCCTGCTTGGCCTTGACGGCGGCCTTGAACTCCGCCGGGGACTCGACGTTCGGGCATTCGGCGACCGGGCACAGCTGGAACCGGATGTCGCCCGAGGTCACGGAAGTGGGTTCGCCGAAGGCGAGGTTGATGACGTCCCAGGAGGCGGGCACGTCGGCCATCCGGACGTAGCCCGAGCCGTTGGCGAAGCTCGCGTGCAGGTAGCCGACGAGGGCGTGCGCCGGCAGGCCGCTGCCGGGATCGCCGGGATCGACCGGACCGCTGGCCGTGGTCGCGGAGACGGCCGGGCCCTTCGGGGACTCGCCCGCCGCGTTCACCGCGCTGACCTGGAAGGCGTACGTGGTGGCAGCGGCCAGGCCGGTCACCGTCGCCGAGGTGCCGGTGACGGCCAGGGGCGCGGCGCCGTCGCGGTGGACCTTGTACGAGGTGGCGCCCGGGGCCGCCGTCCAGGAGAGGTGCACGCTGCTCGCGGTGGCGCCGGACGCGGTCAGGCCGGTGGGGGCGGCCGGGGGCTGGGGCTGGCCGGGGCCGCCGGGGTCGGGGCCGACCAGGGTGAGGTCGTCCGTGAGGTGGGCGGGCTGGCCGTACCAGCCGTGGGTGTAGACGGTCACCGAGGTGGTGGCCGGGCCGGTGCGGAAGCTGGTCGTCAGCTGCTTCCACGCACCGGGGGTCTGCGTCCAGGTGGACACGTCGGTGGTGCCCGTCCCGGTCGCGCCGAGGTAGACGTAGGCGCCCTGGACCCAGGCGCCGAGGGTGTAGGCGGAGTCGGGTCTCACCGTGACGGTCTGGGAGCAGCGGGCGTTGTCCTGGCCGGCCGGGGTGGCCCGGAGGGCGGAAGCGCCGCCGTGGACCGGTGTGGTGACGAGGGTTCCGCTGCCTGCCGAGCAGCTCCAGCCGTCGAGGCCGGCCTCGAAGCCGCCGTTGCGTACGAGGTCGGCGTCGGCAGCCGCGGCGGGCGGTCCCGCGGCGAGGAATCCGGCCGCCGCCAGGGCGGCGGCCGTGAGGATGGACCAGGCTCTGCGCACAACTGCCTCCGGGGCATGGGGGGATGGAGGGGGTCAGCGGCGCCCAAGATGGTCCAGACCAATACCCTTGTCAAGACTTCCGGCCCTCCTCCGCCAGCACGCGCCCGGCCGCCTCGTGCATCGCGAGCTCCAGCACGGCCGGGTCGGTGAGCGTGCCCCAGCCGTCCGGGAGCACCATCCAGCGCACGCCGCCGGTCGCCCGGCCGGGATACGGGACCACGATCCAGGTCCCGCGCCCGGCTCCGCGCACACCCGTGCCGACCCAGCGGGACGCCGTGCCCGGGGGCACGAAGAAGCCCAGCCGGGAGTTGCCGAAATCGGCGAGCACCGGGCCGGGCCGGTCGAGGAGCAGGTACAGCACGTCGAGGGTGGCCCGCCCCAGCTCGCCGGGCAGGATCAGCACGTCCCAGCGCCGGCCGGCGGGCAGCAGGGCGACCCCGAGGGGGTTGCGCTCCCACTCCCACCGGCAGGCCTCGGGATCCGGCGCCGCCGATACCAGCCATTCCACTGCCGTCTTGGCCTCCGGGTCGGTCATCGCCCGGCCTCCGTTCGTCTCGTGCTCCGGTGAAGGGTTCTCACCGGGAGAGAGCGGGGCCGTCCGCGGCTATGACGCGGGTTCCGTTGCTCCGTGGTGGTGAATCGGGTCACGCGGTGACCGGCGGAGTGCGCCGGGCGTGCGGACCTCGATCAGCACATGAGCGGATCAGCTGGGTACCGGCGGCGGCTCAGCTGTCGAAGCCGAGGCCGAGGCGGTCCAGCGTCCTGAGCCACAGGTTGCGGTGACCGCCCTTGCGGTCGGCGCGGGCCAGCGACCACTTGGTGAGGGTGATCCCGGTCCAGGCGAAGGGCTCCGGCGGGAAGGGCATCGGCTTGGTGCGGACCATCTCCAGCCGGGTGCGTTCGGTGTCGAGGCCGTCGAGCAGGTCCAGCATCACGTCCGCGCCGAAGCGCGTGGCGCCGACGCCGAGCCCGGTGTAGCCGGCCGCGTAGGCGACCTTCCCGGAGTGCGCCGTGCCGAAGAAGGCCGAGAAGCGCGAGCAGGTGTCGATCGCCCCGCCCCAGGCGTGGCTGAACTTCAGCCCCTCCAGCTGCGGGAAGGCGGTGAAGAAGTGCTCCGCGAGCGTGAGGTAGGTCTCGGGGCGGTGGTCGTACTCGGAGTCGAGCTTCCCCCGGTAGGGGTAGATCGCGTCGTAGCCGCCCCACAGGATCCGGTGGTCCCGGGTGATCCGGAAGTAGTGGAACTGGTTGGCGCTGTCGCCCAGCCCCTGCCGGTTCTTCCAGCCGATCGAGGCCAGCTGGGCCTCGTCCAGCGGCTCGCTCATCAGCGCGTAGTCGTAGACCGGGACAGTGAACGGGCGGATCCGCTTGACCAGCGACGGGAAGATGTTGGTGCCCAGGGCGACCCGGCGCGCCAGGATCGTGCCGTAGGGGGTCTGGACGGTCATGCCGGCGCCGGCCGGGGCCATCTTCAGGCCGCGGGTGTTCTCGTAGATCCGCACCCCGAGGTCCAGGCACGCCTGCTTGAGGCCCCAGGCCAGCTTCGCCGGGTTGAGCATGGCGACGCCGTCCCGGTCCCAGAGGCCCGCGAGGAAGGTCGGGGAGTCGACCTCGGCGCGCAGGGCGTCGCGGTCCAGCCATTCGGAGCCGTCCGCGAGACCCAGGCGCTGTGCCTCCTCGTGCAGTTCGCGCAGCTCCTCGACCTGGTGCGGTTCGGTGGCCACGTCGATCTCGCCGGTCCGCTCGAAGTCGCAGTCGATGCCGTAGCGGGCGACCGCCTCCTCGATGGCGTCGAGGTTGCGCGCGCCCAGCTCCTCCAGCCTCTTCAGCTCGCCGGGCCAGCGGGCCAGCCCGTTGCCGAGGCCGTGGGTGAGGGAGGCGGCGCAGAAGCCGCCGTTGCGGCCGGAGGCGGCCCAGCCCGCCTCCTTGCTCTCGATCACCACGACGTCCCGCCCGGGGTCGCGCTCCTTGGCGAGGAGCGCGGTCCACAGCCCGCTGTAGCCGGCCCCGACGACCAGCAGGTCGCAGCGCTCGTCGGAGGTCAGCGCCGGCTGGGGGGCGGGCTTGCCGGGGTCGTCCAGCCAGTACGAGACCGGCTTCGCTTCCGAAAGGGATTTCGCAACACTACGCATGGCGACTGGGGCCATGGCTTCCAACTCCCTACAGGGTCTACTTCGGTTGTGCCTTCTTGCGGCGGTTGCCGACCATCTGGCCGGCGAGGACCACCAGCACCGCGATGACGAACATCGCCGTGCCGATGACGTTGATCTGCACGGGCGTACCGCGCTGGGCCGATCCCCACACGAACATGGGGAAGGTGACGGTGTTGCCCGAGTTGAAGTTGGTGATGATGAAGTCGTCGAAGGAGAGTGCGAAGGAGAGCAGCGCTCCCGCCGCGATACCGGGCGCCGCGATCGGCAGGGTGACGCGTACGAAGGTCTGCACCGGCCCCGCGTAGAGGTCGCGGGCGGCCTCCTCCAGCCGCGGGTCCATGGACAGGACGCGCGCCTTGACGGCGGCGACGACGAAGCTGAGGCAGAACATGATGTGGGCGATCAGGATCGTCCAGAAGCCCAGCTGGATGCCCATGTTGAGGAAGAGCGCCAGCAGCGAGGCGGCCATCACGATCTCGGGCATCGCCATGGGCAGGAAGATCAGCGAGTTGACCGCCCCGCGCGCCCGGAAGCGGTAGCGCACCAGCGCGAAGGCGATCGCGGTGCCCAGGGCGGTCGCGGCGAGCGTGGACCACAGGGCGATCTGGAGCGAGAGCGAGAGCGAGCCGCACAGGTCGGCGACCCCGCAGGGGTCCTTCCAGGCGTCGAGCGAGAACTCCTGCCAGGCGTAGTTGAACCGCCCGGAGGGGTTGTTGAAGGAGAAGACGGTCACGACGAGGTTCGGCAGGATCATGTACGCGAGCGTGCCGAGGCCCGCGATGACGACCAGATTGCGCCGGAGCCAGGCGAGTGGGTTGCGCATCAGACCAGGTCCTCCGTCCCCGCTCGGCGGATGTAGATGGTGACCATGATCAGCACGATGGCCATGAGGATGAAGGACAGCGCGGCCGCCGTCGGGTAGTCGAGGATCCGGAGGTACTGCGACTGGATGACGTTGCCGATCATCCGGGTGTCCGTGGAGCCGAGCAGCTCGGCGTTGACGTAGTCGCCGCTCGCCGGGATGAAGGTCAGCAGGGTCCCGGAGACCACGCCCGGCATGGACAGCGGGAAGGTCACCTTCCGGAAGACCGTGGCGGGGCGGGCGTACAGGTCCCCGGCGGCCTCGTGGAGGCGGGTGTCGATGCGCTCCAGCGAGGAGTACAGCGGCAGGATCATGAAGGGCAGGAAGTTGTACGTCAGACCGCAGACGACCGCGAGCGGCGTGGCCAGCACCCGGTCCCCCTGGGTCATGCCGAGCCAGCTCGTGACGTCGAGGAAGCCGATGCTGTTCAGCACGGCGACCACCGGGCCGCCGTCGGCCAGGATCGTCTTCCAGGCGAGGGTGCGGATCAGGAAGCTGGTGAAGAACGGGGCGATGACCAGCACCAGCAGCAGGTTGCGCCAGCGGCCCGCCTTGAAGGCGATCAGGTAGGCCAGCGGGTACCCGAGGAGCAGGCACAGTGCGGTGGCGGTGCCCGCGTAGAGCAGGGAGCGCAAGAACTGCGGGTAGTACTCGGTGAAGGCGTCCCAGTAGGTCTGGAAGTGCCAGGTGACCTGGAAGCCCTCTTCGAGGGAGCCGGTCTGCACCGAGGTGGAGGCCTGGTAGACCATCGGCAGCACGAAGAAGACCAGCAGCCACAGGATGCCGGGGAGCAGCAGCCAGTACGGGACCAGCCGCTTGCGTGCGGACGGCTTGTGCACCGGGGGTTCGGCGGGGGCGGGCGCCTGGGGCGGCGCCGCGACGGTGGTCATGCGTTCTCCTCCACCGTCTCGATGCCCGCGTCGATGGCCTGGGCGGCGTCGAGGCCGAAGGTGTGCTCCGGGTTCCAGTGCAGGATCACCTCGGCGCCCGGGACCAGGCGGGCGTCCCGCTCGATGTTCTGGGCGTAGACCTCCAGCTCGGGGCAGACCTGGCTGTCGATGACGTACTGGGTGGACACGCCGATGAAGGAGGAGGCGGCGATCCGGCCGGGGATCTTGTTGCGGCCCGCGGCGACGGTGTGCTCCTCGTCGGCGTGCACCAGGGAGATCTTCTCCGGGCGTACCCCGACCAGCAGTTTCCCGCCCGCGCGGGGGGTGGTCGCGCAGCGGGCCGCCGGGAGCCGGAGCTTCGTACCGGAGGCGGAGACGACCACCTCGGAGCCGGCGGACTCCACCCCGGCCTCGATGAGGTTCGAGGTGCCCAGGAAGTTGGCGACGAAGGTGGTGCCCGGGTTCTCGTACAGCTCGGCGGGCGCGCCGAGCTGCTCGACGCGGCCGCCGTTCATCACGGCGACGGTGTCGGCCATCGTCATGGCCTCTTCCTGGTCGTGCGTGACGTGCACGAAGGTGATGCCCACCTCGGTCTGGATGCGCTTGAGCTCCAGCTGCATCTGGCGGCGCAGCTTGAGGTCGAGGGCGCCGAGGGGCTCGTCGAGGAGGAGCACCTGGGGGTGGTTGATCAGGGCCCGGGCGACGGCTACGCGCTGCTGCTGGCCGCCGGAGAGCTGGTGCGGCTTCTTGCCGGCCTGCTCGCCGAGCTGGACCAGCTCCAGCATGTCGTCGACCTGCTTCTTGACGGACTTTATGCCGCGGCGGCGCAGCCCGAAGGCGACGTTCTCGTAGATGCTCAGGTGCGGGAAGAGGGCGTAGCTCTGGAAGACCGTGTTGACCGGCCGCTTGTACGGCGGCAGGTCGGTGACCTCCCGGTCTCCGAGGTGGACCGTGCCGGTGGACGGCTCCTCCAGGCCGGCGATCATGCGCAGGGTGGTGGTCTTCCCGCAGCCCGAGGCGCCGAGCAGGGCGAAGAAGGAGCCCTGGGGAATGGTCAGGTCCAGCGGGTGCACGGCGGTGAAGGTGCCGTAGTGCTTGCTGATCCCGGTGAGGCGGACATCGCCGCCCGCGGTCTTGTCAGTCATCGGTGGGTCCCGGGGTTGGGTGGGGGAAGGGTCAAGGACTCGGCGGAGCGGGCCGGGGCGCGCCACGCGGCAGGCGGTAGGCGACGCCGGCCGGAGGCGCAGGGCGCTGGGCTGAGCGCTAGGCGCTAGGCGCTAGGCGCTAGGCGCCGATGAGCTTGGCGAACTTCTCTTCGTACGCCGTCTCTTCCTCGCTGCTCAGCGAGCGGAAGGCGTGGGCCTTGGCGGCCATCGCCTTGTCCGGGACGATCAGCGGGTTGTCCGCGAGTGCGGGGTCGATCTTGGCCAGCTCCTCCTTGACGCCCTCGACCGGGCACACGTAGCTGATGAACGCGGCCAGCTGGGCGGCGATCGGCGGCTCGTAGTAGAAGTCGATGAGCTTCTCGGCGTTGGCCTTGTGCCGGGCCTTGACGGGGACCAGCAGGTTGTCGCTGGAGGTGATGTAGCCGGGCGCCGGGATCGCGTACTGGATGTCCGGGTTGCCGGCCTGGAGCTGGATGACGTCGCCCGCCCAGGCGAGGCACGCGGCGAGGTCGCCCTTGTCGAGGTCCGCCGTGTAGTCGTTGCCGGTGAAGCGGCGGATCTGCTTGGTGTCCACGCCCTTCTGGAGCCGGCCGATCGCCCCGTCGAAGTCGGCGGTGGTGAACTTCGCCGGGTCCTTGCCCTGGTCGAGCAGGGTCATGCCGACGCTGTCGCGCATCTCGGTGAGGAAGCCGACGCGGCCCTTGAGGGAGGGGTCGTCGAGCATCTGCGTGACGGAGTCGACCTTCTTCCCGCCGGTGGCCTTGGTGTTGTAGGCGATGACGGTGTCGATGCCGGTCCACGGGTAGCTGTAGGCGCGGCCCGGGTCCCAGTCCGGGGTGCGGAACTGCGGGATCAGGTTGGCGTAGGCGTGCGGCAGGTGGGAGGGGTCGAGCTTCTGCGCCCAGCCGAGGCGGATGATGCGGGCGGCGAGCCAGTCGGTGACGACGATCAGGTCGCGGCCGGTGTCCTGGCCGGCCGCGAGCTGCGGGCGGATCTTGCCGAAGAACTCGACGTTGTCGTTGATGTCCTCGGTGTACTTGACCTTGATGCCGGTCCGCTCGGTGAACTCGTCCAGCGTGGGGCGGGTCTTCTCGTCCTCGCTGGTGTCCATGTACTCGGTCCAGTTGGAGAAGTTGATCTGCTTCTCCTGCTCCGAGTGGTCGTCGGAGGCCACCGCGTCGCCCTCGCGCTTGGCGGGCGGGATGCCGCAGGCGGTGAGGGCGGACAGGCCTGCGACGGTGAGCGCTCCGACTCCGGAGGCGCGCAGCAGCGAGCGGCGGGTGAGTGCGCCGCGTCCACTGGTGAGGCTGCGCCGCATCGCGGCGAGTTGCGCCGCCGAGAGGCGGTCGGGCTCGAACTGCTCCATGCGCGTTGCCCTTTCGGGATGGGTGCTGGCCGCTGGTCCGGCGGCGGGTGGCTATCTGTCCCCGAAGACGGTGCGGTGCCAGTCCTTCGCGGCGACCGCTGTGTTGTCGTACATCACGTGCTTGACCTGCGTGTACTCCTCGAAGGAGTAGCTGCTCATGTCCTTTCCGAAACCGCTCGACTTGTAGCCGCCGTGGGGCATCTCGCTGATGATCGGAATGTGGTCGTTGACCCACACGCAGCCCGCCTTGATCTCGCGGGTGGCGCGGTTCGCCCGGTACAGGTCGCGGCTCCACGCGGAGGCGGCGAGTCCGTACGGGGTGTCGTTGGCCAGCGCGATGCCCTCGTCGTCGGTGTCGAAGGGCAGGACGACGAGGACCGGGCCGAAGATCTCGGACTGGACCACCTCGCTGTCCTGGGCGGCGCCGGCGATGAGGGTGGGCCGGTAGTACGCGCCTTCGGCGAGCTCGCCTCCCGGGATCTCGCCGCCGGTGACCACGGTGGCGTAGCCGCGGGCGCGTTCGACGAAGCCGGCGACGCGGTCCCGCTGGGCGTGGGAGACCAGCGGGCCGAGGTCCGTGGTGGGCGCGAAGGGGTCGCCCAGGCGCACGGTCTCCATCAGCTCGGCGACCCGGGCGACGAAGGCGTCGTGCAGCGGGCGCTGGACGTAGGCGCGGGTCGCCGCGGTGCAGTCCTGGCCGGTGTTGATGAGGGAGGCGGCCACGGCCCCGTGTGCGGCGGCCTCCAGGTCGGCGTCGTCGAAGACGAGGAAGGGGGCCTTGCCGCCGAGTTCGAGGTGGAGCCGCTTGACGGTGGCGGTGGCGATCTCGGCGACCCGCTTGCCGACGGCGGTCGAGCCGGTGAAGGAGGTCATGACCACGTCCGGGTGGCCGACCAGGTGCTCTCCGGCCTCCCGGCCCGCGCCGGTGACGATGTTGATCACCCCGTCGGGCAGGCCCGCGTCCTTGGCGGCCTGCGCGAACATCAGGGAGGTCAGCGGGGTGAGCTCGGCGGGCTTCAGGACGATGGTGTTGCCCGCGGCGATGGCCGGGAGGATCTTCCAGGCGGCCATCTGGAGGGGGTAGTTCCAGGGTGCGATGGACCCGATGACCCCGATGGCCTCGCGGCGTACGTAGGAGGTGTGGTCCCCGGAGTACTCGGCCGCGGCCTGCCCCTGGAGGTGGCGCGCGGCCCCGGCGAAGAAGGCGGTGTTGTCGATGGTCCCCGGCACGTCGAACTCCGTGGACAGCTTGATCGGCTTGCCGCACTGGAGGGACTCGGCGTACGCGAAGTCCGCCGCCTGCTCGGCCAGTACGGCGGCCAGCCGGTGCAGGGCGTCGGAGCGCTCGCCGGGGGTGGCGCCGGACCAGCCCGGGAAGGCCCTGACGGCGGCGGCGACGGCCTCGTCGACGTCCGCGGTGCTCGCGAGTTCGTAGGTGAGGACCTCCTCACCGGTGGCCGGGTCGACCACGGTGTGTGACTGTCCGGAGGTGCCGGACCTCAGTCGCCCGTCGATGTACTGCGCGCCGTCCGCGAAGCGGTCCTTGACCTGGAAGCGATTGCCCATCACGCTCTCACGCTCTCCGTAGCTACAGTTCGAGCTACAGCTCGAATTGAGTGCCGATCCTGGCAGAGGTGGACCCCTCGGCCAAGTGATTCCGTTGTTGCCTTTTGATTACGCGACGGAATCGGTCGACCATGTGTCGAGGCGCGCCCGAAATCCCGTACGAAGTGTCCGTGGCGACTGCCAGACTCGCGTGCATGGAAATGATCGACAAGCTGATCAAGCAGGTCAGCCGCGGTGAGCGGGTGAAGTTCCTGCCGTTCTGGGGCCACCGTCCGCGACCCGACGGGACGCTCGGACCGAGCTGTCTCAGCCAGTGGTGGCCGTCCGCTTTCACTGTGGGTGACGTCCGCTATGCCACGGCGGAGCACTGGATGATGGCCGGAAAGGCCCGCCTGTTCGGGGACCCGGAGGCCGAGCGGGCCGCACTGGAGGCCGGCAGCCCGGCGGCCGCGAAGAGGGCCGGGCGGCTGGTGCGCGGCTTCGACGACGCGATATGGGAGCGGGAGCGGTTCGCCCTGGTGGTGGAGGGCAGCGTGCACAAGTTCGGCTCCGACCCGGCACTGCGCTCCTACCTGCTGTCCACCGGGAACCGGGTACTGGTGGAGGCCAGCCCCATGGACCGGATCTGGGGCATCGGACTGGCGGCCGACGACGAGCGCGCCCTGGACCCGCGGCGCTGGCGCGGGCTGAACCTGCTGGGCTTCGCCCTGATGGAGGCCCGGGAGCGGCTGCGCGAGGAGCTGCGCGAGGGCGGCGCAGGAAAGTAAATGCGTGGCGGCACCCGGGCCCGGCGGCCTAACGTGATCCTTGTCCAGGTGCGCAGGTGAGACCTACTTCCACTCTTAATGGGGCGGTCGCGGGTTCGAGTCCCGCCGCCGGCTTCCGGGCCGGTGTAGCTCAGTTGGCAGAGCACCACGTGGTTTCGCCGACCTCGATCTCTGGACACCTACGTCACGCACCTCCCGGTGCGCGGGCTGCGGCTCCTTCTTCCACGAAACCAGGCCGCCGCCCACCTTGATCTCGGGAGGCACGCGTGGGGGATGCCCGGTGCGCAGGCAGCGGTTACTTCTTCCGGACCCGGAGGTCGTGGGTTCGAATCCCACCCGGCTCGTCACCCGCAAGGGAACGGGCCGGTGGAGCAGCGCGGTAGCTCGCCGGGCATAAAGTCCGCCGCCGACTCCGATCTCGGGCATCCCCCACGTCACGCCTCCCCCGCTTTCCTTGAATTCGGGGGGATTCACATGGCTCGTTTCAACCTGCGCCGCGCGCCCAAGGCGGCGCCCGCCGCGCCCACCTCGCCCGTCCGCTCCACCGGCCGCCGCGCCGCCAACCACCACGGCAGCCGCGGGTACCTCCGCGATCCGCGCTCCGAGCTGTTCCTGCTCGCTGTGGCCAACTTCGTGACGCAGCGCACCGCGTACGAGAGCGGCGAGGCCCGCGACGAGCGGTACGCGGCCCTCGTGCGCACCCTCGCCGTCGAGGACCCGGAGTGGACCGCGGGCCTGCTGGGCTGGCTGCGCGGGGAGGGCAACATGCGCACCGCCTCGCTCGTCGGCGCCGCCGAGTACGTGAAGGCGCGCCTGGACGCGGGTGCCACCGGCGGGCCTTCGAACCGCCAGGTCGTGGACTCCGTACTGCGGCGCGCGGACGAGCCCGGTGAGCTGCTGGCCTACTGGACGGCCAGCTACGGGCGCAACGTGCCCAAGCCCGTCAAGCGCGGCATCGCCGACGCCGTGCGCCGGCTCTACAACGGCAACTCGCTGCTGAAGTACGACACCGCCTCCGACCGGCGCGGTTACCGCTTCGGCGACGTCCTCAACCTCGTACACGCCGCCCCCGACCCGGCCAAGTCCTGGCAGGGCGAGCTGTTCCGGTACGCGCTGGACAGGCGGCACCACCCGCAGAGCGCCGAGCTCCCGGCCGGCAACCGCACCCTGGCGGCCCACCGGGCGCTGATGGAGCTGCCGGTGGAGGAGCGGCGCGCCGTGGTCACCTCCCCGGACGGCGCGGAGCGCTTCGCGGCGGCGGGCATGACCTGGGAGGCGCTGGCCGGATGGCTCCAGGGCCCGCTGGACGCGGCCGCCTGGGAGGCGGTCATCCCGTCGATGGGCCCGATGGCGCTGCTGCGCAACCTGCGCAACTTCGACCAGGCCGGGGTCTCGGACGCGGTCGCGGCGCGGGTCGCGGCGAAGATCTCCGACCCGGAGGTCGTCGCCCGGTCCCGGCAGTTCCCCTTCCGCTACCTGGCCGCCTATCAGCACGCACCCTCGCTGCGCTGGGCCTACCCGCTGGAGCAGGCGCTCGGGCACTCGCTGGGCAACGTCCCGGCGCTGCCGGGGCGGACACTGATCCTGGTCGACCGGTCGGGGTCGATGTGGCACCCGCTGTCGGACCGCTCGCAGCTCAACCGGGCGGACGCGGCCGCGGTCTTCGGCGCGGCGCTGGCGCAGCGGGCCGAGCACGCGGACCTCGTGCAGTTCGGTACGAGCAGCAAGAAGGTCGCGTACGAGCGCGGCGAGTCGGTGCTGAAGATGCTGGAGCGGTTCGAGGACCTCGGCGGCACCAACACCTCCGAGGCCGTCCGGCAGCACTTCAAGGGGCACGACCGGGTCCTGATCGTCACGGACGAGCAGGCCGACTACCGCTCCTACGGCGGTGACCCGACGTCCCTGGTGCCGGACACCGTCCCGGTCTACACCTGGAACCTGGCCGGCTACCGGGTGGGCCACGCGCCCTCGGGCTCGGACAACCGGCACACCTTCGGCGGGCTCACCGATGCGGCCTTCCGCATGGTGTCGCTGATCGAGGGCGGCCGGAACGCCGACTGGCCGTGGGCCGCGTAGGGCCGCGACCTGCCCGCGGGACGACGGGGGCCACGGGGCCTCGGGGCTACGGGGCCTCGGGGGCTGAGAGGCCCCGGGGCTGCGAAGCCTCGGGGCTTCGCCGTCGCGTGTCGTCAGACCCGCTCGTGGACCTGGGAGTTCGAGTAGGAGCTCCCGCCGTCGTGGTCCTCGTAGTCGTTGCCGCCGTCCCAGTCGTCGAACCAGAATCCGGCCAGCAGGGCGGTCGTGACCAGGGCGCCCAGGGCGAGGGCCACCGAGCCCGTGATGAGCCCGGCCAGCGCCATCCCGCCGTTGTCCGCCTCGCCTCGGCTCGCCCGGCCCCTGCCGAGCACGCCGTAGACGATCGCCCCGATGCCGAGCGGGACCGCCAGGAAGGCGGTGATGCACCCGAACACCGCGACCATGGCGAGGATGCCGAGGACGAGGGCGGTGATGCCGAAGCCGTTGCTCAGCTGACGGCCGCCGCTGTACGGGTAGCCGTCGTAGCCGGGGTACCCCGGCTGGCCCGGGTATCCCGGGTACCCGGGGTATCCCGCGTCGCCGGGGTATCCGTACCCCGGCTGGGCGGGCGGCGGTCCGGGGTAGCCGTAGCCGCCGGGGTCCGGCTGGGCCGGGTACCCGTAGGCCGCCGACGCGGGCGCGGGCGCGGGGCCCGGCTGCGCGGCAGGTCCGGCGGACGCCGCGGGATCCTCCCCGGGTATCCCGGCGAGCGTCGGCTGGTCGTGCACGGACGGCGGTCCCGGCACGCCCGGCACGCCCGGCGTGCCCTGCTGCTTGCCCAGGTCCGCCGCGGAACGCTCGGGCGGTGCCCACGGGTCTCGCTGCTCGGGACTGTTCTCGGTCATGCGGCCCCCTCTCGTCCAGCCATGCTAAGCGTTGGCGCCGACAGTGACGGGCCTGCCTACGATGAGTGCGGACCACCCGCACTGCGCCATCCCGGAGGCACCCCCCATGACCGACCTGCACCCCTTCATCGCGGGGCTGCCCAAGGCCGAACTGCACGTCCACCACGTCGGCTCCGCCTCCCCGCGCATCGTCGCCGAACTCGCCGCCCGGCACCCCGACTCGAAGGTGCCCACCGACCCCGAGGCGCTCGCCGACTACTTCACCTTCACAGACTTCGCCCACTTCATCGAGCTCTACCTCTCGGTGGTCGACCTGGTCCGCACCCCCGAGGACGTACGCCACCTCACCTTCGAGGTCGCGCGTGACATGGCCCGGCAGAACATCCGCTACGCCGAGCTGACCGTCACCCCCTACTCCTCCACCCGCCGCGGCATCGACGAGACGGCCTTCATGGAGGCCATCGAGGACGCCCGCAAGGCCGCCGAGAGCGAATTCGGCGTCATCCTGCGCTGGTGCTTCGACATCCCCGGCGAGGCCGGCCTGGAGGCTGCTGCCGAGACCGCCCGCCTCGCCGTCGACCTGCGCCCCGAGGGCCTGGTCTCCTTCGGCCTCGGCGGTCCCGAGATCGGCGTCCCCCGGCCGCAGTTCAAGCCGTACTTCGACCAGGCCCGCGCCGCCGGACTGCACAGCGTGCCGCACGCCGGCGAGACCACCGGCCCGGAGACGGTCTGGGACGCCATCCGCGAGCTGGGCGCCGAGCGCATCGGCCACGGCACCAGCTCCACCCGGGACCCGGAGCTGCTGGCCTACCTCGTCGAGCACCGCATCGCGCTGGAGGTCTGCCCGACCTCCAACATCGCCACCCGCGCGGTGACCGACCTCGACGAGCACCCGGTCAAGGAGATGTTCGAGGCGGGCGTGCTCGTCACCATCAACAGCGACGACCCGCCGATGTTCGGCTCCGACCTCAACAACGAGTACGCGGTGGCCGCCCGGCTCCTCGGCCTCGACGAGCGCGGTCTCGCCCAGCTCGCCAAGAACGCCGTCGAGGCCTCCTTCCTGGACGAGCCCGGCAAGGCGAAGCTCAGCGCGGAGATCGACGCGTACACCGAGCAATGGCTCGCGCGCTGACCTCCCGCTGACCCGCGGGCCGCGAGAATGGGGCCATGCGCACCCTGACTGCCGTCGGCCACCGCGGCGATCCCTACCGTGTCCGTGAGAACACCCTGTCCTCGATCCGCTCCGCGTTCGCCCGAGGGGCGGACGCGGTCGAGATCGACGTGCGGCTGACCCGCGACGGGGTACCGGTCCTGCTCCACGACGAGACGCTCCAGCGGCTCTGGGGCCATGACCTTCGGCTCGACGAGGTCACGGCCCCCCAGCTCAAGGAGCTGACGCAGGGCGGGGTCCCGGCCCTGCGCGAGGCCCTGATGGCCGCCGGCGCGGGCCGGGTGATGATCGACCTGCCCGGCGCGACGACCGAGGCGGTGCGGACCGTCGTCGGCCTGGTCCGCGAGTGCGGGGCGCGCGAGCGGACGTACTACTGCGCCGGACCGAACTCCATGCTGGCGGTGCGCGCCGCCGATCCGGGCGCGGAGATCGCACTGACCTGGACCACGCTCTCGCCGCCGCGCCGGGTGCTGCTCGACGCGGTGGCGCCGCGGTGGCTCAACTACCGCTTCGGGCTGGTGAGCCGGGAGCTGACGGACGCGCTCCACCGCGACGGCCTGCTGGTGTCGGCCTGGACGGCCGACACCCGGCGGACGATGCGCAGGCTCATCAGGGCCGGGGTCGACTCGGTCACGACCAACCGGGTGGACGCGCTGACCGCCGTACGGACCGAGCTCGGGCGGTGATACGGACCCCGGCCGCGCGGCTGGGCCGGTCCGCACGCCTGGGCCGGGCCGGGCCGTGGGCGGTGGACCTGGGCCTGACCCTGCTGGTGCAGCTGGCCGTCACGATGCCCTTCGTGCTGCCGCGGGAGGCGTCGCTGCCGCCCGCGACCTGGGGCTCGTACGCGATGACCACGCTGGCGGTGGTGCCGCTGGTGTGGCGGCGGCGCCGGCCGGTCACCGTGCTGGTGGCGATCCTGCTCGTCGGCGGGGTCTACCGGGTGGCGTTCGAAGGGCCGGGGCAGCCGCTGCCGTACGCCGGGCTGATCTCCTTCTACACGGTCGCCCTGATGTGCCCGGCCCGGGTGCGGGTGGCGGTCGGCGTGCTCTCGGTCCTGACGGTCTCGGCGTCCACGGGTCTGCGGACGGGGACGGCCAGGGAGCTGTCCTTCACCGTGTTCTGTGCGGGGGCCGCCTACGCGCTGGGCCGGCTCCAGTACACGCGGCAGGCCTACACCGCGGCCGTCGAGGACCGCGCGGCGCAGCTGGAGCGGGCCAACCGGATCGAGGCGGAGCAGGCCGTGACGCGCGAACGGGCCAGGATCGCACGGGAGATGCACGACATCCTCTCGCACGCCGTCAGCATCATGATCGTGCAGGCGGAGGCCGGTCCGGTGGCGGTGCGGCGGGCGCCGGAGCGGGCGGAGGCGGCCTTCGAGGCAATCTCGGAGACCGGCCGGGACGCGATGGTGCAGTTGCGGGCGATGCTCGGGCTGCTCCGGGAGGACGGTCCGGCGCCGCGCGAACCGCAGCCGGGGGTGGCCGCACTGCCCCGGCTGCTGGACCGGGTGCGGCAGGGCGGGCCGCGGATCGTGTACGAGGAGACGGGCGAGGTGCGGGCGCTGGCCCCGGCGGTGGACACGGCCGTGTACCGGATCGTGCAGGAGGCCCTGACGAACGTGGTCAAGCACGCCGCGGCGGGCCGGGTGTCGGTGCGGCTGCACCACACGGAACGGGACCTGACGGTCACGGTCGAGGACGACGGGCGGGGTCCCGCGCGGGCCGGCGGCAGTGGCGGGCACGGGCTGATCGGGATCCGGGAGCGGGCGGCCGCGCACGGCGGGACGGCCACGGCCGGTCCCGGCCCGGACGGGCGGGGCTTCCGCCTCAGTGCCGTCCTTGTAACCTCGCGCCAGGAGGTGGGGAGTTGACGATCCGTGTGGTGGTGGCCGACGACCAGGAGCTGGTGCGCAGCGGTTTCGCGATGATCCTCGACGTCCAGGAGGACATCGAGGTCGTGGCGGAGGTGGGGGACGGCGCGGCGGCGGTGGAGGCGGTGGCCCGGCTCGCCCCGGACGTGGCGCTGCTGGACATCCGGATGCCGGTGCTGGACGGGATCGAGGCCTGCCGGACGATCTCGGCGCGGAGCGCGTGCCGGACGGTGATGCTGACGACCTTCGACTCGGACGAGTACGTGTACGAGGCGCTGCACGCGGGGGCGAGCGGGTTCCTGCTCAAGGACGTGCGGCGGGACGACCTGGTGCACGCGGTACGGGTGGTGGCGGCGGGCGAGTCCCTGCTGGCGCCCTCGGTGGCGCGGCGGCTGATCGAGGAGTACACGGCGGCGACGGTGGCGCGGCCCGCTCTGGCGGCGGACCGGCTGGAGGTGCTGACGGCGCGGGAGCGGGAGACGCTGCTGCACCTGGGGCGGGGGCTGTCGAACGCGGAGATCGCGGCGGCGCTGGTGGTCAGCGAGCACACGGTGAAGTCGCACGTGGGGAACGTGCTGGCGAAGCTGGGGCTGCGGGACCGGATCCAGGCGGTGATCTGCGCGTACGAGACAGGTCTGATCGCGGCGGGTACTCCCGCTGGGGAGTGAGGGGACGGCGTGTCGCCTCCCTCGCGCGAGGGAGTTGTCGTACCGGTGAAGACCCCTCCCGCGGGTGATCCTCAACCATCCCTCTGACCAGCAGCATTGAGGTCATCGGGGCAGCACGGCCCCGAGGACTCACAGGGGGAAGACACCATGGACGCCAAGACACGCACACTGATCGCCGCCGCTCTGGTCCTCGGCATCGCGGCGGGGCCGGCCGTCGCCCACGCGGCGCCGGCCGGGAGGACGCCGGCCGCATCCTCGGTGCCGGCGCCTCCGGGGAGCGCATCCATCGTCGCGACGCCGCCGAACGCGAAGGCCCTGGAGAAGGCGATCGCCGGGCTGGGCGCGGAGCACGGGGACGCGACCGCCGCACTGGTCCGGGTGGGCGGTACGAGCGGCAGCTGGCAGGGGAGTTCGGGTGTCGCCGACATCCGCAGCGGACGCGAGGCGATCGAGGAGGGCCGGTTCCGGGCGGGTTCGGTGACCAAGGTCTTCACCGCGGCGGTCGTGCTGCAGCTGGCGGCCGAGGGCCGGGTGGAGCTGGACCGGCCGGTGGAGGACCACCTGCCGGGCCTCTTCCCCGCAAGCTTCGAAAGGCCGGTCACCGTGCGCCAGTTGCTGAACCACACGAGTGGCATCCGGGCGGCGGACGGGCCGGGTGACTCCTTCGAGGCGCAGTGGGAGCACCGCTTCGACGTGACCGATCCCCGGCAGCAGATCGCCAACGCCCTGGCCAAGGGGCCGGAGTTCACCGCGGGCGAGGCCCAGCACTACCTGAACATCAACTACACGATCCTGGGCGTCCTGATCGAGAAGCTGACCGGAACGACGTACGAGCGGGCGGTCTCGGAGCGCGTCCTGAGACCGCTGGGGCTGCGGGACACCTCGTTCCCGGGCCGTTTCCAGACCCGCATACCGGGCCCGCACAACCGTGGTTACCAGGCGCTCACCCGGGCCGACGGCTCGCGGGAGCTGCGCGACGTGACCGTGTGGAACTCCTCTGACCGCTGGGCGGCGGGCGACATGATCTCCACGACGGCCGATCTGGAGCGTTTCACCGTCGCGCTGTTCGACGGGCGGATCGTCCCGAAGGCCCTGCTGAAGGAGACGATGTTCGCCGTGCCGGCGGTGAAGGACTTCAAGAGCGGCAAGCCCGCCCAGCTCACGGCCGGCTTCTCCCGAATCGTCCTGCCCGACGGTACGGAGACCTGGGGCAAGACCGGCGGCCGCCACGGCTACAACACGGCGATAGGCGGAACGCTCGACGGGTCGCGGACCGTGGTCTACTCGGTGAACTCCACCGACGCCAAGGGCGAGGGCATGAACCCGGTCGCCCTCGCCGTAGTCCTGGCGGCCTTCGCCAAGTAGCGGTGCCGGGGGTCAGGCCGCGACCGCGGTCCGGGGCCCGGCGCCGGCCGGGTCCTGCGGCTCGGGCATGGCTTCGAGGCGCTTGATCATGCGGCGCAGGATCAGCAGCGGGATCACTCCGAAGACGCCGAACGACATGTCGATGACGCTCCACCAGACGGGGATGCCGCGGATCGGGCCGCAGATCAGGGCCAGCGGGATGATCCCGGCGCAGGCGATCATGCCCGCCTCGACGATCCAGATGTTGCGGACGGGGTCGCGGTGGACCCCGTAGAAGAAGACGGCGATGCAGAGGTGTGCGAAGGCCAGCCAGTCGGTGCCGTAGAGGAGGAAGGGGTACTCGGCGTCGGCCTGGTCCAGCCCGTCGCCGACCCGGCGCAGCCACGCGTTGTCCACCAGGGCGTTGGCCCAGCGGAGCTCGCTGACGAGGGGGAATGCCGTGAGTCCGCTGAGCACCAGGCAGACGAGGAACAGGACCAGCCAGGCACGGATCCGCCGCTGAAGGGCGCTTCTCTCGCTCATGGGAGACAGCGTACGGCAGTTTCTGAACGCGTTCAGCACAATTCCTGAACACGTTCAGTCCGGTGGCGCCGGGGGGTGGTCAGAGTCCGACGATGGCGTTCCAGCGCCGGGCGAGGGAGCGGCGCTCGGCGGAGGAGATGTCCCTGGCGACGACGAGCCGTCGGCGCATGTCGTCGTCGGGGAAGATCAACGGGTTCTCGGCCAGTTCGGCGGTCTCCTTGTCCTCGGAGGCGGCCAGGACCTCGCGGGCGGCCGGGACCGGGCAGACGTAGTTGACGGAGGCGGCGAGTTCGGCGGCCACCTCCGGGGCGTAGTAGTAGTCGATCAGGGCCTCGGCGTTGGTCTTGTGCCGGGCGAGGTTGGGCACGAGCAGGCTCTCCGCCCAGAGCTCGGCCCCCTCGTCCGGGACCACGAACTCGATGTCCGGGTTGTCGGCCTGGAGCTGGATGGCGTCGCCGGAGTAGGCCTGGCAGGCCAGGACGTCGCCCTTGCTCAGATCGGAGGTGTAGTCGTTGCCGGTGAAGCGGCGGATGTGCTTCTTCCTCACCATGCTCTCGACCTGGTCGCACATCCGGTGGAAGTCGGATTCGGTCCAGCGGGTGACGTCCACGCCGTTGCCCTGCATCAGCAGGGCGAAGGACTCGTCGAGGCCGGAGAAGAGGGTGACCTTGCCCGCGAGGTCCGGCCGCCACAGGTCCTGGACCGACTTGATCTCCCGGCCCAGGGCCTTGCGGTTGTAGGCGATGCCGGTGATCCCGGACTGCCAGGGGACGGTGTGCAGCCGGCCCTCGTCGAAGGCGGGGGACCGCAGTTGCGGGTCCAGGTACGTGGTCACGTTGGGCTGCGCCGAGCGGTCCATCTTCTGGGCCCAGCCCAGGTGGACGAAGCGCGCGGCCATCCAGTCGCTGACCACGACCAGGTCGTGGCCCGTCTCCTGGCGGTTCATCAGGGCCGGGCTGACCTTGCCGAAGAACTCGTCGTTGTCGTTGATCTCCTCGGTGTACCGGACCTCGATGCCCGTCCGCTCCGAGAAGGCCTCCAGCGTCGGACGGCGCTCCTCGTCCTCCTCGTCGGTGTCGATGTACAGAGGCCAGTTGGAGAAGGACACGGCCCGGTCCCGCCCGGACCTGTCGAGCCCTTCCCGCCGGTCCTCGGGGACGTACGCGGCGGGCACTCCGCATCCGCTCAGGGCGGCCAGCAGACCCGTGGCACCGAGGCCGCGCAGTGCGGCGCGGCGGGAGAAGGGGAGTTCAGGCATGCGCACAGCCTCGGGGAACGCGAAGGGGCGGGCAATAGACATGTTGTCTACTGCCCGCCCCGTCGGCGCTGTGCTGTGACCGGTGCGGCCGATCAGCCGTCGAGCGAGGTCATCACGTGCTTGATGCGCGTGTAGTCCTCGAAGCCGTAGGCGGAGAGGTCCTTGCCGTAGCCGGACTTCTTGAAGCCGCCGTGCGGCATCTCGGCGACGAGCGGGATGTGGGTGTTGATCCACACGCAGCCGAAGTCGAGGTTCTTGGACATCCGCATCGCGCGGCCGTGGTCCTTGGTCCACACGGAGGAGGCGAGGGCGAACTCGACGCCGTTCGCGTACTCCACGGCCTGGGCCTCGTCCGTGAAGGACTGGACGGTGATGACGGGGCCGAAGACCTCGTGCTGGATGATCTCGTCGTCCTGCTTGAGGCCCGAGACCACGGTCGGGGCGTAGAAGTAGCCCTTCTCGCCGACCTGGTGGCCGCCCGCCTCGACCTTGGCGTGCGCGGGGAGGCGCTCGATGAAGCCCGCGACCTGCTTGAGCTGGTTGGGGTTGTTAAGCGGGCCGTAGAGCACGTCCTCGTCGTCCGGCTGACCGGTCTTGGTGTCCGCGGCGGCCTTGGCGAGCGCGGACACGAACTCGTCGTGGATCGACTCGTGCACGAGCACACGGCAGGCGGCGGTGCAGTCCTGGCCGGCGTTGAAGTAGCCGGCGACCGCGATGTCCTCGACGGCCTTGGCAATGTCCGCGTCCTGGAAGACGACGGCCGGCGCCTTGCCGCCGAGCTCCAGGTGGACGCGCTTGACGTCCTTCGATGCGCTCTCGGCGACCTGCATGCCCGCGCGCACCGAGCCGGTGATGGAGGCCATCGCCGGGGTGTTGTGCTCGACCATGGCCCGGCCGGTCTCGCGGTCGCCGCACACGACGTTGAAGACGCCCTTGGGCAGGATCGAGTCGATGATCTCCGCCATCAGGACGGTGGAGGCCGGGGTGGTGTCCGAGGGCTTGAGCACCACGGTGTTGCCGGCGGCGATGGCCGGGGCGAACTTCCACACGGCCATCATCATGGGGTAGTTCCACGGGGCGACCTGGGCACAGACGCCGACCGGCTCACGGCGGATGATCGAGGTCATCCCGTCCATGTACTCGCCGGCCGAGCGGCCCTCCAGCAGCCGGGCGGCGCCCGCGAAGAAGCGGATCTGGTCCACCATCGGCGGCAGCTCCTCGCTGGCCGTGAGGCCCAGCGGCTTGCCGGTGTTCTCCGACTCGGCGGCGACGAGCTCATCCGCGCGCGCCTCGAAGGCGTCCGCGATCTTCAGCAGGGCCTTCTGGCGCTCCGAGGGCGTGGTGTCGCGCCAGCCCGGGAAGGCGGCCGCGGCGGCCGCCATGGCGGCGTCGACATCGGCCTGGCCCGACAGCGGGGCCGTGGCGTACGCCTCGCCGGTGGTGGGGTTGACCACCTCGGTGGTCCGCCCGTCGGCGGCCCGCCGATGTAGTTGCGCAGACGACGCAGTTCGGTGGTCACTCCAGCCACACTCCTGATCACATGTCCAACGATTGAGACGACTCCCAAGCCTAGCTCCTCCGCCGACGCTTTCGACAGGGCCGGACGCCACGAACTACGAAATCAGTGAGATCCGAGCTCTCAAACAACGGATTTCATCGATTCCGTCTTGCGGAACAGACGACTCCTCGTGCACAGTGAGGTCGTGGTCAGTCGAAGCGCAGATTCCAGGAACAGACAACCGTCCCCTTCGGTCGATGCTGTGTCCCTGGCGATCATCGAGCAACTGCAGGAGGACGGTCGCCGTCCCTACGCAGCGATCGGCAAGGCTGTCGGCCTGTCGGAAGCGGCTGTGCGCCAGCGCGTGCAGAAGCTCCTCGACCAGGGCGTCATGCAGATCGTCGCCGTCACCGACCCGCTCACCGTGGGCCTGCGACGCCAGGCCATGGTCGGGATCAACGTCGAGGGAGACCTCGACCCGGTGGCGGACGCACTCACCGCGATGGCGGAGTGCGAGTACGTGGTGATGACCGCAGGATCGTTCGACCTGATGGTGGAGATCGTCTGCGAGGACGACGACCACCTGCTCGAGACGATCAACAAGAAGATCCGCACGCTCCCCGGCGTGCGATCAACCGAAAGCTTCGTTTACCTGAAGCTGAAGAAGCAGACCTACATGTGGGGAACTCGATAGCCCGTGAGCCAGGACCTCTCCAAGACCGCGTACGACCACCTGTGGATGCATTTCACCCGCATGTCGTCCTACGAGAACGCCCCCGTCCCCACCATCGTGCGTGGTGAGGGCACCTACATCTTCGACGACAAGGGCAAGCGCTACCTCGACGGTCTCGCCGGACTGTTCGTGGTCAACGCCGGTCACGGCCGCAAGGAACTGGCCGAGGTCGCCTACAAGCAGGCGCAGGAACTCGCGTTCTTCCCCATCTGGTCGTACGCGCACCCCAAGGCTGTCGAGCTCGCCGAGCGCCTCGCCGACTACGCCCCGGGCGACCTGAACAAGGTCTTCTTCACCACCGGCGGCGGCGAGGCCGTCGAGACCGCCTGGAAGCTCGCCAAGCAGTACTTCAAGCTCCAGGGCAAGCACACCAAGTACAAGGTCATCTCGCGTGCGGTCGCCTACCACGGCACCCCGCAGGGCGCCCTGTCCATCACCGGCCTGCCGGCCCTGAAGGCCCCCTTCGAGCCGCTGGTCCCCGGCGCGCACAAGGTGCCGAACACCAACATCTACCGCGCCCCGATCTTCGGCGACGACCCCGAGGCCTTCGGCCGCTGGTGCGCCGACCAGATCGAGCAGGAGATCCTCTTCGAGGGCGCCGACACCGTCGCGGCCGTCTTCCTGGAGCCCGTGCAGAACGCCGGCGGCTGCTTCCCGCCGCCGCCCGGCTACTTCCAGCGCGTCCGCGAGATCTGCGACCAGTACGACGTGCTGCTCGTCTCCGACGAGACGATCTGCGCCTTCGGCCGCCTCGGCACGATGTTCGCCTGCGACAAGTTCGACTACGTGCCGGACATGATCACCTGCGCCAAGGGCATGACCTCGGGCTACTCCCCGATCGGCGCCTGCATCATCTCGGACCGCCTCGCCGAGCCGTTCTACAAGGGCGACAACACCTTCCTGCACGGCTACACCTTCGGCGGCCACCCGGTCTCCTCGGCGGTGGCGCTGGCCAACCTCGACATCTTCGACAAGGAAGGCCTGAACCAGCACGTGCTGGACCAGGAGGGCAACTTCTTCAACACCCTGAAGAAGCTGCACGACCTGCCGATCGTCGGCGACGTCCGCGGCAACGGCTTCTTCTACGGCATCGAGCTCGTCAAGGACAAGGTCACCAAGGAGTCCTTCACGGACGAGGAGACGGAGCGCGTGCTCTACGGCTTCCTCTCCAAGGCGCTCTTCGAAAACGGCCTGTACTGCCGCGCCGACGACCGTGGCGACCCGGTCATCCAGCTCGCGCCGCCGCTGATCGCCGACCAGGGCACCTTCGACGAGATCGAGGGCATCCTGCGCAGCGTGCTCACCGAGGCGTGGACCAAGCTCTGACCGGTCCCTGCGTCGCTGCGTCCCTGAGTCGCTGAGTCGCTGCGCACCGACTGGTCCGACCACACGGCCCGGATCCTCCGTTCGAGTGAGAACGCGGGGGTCCGGGCCGTGTGCTGTCACCATCCAAGACGTTCATCTCTTTACATCTCAGTGCGGCCCAGTGACCGAACGGGTTCCGCTTCGTTCCCCCGGACGGAGGTGTACGCCATGGTGGCTCCCGCGGACAATGCCCCGCCCGACAGCGCCCCACCCCAGGACGATGTGCTCTGGGCGCGGTCCCTGCACTACTCCCACAGCGGCTCGCCCGGCCTCGTCGGGATCTCCGTCGGAGTGCGCCAGGGCGAGATCCTGGCCCTGACCGGCCCGCGCGGCTGCGGGAAGACCACCCTGCTGCGCTGCCTGTCCGGGCAGCTGCTGCCCGAGCAGGGCGAGGTCTGGTTCAACAGCGTTCCCGTGCACACCATGGGCACCGCGGCCCGCGAACGCCTGCGCCGCGACCGGTTCGGCTGGATCGGCCCCGAGCCGCAGCTGCTGCCCGAGCTCCGGGTGTGGGAGAACGCGGCCCTGCCGCTGCTGATGGCCGGCGCCTCGCACCGCAGCGCCCGGCACGCCGCCTGCGCGTGGCTGGACCGCCTCGACATCGGCGGCTTCGCCCGCAAGCGCCCCGCCGCCCTCACCCGCGCCGAGTCCCAGCGGGTCGCCCTCGCCCGGGCCCTGGTCAACGAGCCCGCGGTGGTCTTCGCCGACGAGCCCACGGCCCCGCTGCACCGGGCCGAGCGCGCCCGGCTCCTCCGTACGCTGACCACCGCGGCCCGCTCGCACGGGATCACCGTCCTGCTGGCCACCCACGACGAGGAGACCACGGCCGTCGCCGACCGCCACCTCGCCCTGCTCGACGGCAGGCACGCCGCGACGGCCCTCGCCGCGGGCACCGGGTCCGCCTCCTCCGAGACCCCGGAGGGGCAGGCCGCGTGCTCGCTCTCCGCCTAGCCCGCGGCTCCCGTCCGCTCGTCCAGCTGCGCCGGCTGCTGGTCGCGGCCGCCTCGGCCGGCACCGGGTTCCTGCTGCTGTACGTGCTCGCGGAGGCCTTGGAGCGGCCCGCCGGATCGTTCCCGCGGCTGCTGTGGGCCCTGGTCCCGCTGGCCGCCACCGTCCACTTCGCCGTCGCCGTGGCCCGGGCCGATCCCGCGACGCGGCCCCGGGAGGGGCTGGACATCGCGGGGCTGGGACCCGTACGGCTCACCCTGGTCGCGGCGATCTCCACCGCCGTCGCCTGCACCCTCGGCAGCGCCCTGGCCCTGGCCGCCTTCCTCCACCTGCGCGGGGACCTGGCCGGGCTGCCCTTCGACGGAGCGGGCGGCTCGCTGCTGCACGCCGACCGGCCGCTGCCCGTGGCGGCCGCCCTCACCCTGCTCGCCCTGGTCCCGCTGGCCGCCTCGGCCGCCACCGCCCTCACCCTGCGGCCGGGCGCCCGCCGCCCGCTCGCCCCGCAGACCGCGCTGCCCTGGGGGATCGCCGTCACCGCGTGCGGGCTGGCCGTCGAGGCGTACGCCGGCCGGGGCGGCGCCGGGATGCTGACCGGCTGGTCCCTGACCGCGATCGGGCTCGCCCTCGCCGGGCCGGGTCTCGCCTACGCCTGCGGGACCCTGATCGCCGCCGCCCGCCCCGGCGCGCTGCGGCTGCTCGCCGGACGGGCCCTGCAGGAGGAGGCTCCCCGGCTGGGCCCGCCGCTGGGCGTGCTCTGCGCGATCGCCGCCGGAGCGCTCAGCGCCCTGGCCCTGCGGGACCGGGGCGGCCTGCTCCTGCCGCTGGGTCCGCTGTCGGGGCCGGCCGCCGCGCTGGTCGCGCTGTGCGCCGCCGCGACCCTTCTCACATCCGCGGTGGAGGCCCGCCAGGCCCGTACCGCCGGCCGGGAGGCGCTGCTCGACCTGGGCACTCCGGCCAAGGTCCTGCGTACGGCCGCGAGTTTGCGGGCCACGGCGCTGATCGCCGTGTGCGCGCCGGTCAGCTGGGGTGTGGCGCAGCTGACGTCCCTGGCCCTGACCCACTGACCCGGGCAGCCCTTAGGGTGGGCCGAATGGTCAACGGATACATCGACACCGAGATCGAGACGCTCGCCGAATTCGACCAGGTCGTGGCCCGCGGCTCGCTCAGCGGCTACCGGATCCAGTCGGTCAACCTGCTGGAGCGGACCTTCGCGCTGCTGTCCGCAGACACCTCGGCGGCCGTGTTCCTGGGCTGCGCGATGGAGCCCGACGCCTCGGTGAAGGTCCGCGCCGACGGCGCCCTGGTCTTCCCGCCCGTGCCGGACCTGCCCTTCAACCCGTACCGCGGTCTGCTCTACACGCCCGAGGAACTGTTCGCGGGACTGCCCGCCGGGTACGAGGCCACCCCGGACGCCCAGGCGTACGCCTGGTTCCAGGAGACCCGGTCCGACGCCGACATCTTCTCCTCGATGCTGCGCTCCATCCACGACGACGCCATCTCCGACGCCCTCGACGAGCGCCTCGCGGGCGCCCCGGTGGTGGGTGTGATGGGCGGCCACGCCATGCCCCGCGGCGGTACGGAGTACCGCGGCGCGGCGGAGCTGGGCCGGGCCCTGACCCGGTCCGGGCTGACGGTCGCCACCGGCGGCGGACCGGGCGCGATGGAGGCGGCGAACCTCGGCGCCTACCTGGCCCCGGCCCCCGACGAGGCCCTCCCGGAGGCACTGGAGCTGCTGGCCAAGGCCCCCTCCTTCGAGCCGTCGGTGTCCGACTGGGCCCGCGCGGCCTTCGCCGTACGGGACCGCTGGCCCGGCGGCGGCGACTCCGTGGGCATACCGACCTGGTTCTACGGCCACGAGCCGCCGAACGCCTTCGCCGGCCACATCGCGAAGTACTTCGCGAACGCCATCCGGGAGGACGGGCTGCTGGCCCGGTCCACCGCCGGGGTGGTCTTCCTGCCGGGCGCCGCGGGCACGGTGCAGGAGATCTTCGACAACGCGACGCCGAACTACTACGGATCGCGCGGCCCGGCCGCGCCGATGGTCCTGGTCGGCCGCACCCACTGGACCGAGCACCTCCCGGCGTGGCCCCTGCTCCAGGCACTGGCGCGCGGCCGTGCGATGGAGTCCCGGATAGCGCTCGTCGACTCGGTGGAGGAGGTTCCGGCGGCCCTCGCCGGAATGCGTTGACCCGGCGAGGCAACTTCCCGGCCGATTCCCACGTCTGGCAGAGGTACCGCACAACCTGCCAGACGTGAACGGAGCCCTTGGTGCTCATAGGTTTGTTGACCGCTGTCGCGGCGTCCATCTGCTACGGCACGGGATCCGTCCTGCAAGCCGTGGGATCGCGCCGCGCCGCCCGGATGTCCCCGACCGCCTCCGGGGTGACCGCGCACGGCGGCCCCAACCTGTCGTCCACCGCCAAGGCGGCGATGACCTGGGAATTCATCATCGGGACGATCCTGGACTTCGTGGGCTTCGGCCTGGGCGCGCTCGCCGCCCGGATGCTGCCCCTGTTCCTCTCCCAGACCGTGATCAGCGCCAACCTGGTGATCACGGCCGTGCTCAGCGTGAAGATGCTCGGCATCCGGCTCACCCGCAAGGAATGGGCCTCGATCGGGGTCGTCTGCACGGCGCTGGTGCTGCTGGCGACGGCCGCGGGCCACGAGGGCGGCCACCACGCTCCGATGTCCACGCACTGGTGGCTGCTCGCCGTCACCCTGCTGATCATCGTGGGCGGCACCGTCGCCGTGCGCTTCCTGGGCTCGCGGGCCGCGATCCTGGCGGGTCTGCTGTCGGGGCTGGCCTTCGGCGCGCTGGGCGTCGGCGTCCGGATCCTGAACGGCATCGACCCGTTCGACCTGGGCTCCTTCCTCTCGGACCCGGCCCTCTACGCCATCCTGGTGGCGGGCTTCGGCGGCATGTACCTGCACACGGTCGCCCTCCAGATCGGCTCGGTGAACGGCGCGACGGCGGCCCTGGTCGTCGGCGAGACCGTGCTCCCGGGGGCGATCGGCGTCCTCTGGCTGGGTGACGCCTCCCGCCCGGGCCTGGCCTGGCTGGCCGTGCTCGGCTTCGTGCTGGCCGTGGCGGGCGCCGTGGCCGTCGCCTGGTTCGGCAAGCACGACGGCGCCGAGGAGGAGGCCGAGGCCCCGGTCCCGGCCCCGGCCCCGACCCCGGTCGGCTGACCCTCCGGCCGGCCGGGCTCGATCACCCGGTCGGCCGTCCCCGGTGGTGGCGCGGCGGCGGCTGCCGCTTGCTGGACCGGGGGGAGAGAGCGAGGGGCCCGTGGAGCCCACGACCGATCGGCTGAAGACACCGCGAGCCGCCGGAACGGCCGGAGTCGCCTTCGCCCTGCTGCTCGCGGCGGCGATCGTCCTGATGCGGATCGCCATCCCGTCGGGGGACGCCGCCGAGGCAGTCATCGATCCGGACCGCCGCTGGGCGATCCGGGTGGCCCTGGAGATCGTGCCCTTCGCCGGCATCTTCTTCCTGTGGTTCATGGGCGCCCTGCGCGCCCACACGGGCGAGGCCGAGGACCGGTTCATCGCCACCGTGTTCCTCGGCAGCGGCTTCGTCTTCGTCGCCACCCTCTTCGTCGCCGCCGCGGCGGCGGGCACCGTGCTGGACGAGGACACCCCCTCCGAGTTCGGCCGCCACTACGCCTACGTCCTCCTCTCGACCTACGCGATGCGGATGGCGGCCGTCTTCGTCCTCGCGACCTCGACCATCGGGCGGCTGCTCGGCGTCTTCCCCCGGCCGCTGGCCCTGCTGGGCACCGTCGTCGGCCTGGTCCTGATCGTCGTGGGGTCCGGCCTGCCCTGGTCCGAGCTGCTGTTCCCGGCCTGGGCGCTGATCGTCAGCATCCACATCCTGCGCGCCCGGCGCGGCACTCCTCCCGCGGCCCGCTCCGACCGGGCCTGACCTGGTGTGACCTGGGGATCTCCGGTCCAGCAGGCGGTCTCCGGAACCCGCGCGCATGCTGGGGAAGGGAGGGGACCGGGGGTTCGGGGGTGACGGGGATGATCAGGCCAGCGAAGGGCAGATCCGTCATGAGGCTTGTCGTCGACCTCAACCGCTGCCAGGGATACGCGCAGTGCGCCTTCCTCGCTCCCGACGTGTTCGCCATGCACGGCGACGAGTCGCTGCTGTACAACCCGGAGGCGGCTGCCGAGCAGCGGGAGAACGTCGCCCGCGCCGTGGCGGCCTGCCCGGTCGGCGCCATCCTGGTGGAGTTCACGGACGAGGACCTGGAGGCCGTGACCGCGGCCGGGGCGCACTCCGGAGGCGCGCGGTGACCGGTGCAGGAGCGCACGACGGAGCCCTGGAGCGCCTCAAGCGCGAGGGCCGCATCGTCGTCGTCGGCGCTTCGCTGGCCGGCCTGCGCGCCGCCGAGACCATGCGCGAGAAGGGCTTCGCCGGTTCGCTCACCATGATCGGCGACGAACCGTACGAGCCGTACGACCGGCCCCCGCTGTCCAAGCAGGTCCTGCTGGGCAACGCGGTCGCCGACCACACCGCGCTCCCCCGCCGCCGGGCGATCGACGCCGACTGGCGCCTCGGGGTCCCCGCCACCGGCCTGGACATGGCCGCGCGCCGGGTCCGGCTGGGCAACGGCGACGAGGTCGAGTACGACCGGCTGCTGATCGCGACCGGGGTACGGGCCCGGCCGTGGCCCAACGAGGACGAGGGCGCCCTCGGCGGGGTCTTCGTGCTGCGCACCCGGGACGACGGCGAAGGACTGCAACGGGCCCTCGCCGCCGGTCCCCGCCGGGTGCTCGTCATCGGAGCCGGGTTCACCGGGTCCGAGATCGCCTCCGCCTGCCGGGAGCGCGGTCTGGACGTCACCGTCGCCGAACGGGGCGCCGCGCCGCTGGTCGGCGCGCTCGGCGGGGTCATCGGGCAGGTCGCCGCCGAGATGCACCGCGAGCACGGGGTCGACCTGCGCACCGGGGTCATGGTGACCGCGCTGGAGGGCGACCCCTCGGGGCGGGTCCGCGCCGCCCACCTCTCCGACGGGTCCACCGTCGAGGCCGACGTGGTGGTCGTCTCCCTGGGAGCGCAGCGCAACACCGAGTGGCTCGCGGGTTCCGGACTGGGCGCGGGTCCCCGGGGCATCGCCTGTGACGCGGGCTGCCGGGCCTTCGACATCCGGGGCATCGTCACCGACGACATCTTTGTGGCGGGTGACGTGGCACGCTCCCCGCACGCCCTGTTCGGCTACCAGTTCCTCTCGCTGGAGCACTGGGGCAACGCCGTCGCGCAGGCCGACACGGCCGCGCACAACATGCTCAGCGAGAGCGCGGACCGCCGCCCCCACCTGTGGGTCCCGGCGTTCTGGTCCTCCCAGTTCGGCGTGAACATCAAGTCGGTCGGGGTGCCGCCGATGGGGACGGAGATCCTCGTCACGCAGGGCTCGCTGGCGGAGCGCCGGTTCGCGGCCGTGTACGGGTACCAGGGGCGCGTGATCGCCGCCGTGACCTTCGACAACTGCCGGTGGCTCCAGTTCTACGAGCACCAGATCGAGACCACCGCGCCCTTCCCGCCGCCCTTCTCCACGGTGGACCGCAGGCCGGAGGGGAACAAGCCGGTGCCGGCGGACTTCCCCGACCCCTCGGTGCCGACCCACGGGCCGACCATCACCCTCAGCGGCTACTCGCCGGCCGACCGGAAGATGACCTTCGTCCCCGCGCACCACTGACCCAGGCCGCCCTCCCCACGAGGACCACGAGGACCCGTCATGACACAAGCCATCCTGCGGGAGATCATCGACTACGCGAACCGTGCGAATCCGTACCCGCTGTACGAGGAACTCCGCAAGACCCCGGTGTCCCACGACGGGGACGGCCCGTACGTCGTCAGCACCTACTACGAGATCCAGAACCTCCTCCACGACCCCCGGATCAGCTCCGACGCCCGCAACCTGAAGGCGACCGGGGACGATCCGCTGGGCCAGGCCGAGGAGGAGGGGACGACCCTGCCCCCGTCCTTCCTCAAGCTCGACCCGCCGGACCACGACCGGCTGCGGCGGATGACGAACCGGCCGTTCGGGCCGCCGCACGCCCCCCACCGGGTGCACGACATGCGGGAGGAACTGGGCGGCCTCGTGTCCGCGCTCATCGACGGCATCGTCACCACCGGCAACCTGGACCGGATCGACCTGGTCGACCAGTTCGCGTACCCCTTCCCGGTCTCGGTCATCTGCCGGCTGCTCGGGGTGCCCCGCGAGGACGAGCCGCGCTTCCACGTGTGGGCGGAGACCCTCGCCGCCAGCCTGGACCCCGACCCGGACGCCGACCCCACCCAGCACGGCAAGGGCGCCATGGACGCCCGCATGGAGCTGGGCATGTACCTGGCGGGGCTGATCGAGGAGCGCCGCAAGAACCCCGGCGACGACATGCTGTCCCAGCTGGCGACGGCGGAGGGCCCGGACGGGTCGATGACCACCATGGAGGTGCTCAGCACCTCCGCGCTGCTGCTGATCGCGGGCCACGAGACCACGGTCAACCTGATCACCAACGGCATGTTGACCCTGCTGCGCCACCCGGACGTCCTCGAGCGGCTGCGCGGGGACCCGGAGCTGGCGGTGCCGATCGTCGAGGAACTCCTGCGGTACGAGCCTCCCGTGCAGCTGCTTCCCCAGCGCAGCACCCTCTCCGACATCGAGGTCGCCGGGGTCACCATCCCCAAGGGTGCGTCCCTCTGGCTGATCCTGGCCTCCGGGAACCGGGACCCGCAGCGCTTCGAGCATCCGGACCGCTTCGATCCGGACCGCAAGGACATCCAGCACCTCGGCCTCGGCAGCGGGATCCACAGCTGCTTCGGGGCTCCCCTGGCCCGCCAGGAGGCCCAGCTGGCGCTGAGCGAGCTGGCCCGCCGGCTGGAGAACCCGCAGCTGCTGGAGGACCCGCCCCCGTACCGCCAGAACGCGGTCCTGCGCGGCCCGCGCCACCTGCCGGTGTCCTGCGACGGCATCCGCCCCTAGGGAGTGCTTGCCCTCAGCCGCCGAAGGCGGCGAGGGCCAGGCGCTGGGCCACCGCGGGGGCGCCGTCGGCGGACGACGACGTCCCCATCGCGTAGACCGCGCGCCGGCCCAGGTCCCGCGAGGCGAAGACGCCGCTGCGGTACCCCGGGTCGGAGCCCGTCTTGCCCCACAGGACCGAGCCGTCGGGCAGCGGCACGGACATCAGGCCGACGCTGTAGCAGGCCGTGCCCTTGCCGGGGCCGGTGTTGCAGTTGGAGGCGTTGGCGTACGGCAGCGGCTTGCCGTCGGCGGCCGTCGGCACGGTGAACAGCTCCGCGGCCTGCGCCGGTCGCAGCAGTCGGCCGTCGAACAGACCGGAGATGAAGCGGTCCAGGTCGCCGGTGGTGGAGGTCATGCTCGCGGGCAGCCCGCCCTGCACGTTGACGTCGACCAGCTCGCCGCTGCTCTTCGGCAGGTAGCCGGGCAGGTAGGGCCGGGGCACAGGCGCGCTGCGGTTCGGCACGGCCGTCCTGGTCTCCCGCATCCCCAGCGGCTTCAGGATGCGGGTGGTCACCTCGTACTGGAACGGGTGCCCGGTGATCTCCTCGATGAGCTTGCCCGCGACGCGGTATCCGAAGGAGTTGTACTCCTGCCGGGTCCCCGGGCGGAACCGCGGGCCGGGAGCCGGCCTGCCCTCGGGGCGGAGCGTCAGCTCGATCATCTCGTCGAAGGAGAGGTAGTCGAGGCGGCGCTCGATCTCCTCGTCCGGCGAGGTGTCCGGGGCGCCCTCGAAGTCCTGGGGCAGGCCGCTGGTGTGGTTGAGCAGCTGCCGTACGGTGACCGGCTCCTCGAACCGGCTCTCGGGCAGTAGCCCGGGCAGGTAGTGCTGGACGCTCCGGTCCAGGTCCACGCGGCCCTCGGCGGACAGCTGGAGCAGGATCACCGCCTCCATGGGCTTCGTGATGCTGCCGATGCGGAAGTGCGCGTCGGGGCTGACCCGCTTGCCGGTGACGACGTCCCCGGACGTGCCGCGCCAGGTCAGCCCGTCCTTGTGCACCTCGGCCACGACACTGGCGGCGCCCTCGTCGGGGCGCACGGTGATCGCCTCGCGCAGGGCGGCACGGTCGAGGGCCGGGGCGGGACCGGCGGTGGCGGCGTGCGCGGGAGCGGCGAGACCGAACGCCAAGGCGGCGGTCAGGGGCAGGACTGCAAGACGGCGCATGGGGAGGCTCCACTCGGAACGCGATGATCAAGTCCCTGTGAGTCTGTCCGCCCGGATCCGCCCGGTTCGTCGGGGATCACCCCACCCCCACCCCGAACCGACCCTGACGCTGCATCAGGGAAAACCAGGAGCCGCGGCCCGGCACGTGCACAGCACTAGGGAGTGTCCGGCAGTACGACCACCTCCGCGGGGGCGAAGGAGACCCTGACCCGGTCCCCCGCGGCCGGGGCCCCGGCCAGTGCGCACTCCGCCTCCAGCTCCGGGCCCGACACCGGCCGCAGCAGCAGCGCGACGTGCGTCCCCCGGAAGGTCCGCGACAGCACCTCGCAGGCCAGCCCGTCCTGCCCGAGCAGGACCCCGGCGGGCCGGATCAGCAGTTGCCGCTCCCCCTCCGGGGACCCCGCGGGCACCGGCACCTTGCCCCACGGGGTGTCCGCGGCCCCGCCCGACACCGTCGCCGGGACCACGTTCTCGAAGCCCAGGAACCGCGCCACGAACTCCGAGGCGGGCCGCTGCCACACCTCCAGCGGGGTCCCGGCCTGGGCGATGCGCCCGTCGCGCATCACCACCACCCGGTCGGCCAGCGCGAAGGCCTCGCCCTGGTCGTGGGTGACGGCCAGCACGGTGGTGCCCAGCCGGGAGAACAGCCCGCGCAGCTCCACCACGAGCCGCTCGCGCAGCCCCCGGTCCAGCTGGCCCAGCGGCTCGTCCAGCATCAGCAGCCGGGGCGAGGGCGCCAGGGCCCGGGCCAGGGCGACCCGCTGCTGCTCGCCGCCGGACAGGGAGGCCACCGCCCGGCCCTGGGCGCCGGGCAGGCCGACCAGTTCGAGCAGCTGCGCGACCTGGGCCTCGTACGACGACCGGCGGGCGCCCCGCATCCGCAGCCCGAAGGACACGTTGGCGCCGACGTCCCGGTGCGGGAACAGCTGGTGGTCCTGGAACATCAGGCCCACGCCCCGCCGGTGCACGGGCACGCCCGCCTGGTCCGCCCCGCCCAGCAGGACCCGGCCGGCGGACACCTGCTGGAGCCCGGCGACGACCCTCAGCAGGGTGGACTTGCCGCTCCCGCTCGGGCCCAGCACGCACACGGTCTCGTGCTCGGCCACCGCGAGGTCCACGCGGTCCACCACCGCGCGCGCACCGAAGCGGACCGACACCCCTTCCAGCTGAAGCAGGGTCATCAGAACTCTCCGGAGGTCTTGTCGGGGCGCAGCCGCTCCAGCGCCAGCAGGGACACCGCGCACACCAGCATCAGGATCGTGCTCAGGGCCATCGCCTGCCCGTAGTTCAGCTCGCCGGCCCGCCCCAGCAGCCGCGCCACCGCCACGGGCAGCGTCGGCTGGTCCGGCCGGGCGATGAAGACGGTCGCGCCGAACTCGCCGAGCGAGACGGCGAAGGCGAAGCCGGCGGCGATCAGCAGGGCCCGCCGCACCAGCGGCAGGTCCACCTCCCGCCAGGCCCGCAGCGGGGACGCGCCGAGCACGGCGGCCGCCTCACGCAGCCGTCCGTCCACGGCGCGCAGCACCGGCAGCATGGTCCGTACGACGAACGGCACGCCCACCAGGGCCTGCGCCAGCGGCACCAGGATCCACGAGGTCCGCAGGTCCAGCGGCGGCTCGTCCAGCGTGATCAGGAATCCGAAGCCCACCGTCACGGCGGACACCCCGAGCGGGAGCATCAGCAGCGCGTCGAAGCCGCGCACGAAGCGGCCGCCGCGCCGGGTCAGGGCCGCGGCGGCGAGCCCGCCGATGACCAGGGCGATGCCGGTGGCGGCGAGCGCGTACCGCAGCGAGTTCCAGATGGCCTCCAGCGGCGGCACCAGGAAGGTTCCGCCCCCGGCGGCCACGTCCTGGAGCGCCCGGTAGAAGCCGAACCCGTACCCGCCGGGGGCGTCGAAGGACCGTTCCACCAGGACGGCCAGCGGCGCCACGATCAGCAGCGCCACCGTCAGCAGCACCCCGCCGAGCAGGGCGCGCTGGGCCCAGCCGCGCGGCCGGTGCGTGGTGCGGCCCGGGTCCACCAGCCGAAGCGCCGTCTCCCGCTTGCGCACGGTCCAGGCGTGCACGGCGAGGATCCCGCCGATCGCGGCGAACTGCACCATCGTGAGCACGGCGGCGGTCGGCAGGTCCAGGAGCTGCGCGGTCTGCCGGTAGACCTCCACCTCCAGGGTGGAGTACGAGGGCCCGCCCAGGATCAGTACGACGCCGAAGGAGCTGAAGGTGAACAGGAAGACCATCAGCGAGGCGGCGGCCACCGCCGGGGCCAGCGCGGGCAGCGTCACCCGCCGCCAGGCGGCGAACCGCCCGGCGCCCAGGACCCGGGCGGCCTCCTCCTGGCGCGGGTCCAGCTGCGCCCACAGCCCGCCGACGGTCCGTACGACGACCGCGTAGTTGAAGAAGACGTGGGCGAGCAGGATCGCCCAGACGGTGGTGTCCAGCCGGACGCCCCACAGCTCGTCCAGCAGTCCGCCGCGGCCGACCAGGGCGAGGAAGGCCGTACCGACCACCACGGTCGGCAGGACGAAGGGGATGGTGACCAGGGCCCGCAGGAGCTGCTTGCCGGGGAACTCGAAGCGCGCGAAGACGTACGCGCCGGGGAGCGCGAGCAGCAGCGTGAGCGCGGTGGAGGCGAGCGCCTGCCAGGTGGTGAACCACAGCACGTCGGCGATGTCCGGCCGGGCCAGCACCTCGCCGACGCGGCCGAACTGCCAGCCCTCGTCGGTCTTGAGGCCGCGGCCGACGATCGCGGCGACGGGATAGGCGAAGAACAGCCCGAAGAAGGCGAGGGGCACGGCCATCAGGGCGAGCCGCACCGCGACCGCCCGCCGGCCCTCGCCGGTACCGGAGCCCGGCGCGGCGCCCCCCGGCGCCGTGCCCGACTCCTCGGTACCGCCTACTTCACGACGAGCGAGGTCCATGCCTTGACCCACTGCTCACGGTTCTTGGCGATGGTTTCCGGCGTGACGTTCTCCGGCTTCTCGATCACCACACCGTGCTTCGTGAACAGCTCCGGCAGGGCAGCGTCCTTCGTCACCGGGTTCACGAACATGTTGAGCGGCATGTCCTCCTGGAACTTCTTGCTGATCAGGAAGTCGAGGAGCGCCTTGCCGCCCTCCTCGTTCTTGGCTCCCTTCAGCAGACCCGCGAACTCGATCTGACGGAAGCAGGTGCCGGTGGAGACGCCCGTCGGGGCCTCGGCCGGCTGCGGCTCGCCGTACAGCACCTCGACCGGCGGGCTGGAGGCGTAGGAGACGACCAGCGGGCGGTCGCCCTTGGCCTTCTTGCCGCCCGCGGAGCCGGAGAAGCGCTCGTTGTAGGCCTGCTCCCAGCCGTCGACGACCTCGACGCCATTGGCCTTCAGCTTGCTCCAGTAGTCCTTCCAGCCCTCCTCGCCGTACTTGCCGACGGAGGCGAGCAGGAAACCGAGGCCGGGCGAGGAGGTCGCGGCGTTCTCGGTGACCAGCAGGTTCTTGTACTCGGGCTTGACCAGGTCGTCCAGCGTCTGCGGCGGGGCGATCTTCTTCTCGGCGAAGTACGCCTTGTCGTAGTTGACGCAGATGTCACCGGAGTCGATGGGGGTGACCCGGTGCTCCTTGTCGAGCTGGAACTCCGGCTTCACCTCGCCCAGGCCCTTGGCCTCGTACGGCGTGAAGATGCCGTTGTCGAGGGCGCGCGAGAGCAGGGTGTTGTCCACACCGAAGAAGACGTCGCCGCGCGGGGAGCCCTTGGTGAGGATCTCCTGGTTCAGCGCCGCGCCCGCGTCCCCGGACTTCAGCACCTTGACGGTGTAGCCGCTCTGCTGCTCGAACTCCTTGAGGACCGCTTCGGTCGCGTTGAAGGAGTCGTGGGAGACGAGCGTGACGGTCTTGGACTTCGGGGCGTCGCTCGCGCCCGCGGGCTTGTCCTTGGCGTCGCCGCCTCCGCAGGCGCTGAGCGCGGTGACGCCCAGCGCGGCCGCGAGCGCGGCGCCCGCGATCTTCTTGGTGGTGGTGCTCACTGGTGATTCCTCCTGGGATGACCAGGAGAAGACGCGGCCCTGCCCGGCGCTCTTGAAGGAGCGGACGCCGGGCAGGGCGCAACAGCTTGAGTGATGACCGAACTTCCTACCCCGAATGACCGGGGCGAGGTTCAGAGGGTCTGCGGATTGACGGTCCCGCACTCTCAGCGCTGTGGCGCTCCCCTGTCGGAATATGAAATTGGTTCGGCCACAGGGTACCCCGCGGCCGATTACGGACGGCGCTGGCCGGAATCTAGCGCTCCGAGGCCGCGAGCTGGCCGCACGCGCCGTCGATCTCCTGGCCGCGGGTGTCCCGTACGGTCACGGGCACGCCGTGCCGGGCGATCGCCTCGACGAAGGCCTTCTCGTCCTCGGGCCGCGACGCGGTCCACTTCGAGCCCGGCGTCGGGTTCAGCGGGATGAGGTTGACGTGCACGCGCTTGCCCTTGAGCAGCTTGCCGAGCAGGTCACCGCGCCAGGCGTGGTCGTTGATGTCGCGGATCAGCGCGTACTCGATGGAGATCCGGCGGCCCGACTTCTCGGCGTACTCCCAGGCCGCGTCGAGGACCTCGCGGACGTTCCACCGCGTGTTCACGGGTACGAGGGTGTCGCGCAGCTCGTCGTCGGGCGCGTGCAGCGAGACGGCGAGGCGGCACTTGAAGCCCTCGTCGGCGAAGCGCAGCATGGCCGGCACCAGGCCGACGGTGGAGACGGTGATGCCGCGCTGCGACAGGCCCAGGCCGTCGGGCTCCGGGTCGGTGAGGCGGCGGATGGCGCCGACGACCCGCTTGTAGTTGGCCAGCGGCTCGCCCATGCCCATGAAGACGATGTTCGAGAGCCGGGCCGGACCGCCCGGCACCTCGCCGTCGCGCAGGGCGCGCATGCCGTCGACGATCTGGTGCACGATCTCGGCGGTGGAGAGGTTGCGGTCGAGTCCCGCCTGGCCGGTGGCGCAGAACGGGCAGTTCATCCCGCAGCCGGCCTGGGAGGAGATGCACATGGTGACCCGGTCGGGGTAGCGCATCAGCACGGACTCGACGAGCGTGCCGTCGTGCAGCTTCCACAGGGTCTTGCGGGTGGTGTCGTTGTCGCAGCTGATGTGCCGCACGACGTTCATCAGGTCCGGCAGGAGCTCCTGCTGGAGCTTCTCGCGGGACCCGGCGGGGATGTCGGTCCACTCGGCCGGGTCGTGCGCGTACCGGGCGAAGTAGTGCTGGGAGAGCTGCTTGGCACGGAACGGCTTCTCGCCGATCGCCGCGACCGCCTCGCGGCGCTCCTCGGGAGTGAGGTCGGCGAGGTGCCGGGGCGGCTTCTTGGCTCCGCGCGGGGCGACGAAGGTGAGCTCTCCCGGAACAGGGCGGGCCATGGCAGGTACTCCTCGTAAGACGAAAGGCGCGCCGCAGAAGCAGCGCGCCTTCCAAGAGTAACCGCCCGGCGTGTCACGCCGCCTTTTCGCAGGTCAGCCGGTCTATGGGACGACGGACCGACGGGTCAGCCCGTGCCCACGAACGCCGCCAGCAGCAACCAGACCACCGGGGCGGTCGGCAGCAGGGAGTCCAGCCGGTCCATGATGCCGCCGTGGCCGGGCAGCAGCGTGCCCATGTCCTTGATGCCCAGGTCCCGCTTGATCATCGACTCGCCGAGGTCGCCCAGCGTGGCGCTGACCGCGACCGCGAGCCCCAGCAGGAGGCCCTGCCACCAGGCCCCGCCGTCGATGAGGAACTCCATGCACAGCGCGCCCGCCGCCATAGCGAAGGCCACCGCGCCGAGCAGTCCCTCGCGGGTCTTGCCGGGGCTGATGCGCGGCGCGAGCTTGTGCTTGCCGAAGCGCCAGCCCACCGCGTAGGCCCCGGTGTCGCTGACCACGGTCAGGACCAGGAAGGTGGCCACCCGCTGCGGGCCGTCGTCGGCGGTGAGCAGCATCGTGACGAAGGTCGCGAGGAAGGGGACGTAGAACGCGGCGAAGACACCGGCCGTGACGTCCTTGAGGTAGTCCTCGGGCGGTTCGGTCATCCGCCAGACCAGGACCGCCAGCGCGGTCAGGGCCATGGCCACCCAGGCACCCTCGGCCCCGCGGACGTATCCGGCGATGACCATGGCCGCGCCACCGACCGCGAGCGGTACCAGCGGGGCCTTGATGCCCTTCTTCTCGTGGAGCCTGGAGGTCAGCTCCCACAGGCCCACGACGACCGCGACGACGACGACGCCGACGAAGACCGCCTTGACGATGAACAGCGAGGCGAAGATCACCGCGCCGAGACCGACGCCGACCCCTATGGCGGCACGCAGGTCCCGCCCGGCGCGCTTCTTGGGCGGCGGGGGCGAGGCGTCCTGCGGCTGCGGGGCATGCGGAGGCGGGGGGCTGGGCATGGGCTCCTGCGGCGGCGTATCGGCGCGGAAGAGGGGGCCGCGGTGCGCGGCGGCCCCCCGATCGCGTGCTTCCCGGTCGTCGAAGTCACGGCCGGCGGCATCGGGCACGATGGGCATGGGCCGAGTGTGCGGGCCCACCTGCGCATCGTATGCGGGACCCGCCGGAACCGGCTCCGGCTGCCAGGAAGAGTCGTTCATCAGACTTCGAGGAGCTCGGCTTCCTTGTGCTTGAGCAGCTCGTCCACCTGCGCGACGTACTTCGCGGTGGTGTCGTCGAGCTCCTTCTCGGCGCGGCGCACCTCGTCCTCGCCGGCCTCCTTGTCCTTGACCAGCTTGTCGAGGGCGTCCTTGGCCTTGCGGCGGACGGCGCGGATCGAGACCTTGGAGTCCTCGGCCTTGGTGCGCGCGACCTTGATGTACTCCTTGCGGCGGTCCTGCGTCAGCTCGGGGAAGGTCACCCGGATGATGCTGCCGTCGTTGCTCGGGTTGACACCGAGGTCGGAGTCGCGGATCGCCTGCTCGATGTTGCGCAGGGCGCTCTTGTCGAACGGGGTCACGATCGCCATGCGCGGCTCGGGCACCGAGAAGGAGGCGAGCTGGTTGATGGGCGTGATGGCGCCGTAGTAGTCCGCCACGATCTTGTTGAACATCGCCGGGTGCGCACGGCCGGTGCGAATCGCGGCGAAGTCTTCCTTGGCGACGACGACGGCCTTTTCCATCTTCTCCTCGGCCTCGAGGAGGATCTCTTCGGTCACCACGTGCTCCTGCATGTCTTGAATGGATGGTTCGGGCGGGCGGGACGGGCGGAGCCGGACAGGGCTCGGCCCGGCAGCGGACTGCTCAGGCCCGGGTTCCCTGATCGCTGACGAGCGTGCCGATCTTCTCACCCTTGACGGCGCGGGCGATATTGCCCTCGGCGAGCAGCTCGAAGACGAGGATCGGCAGCTTGTTGTCGCGGCACAGCGTGATGGCGGTGGCGTCCGCGACCTTGAGGTCGCGGGAGAGCACCTCGCCGTACTCCAGCGCGTCGAACTTCACCGCGTCCGGGTTCTTCTTCGGGTCGGAGTCGTAGACCCCGTCGACACCGTTCTTGCCCATGAGCAGGGCTTCGGCGTCGATCTCCAGGGCGCGCTGGGCGGCCGTGGTGTCGGTGGAGAAGTACGGCATGCCCATGCCGGCGCCGAAGATGACGACGCGGCCCTTCTCCAGGTGGCGCACGGCGCGGAGCGGGATGTACGGCTCCGCGACCTGGCCCATGGTGATGGCGGTCTGCACGCGGGAGTCGATGCCCTCCTTCTCCAGGAAGTCCTGGAGGGCGAGGCAGTTCATCACGGTGCCGAGCATGCCCATGTAGTCGGACCGGGCCCGGTCCATGCCGCGCTGCTGGAGTTCGGCGCCGCGGAAGAAGTTGCCGCCGCCGATCACGACGGCGATCTCCGCGCCGTCGCGGACCACCGCGGCGATCTCACGCGCGATGGCGTGGACGACGTCGGGATCGACGCCGAGCCCTCCGCCACCGGAGAAGGCCTCGCCCGACAGCTTCAGCATGAAGCGGCGGCCCTTCTTGTCCTGGTCGCTCTTGTCGTCGGAAGCGGTGTGGGGGTCCACGCCCTGATTCATGGAGATCTCCTCGTGCACATACGAAGAAGGCCATTGCCGGTGGGTCCTCGCGGTTCCCTCTACGGCAATGGCCTCCTCGTCAGATCTGCGGTCGCCTCGCGCAAGCGCGGACGACTGCTTCAGACCCTACCGGGGTCCGGTGTCCGTCGCGTACGGACGGACTCAGATGCCGACCTTGATGCGCGAGAAGCGCTTCAGGGTGACACCGGCCTCGTCCAGAACCTTCTGGACGGACTTCTTGTTGTCCAGCGCGTACGGCTGGCCGAGCAGGGTGGCGTCCTTGAAGAAGCCGTTGATGCGACCCTCGACGATCTTCGGGAGGGCGGCCTCGGGCTTGCCCTCCGCGCGGGTGACCTCTTCGGCGATGCGACGCTCGGACTCGACCTTCTCGGCCGGGACGTCTTCCTTGGAGAGCCACTGCGGGGCGAACGCGGCGATGTGCTGCGCGACGCCGCGGGCGACCTCGGCGTTCTCCTTGTCGAGCTCGACGAGGACACCGATCTGGAACGGCAGGTCGGGCATCGTGCGGTGCATGTACGCAGCCACGTAACCGCCGGTGAACTGCGCGAAGCGGTCCAGGACGATCTTCTCGCCGAGGTTGGCGTTGGCCTCGTCCACGAACGCCTGGACGGTCTTGCCGGGCTCGATCTCGGACGCGAGCAGCGCCTCGATGTCGGCCGGGGAGGTGGCGGCCACGTGGGCGGCCAGCTGGTTGGCGACGGCCAGGAACTTGTCACCCTTGGCGACGAAGTCCGTCTCGCACTTCAGCTCGACGAGGACACCGGAGGTGTTGTCGTCGGCGATGAGGGAGACGACGGCACCGTTCTCGGCAGAACGGCCCTCGCGCTTGGCGACGCCCTTCTGACCCTTGATACGGAGCGCTTCCATGGCCTTGTCGACGTCACCGTCGGAGTCCACGAGCGCGTTCTTGCAGTCCATCATGCCGGCGCCGGTGAGCTCGCGGAGCTTCTTGACGTCAGCGGCGGTGTAGTTCGCCATGAGTCTGTGATTCTCTCTCGAAGTCGTAGATCTACGGGTGAACGGCGGAGGCGCCGCGCTCGTGGCGCGGCTCCCCCGCCGTCATCGTCCGCGCTGCGAGTGCCCGGCGCGTGAACGCCGGGCGCTCTCAGTGGGTCAGGCCTGCTCGGCGTCGGCGGCCGGAGCGTCGGCGGCCGGAGCCTCGACGGTCTCGATGGCCTCGGCGGCCGGGGCCTCGACGGTCTCGGCAGCGGCCTCGGCCGGAGCGGCCTCGGCGTCGTCAGCCTTCTTGTCGCCCTCGAGCAGGTCGCGCTCCCACTCGGCGAGCGGCTCGGCGGCGGCCTTCTCGCCCGGCTTCGAGTCACCGGTCGCAGCGCCGGAGCGGGCGATGAGGCCCTCGGCGACGGCGTCGGCGATCACGCGGGTGAGCAGGGTGACGGAGCGGATCGCGTCGTCGTTGCCCGGGATCTTGTAGTCGACCTCGTCGGGGTCGCAGTTGGTGTCGAGGATCGCGACGACCGGGATGTGGAGCTTGCGCGCCTCACCGACGGCGATGTGCTCCTTCTTGGTGTCGACGATCCAGACGGCGCTGGGGACCTTCGACATCTCGCGGATACCACCGAGGGTCTTCTCCAGCTTGGCCTTCTCGCGGGAGAGGACCAGGAGCTCCTTCTTGGTGAGACCCGAGGCGGCGACGTCCTCGAAGTCGATCGCCTCAAGCTCCTTCAGACGCTGAAGGCGCTTGTAGACGGTGGAGAAGTTGGTGAGCATGCCACCCAGCCAGCGCTGGTTGACGTACGGCATGCCGACGCGCGTCGCCTGCTCGGCGATGGCCTCCTGCGCCTGCTTCTTGGTACCGACGAACATGATGGAGCCACCGTGCGCGACGGTCTCCTTCACGAACTCGTAGGCGCGGTCGATGTACGACAGCGACTGCAGCAGGTCGATGATGTAGATGCCGTTGCGCTCCGTGAAGATGAAGCGCTTCATCTTCGGGTTCCAACGGCGGGTCTGGTGACCGAAGTGGACGCCGCTTTCCAGCAGCTCCCGCATCGTGACGACGGCCATGGCCATCTCCTTGGTTTCTCGGTTTGGTTCCTGACGCCCCGCCGCGCCCTGCCCCCATGAGGGACCGAGAGACGCTTTCACCTGGCCCTTTCGGGCTGGTGCTGGGGCGTGCGAAGTCGACCCGGTGACCCGGATCGCCACAAGAAGTGTACGGGACCCGGTGGTATGCCGGGTGACGCGCTTGTCCACACCCGGCGGGCCGTCCACAGGCCCGGCCGCCGCCGGCCCCGGCCGCGCCACCCTGGGGCCATGACGACACTGCTGCTCAGCCTGCTGCTCCTGGCCCAGGCGGCCCTGCCCGGGGTCCGCCCGCTGCCCGCACCCCTGGCCGTGGCCCGCTGGTGGGACCCGCCCCCGACCCCGTACGCGGCCGGGCACCGCGGGGTGGACCTGTCCGCGCCCGTGGGCACCGAGATCCGCGCCGTCGCGGGCGGCCGGGTGCACCACGCGGGCCCGGTCGCCGGGCGCGGGGTCCTGTCGCTGGCCCACCCGAACGGGCTGCGCACGACCTACGAGCCGGTCCGCCCCCTGGTCGCGGAGGGTGAGCAGGTCACGGCGGGCCAGGTCGTGGCGGTCCTCACGGAGGGCTCCCACTGTCCGGAGCCGTGCCTGCACTGGGGTCTGCTCGCGGGCGAGGCGTACCTCAACCCCCTCACCCTTCTCCCCCGCCCGACACCCCGCCTGCTGCCGATGGCCGGCGCCGCCGGCGATTGAGGCGCGGGATCCCGGGGCCGAGGTCTCCGGGGTCCGGGGACCTCAGCCCCGGACTCCCCGCAGGGCCATGGCGACGGCGGTCTCGGTGACGACCTCGGGGTCCTCGGCCGCGCCGAGCTCGATCCGCCGGACGGCGGCGTCCACGACCCCCTGCAACAGCATCGCGGCCAGCTTCGGCTCCGCCTGCCCCAGCGCGCCCAGCGCTTCGACGATCATCGCCACCAGGCCACCGTGGGCCGCGCGGATCTTCTCCCGCGCGCCCGCGTCCAGCTCACTGGCCGAGATCGCCACCACCGCCCGGTGGCGCCGGTCCCCGACCAGCCCCAGCTGGCTGCGTACGTAGGCCTCGATCTTGGCCTCGGGCGACGGGGCGTCTTCCATGGCCGCCTCGATCTCGGCGGCCCACACGGGGAAGTCCACCGCGCACAGCTCTTCGACCACGGCCGCGCGGGAGCGGAAGTACTCGTACACGGAGGACCGGGCGAGCCCGGTCCGCTCCGCGAGGGCGGGGAAGGTCAGCGCTTCCGTTCCGCCTTCGGACAACAGGGAACGCGCGGCGTCCAAGAGGGCGCCGCGCTGCATCGACCGGTGCTCGGCCACGGAGGCCGCTCGAATCCTGGGCACACATCCACTCTACGGAGGTACCGCAAGCTCACCGTCCGACATCCGCCAGCTTCGCCCGCAGTTGGAGGACCGACTTGGTGTGGATCTGGCTGACCCGGCTCTCGGTGACGCCCAGCACGTTGCCGATCTCGGCCAGCGTGAGGCCCTCGTAGTAGTAGAGGGTCACCACGGTCTTCTCCCGCTCGGGCAGCGTGTTGATCGCCCGCGCCAGCAGGCGCCGCAGCTCACGGTCCTCCGCCACCTCCACGGGGTTGTCGGCGGCCGTGTCCTCCAGGGTGTCCATCAGCGAGAGGCGGTCGCCGCCCTCCCCGCCCACGTGCAGCAGCTCCTCGAGGGCGACCACGTTGGCCAGCGACAACTGACTGAAAACGGCATGCAGGTCCTCCACGCCGATCCCCATCTCGCCGGCGACCTCGCCCTCCGTGGGGGTACGCCTCAGCTGGGCCTCCAGCGTGGCGTAGGCCCGCTCCACGGCACGCGCCTTCTGCCGGACCGAGCGCGGGATCCAGTCCAGCGCCCGCAGCTCGTCGATCATCGCGCCGCGGATCCGGGTGATCGCGTAGGTCTCGAACTTGATGGACCGGTCGATGTCGAACTTCTCGATGGCGTCGATCAGCCCGAAGACCCCGGAGGAGACGAAGTCGGCCTGCTCCACGTTGGGCGGCAGGCCGACGCTGACCCGGCCCGCCACGTACTTCACCAGGGGTGAGTAGTGCAGGATCAGCTGCTCCCGCAGCCGCTCGTCACCCGAGTCCTTGTACGAGCGCCACAGCACCTCCAGGGACGAGGGCGCGGTGGACCGCACGCTGCCGCGGGCAGCGGGGGGCACCGCAGCGCGGTCAGACCCTGAGGTGTGCTGGGGCATGCTTCGCCTTTGCCGGAGCGGGATTCCTTGGGAGCGTAGCGTGACGGAAGTGTCGCGGTGCGCGAAGAGTACGGGATCGCGCGGGGGCGCAGGGGCGTCGCGACTCGCGCGGGCGACCCGGGACCGGCGCCTGGCGCTCGGTCCCGGCGACTGCCACCGGGAAGACCGCGTCTCTCATCGGTTTCACTCTTTCACCGGAACGCCCCAGGTCAACCACCGCCTCGCCGGGCAGCTCCGGTTTGCGTGCCTCCGTCGGGCCTCTGCCTGCTCAACTGCCAGCCGTCGCCCTGCCGTTCGACGAACCCCAGAGAGTGAAGTTCGTACAGTCTGCCGATGACTTCATCGGCGCTGATGCCGGAGGCAAGTGCCACCGCGTCGAGTTGGGCCGGGCGCCCGGCGGGGAGCGCTTCGAGCACGCGGGAGGTGTCCGGCCCGAGCAGGTCCCGGGCGAGCACCGGGCCGCGCCGCTCGGGGGCCAGCTCGCCCATGCCGCCCACCAGCTCGGCCACTTCGGCCGCGTCGGTGACCAGGACGGCCTCGCCGCGCAGCAGCTCGTGCACCCCGGCGGAGAGCGCACTGGTGGCGGGTCCGGGGACGCCCATGGTGAACCGCCCGAGGTCCCGTGCCCGCCGGGCGGTGACCAGGGAGCCGCTGCGGTGGGCCGCCTCGACCACCACCGTGCCCCGGGTGAGGGCGGCGATGACCCGGTTGCGCAGGACGAACCGGCTCGGCGTCGGATGGCTGCCGGGCGGCAGCTCGCCCAGGACGAGGCCCTGGCCCGCGATCCGGCCGAGGAGCCCGGCGTGTCCGCGGGGGTAGGCGACGTCCACCCCGCAGGCGAGCACCGCCACCGTGGCCCCGCCCGAGGCCAGCGCCCCGCGGTGGGCGGCGCCGTCGATCCCGTACGCCGCCCCGGAGACCACGACCCAGCCGCGCTCGGCGAGCCCGGCGGCCAGGCTCTGGGCCATGTGCGCGCCGTACGGGGTGCAGGCCCGGGCCCCGACGATGGCCACCGAACGCAGCGCCCAGTTCCGCAGGTTGGGCAGGCCCCGCAGCCACAGCCCGACCGGGCGGGCGGCGCCGAGGTCGTCGAGCTGGGTCGGCCACTCCGGCGCGCCCGGCACGATGAACCGGACCCCTGCCTCGGCGGCCGCGGCCAGGTCCCGCACGGGGTCGGCCCGCACCGCCCGCCTGCGGTACCCGGCGAGCCGCTCCGGGCCCACCCCTGACGGAATCCCCGACTCCGCCTCGGGGCCGGTCAGCAGCCGCATCAGCTCCACGGCGCCGAACTCCCGCAGCCAGCGCCCGCCGTGCTCGTCCCCGGGCTCCAGCACCCGGGTCAGCGCCACCCGCGCCAGCAGCTCCCCGTCCTCGGCCCGCTCCCGGCCGCCGCTCCCCGGCCAGTCCTCGCCCCGGCCGGACGGCTCCGGCCGCGACTCCCGCAGCGCCTCCCGCCCGGGCTCCGGCGGCGGCTCCCGCCGGGACTCCGGCAGCGGCTCACGCCAGGCATCCGCCAGCGGCTCCAGCCGGGACTCCGGCAGCGGCCCCGGCCCGGGATCGGGCGACCGCTCACGCGAGGGATCCGGCGGCTGCGGCCCGTTGTCCGGCCGGGGATCGGGCGGCGGTTGCAGCCCGGGATCCGGCTGCCCGGTCCCGGTCATGACCCGGCCCGCTCGACCGCCGGCGCCCCGCGGGAGATCCCCGTCCGCAGTTCCAGTGCCACGGCCACGTCCAGCGCCTCGGGCCGGTCCCGCCCCCGCAGGTCCGCCACGGTCCAGGCCACGCGCAGCACCCGGTCCAGCCCACGGGCGGTGAGCAGCCCGCGCTCCAGGTCCCGCTCGGCCTGCGCCATGGCCCCCGGACCTGCGTGCCAGCGGGTGCGCAACTCCTGCCCGGGCACCTCCGAGTTGAGCCGCCAGGGGGTGTCGGCGAGCCGGGCCCCGGCCCGCTCCCTGGCCTCGCGGACCCGGTCGGCGACCACCGCGGTGGATTCGCCCCGGCCGCCCTGCCCCAGCAGATCGGACCGGGTCACGGGCTCCACCACCACCCTCAGGTCCACCCGGTCGAGCAGCGGCCCGGACAGCCTCGCCTGATAGCGGCGGATCACCGCGGGCGGACACTCGCACCCGGCCCCAAGCAGCGTGTGCCGCCCGCACGGGCAGGGGTTGGCTGCGAGGACCATCAGGAACCGGGCCGGCAGCCGGATCACCCCGGCGGCGCGGGCGATGACCACGTGCCCCGATTCGAGCGGCTGCCGCAGCGCGTCCAGCGCCCGGCTGTGGAACTCGGCGGCCTCGTCCAGAAAGAGAATGCCCCGATGAGCCAGGGAGACGGCCCCCGGCCTGGGGACTCCGTTGCCGCCGCCCACCAGGGCCTGCATGGTCGCCGAATGGTGCGGTGCGCAGTAGGGCGGTCGGGTGACCAGCGGTTCGCCGGGCGGGAGGATTCCCGCGACCGAGTGGACGGCGGTGACCTCCACGGAGTCCCGCCGGGTGAGCTCGGGCAGCAGCCACGGCAAACGCTCGGCCAGCATCGTCTTGCCCGCGCCCGGCGGGCCGCTCAGGAAGAGGTGGTGCCCGCCCGCGGCCGCCACCTCCAGGGCCCGGCGCGCACCGTACTGACCGGCCACGTCGGCCAGGTCGGGACGGTCCGCGGCGTCCCCCTGGCCGGACCGGGCGCCGGACAGCCCCGCTCCCAGACCCGCGCCCGGGAGGAGCAGGCCGGCCAGTATCGGGTCCGGGCGGCCGGGCGGGTCGGGCGGATCCTCCTCGGGGACCACCCCGTCCGTCAGGACCGCGATCAGCTGGCGCAGACTGCGGATGCCGAGCACCGAGACGTCGGGCACGAGCATGGCCTCGGCGGCGCACTGCTGCGGCACCACCACCTGCCGGTACCCGGCCTCCGACGCGGCGAGCACCGCCGGCAGGATCCCCCGGACGGGCCGCACCCGGCCGTCGAGCCCCAGCTCCCCCACGAGCACGAGCTCGGCGATCGCGGCCGGGTCGACCACCTCGGCGGCGCCGAGCACGGCCGCCGCCACGGCCAGGTCGAAGCCGGCCCCGGATTTCGGTACGGAGGCCGGGCTGAGGCCGACCGTGAGTTTCTTCTGCGGCCAGGCCGCTCCCGAGTTCACCACGGCGGCGCGCACCCGGTCCCGGCTCTCGACCAGGGTCTTGTCGGGCAGCCCCACCAGCGTGAAGGCCGCGACCCCCGGTTCCAGGTCGGCCTGGACCTCCACGACCACTCCGTCGACGCCCGACAGGGCCACCGAACAGGCACGTGCGAACCCCATCAGGCCACCCCCCTGACGTGTTCCACCACGGGCGCGCCGCGCCGGGGCAGCAGGACGCCGACGAGGTCGATGCGCACCCCGCCCCGGGGTGGTCCGCCGTGGTCGGCGAGCCAGCGCCCGGCGAGTCGGCGCAGCCGCTCGGCCTTGCCCGGCCGCACGGCGGCCATCGGGTGCTCGAACGGTCCCGCCCGCCGGGTCTTGACCTCGCACACGACGAGGGCGTCACCGTCCCGCGCGACGATGTCGATCTCGCCGCTGCGGCAGCGCCAGTTCCGGGCGATCACGGTCATCCCGGCCTCGGTCAGCCGCCGGACCGCGAGCTCCTCGCCGTACCGCCCCAATGCCTGCTGTGCCACGCCCTTCGCGTTCATCCGGCACCACCTCCGGCACCGACGATCGCGCACCCCCGCCCACCCTGTGGATCTTGGTGGACAACCCCGCGGTTGTGGACAACCCCGTCACCCTCACGGGGTCGGACCTCAGCTGCCGGGCAGTTCGAGATCGCTCTTGTTGAGCTCCTCGATGTTCACGTCCTTGAAGGTCAGCACGCGGACCTGCTTCACGAAACGGGCCGGCCGGTACATGTCCCAGACCCAGGCGTCGGCCATCGAGACCTCGAAGAAGACCTCTCCCTGGACCGAGTGCACCTGCATCTCGTAGTCGTTGGTGAGGTAGAAGCGACGTTCGGTCTCGATCACGTACTTGAACAGCCCGACGACGTCGCGGTACTCCCGATAGAGCTTCAGCTCCATCTCGGTCTCGTACTTTTCGAGGTCCTCGGCACTCATGGCATGTTCCCCTTCAGCCGTGCGTCCCCCTATTGTGCGCCAGGCGCCTGCGCCCCTAAACGATTTCCGGGGCCAGGACCACCGGCGTACCCGGAGGGCCGTCGTCGAGCAGCGTCCGCAGCAGCTCGGCGAGTCTGGTCGGGTACACCGTCTCATGGGCCGCGAGAAGTTCCTCGGAGGTCCACCACCTGGCTCCGGTGACGCTGCGCCGCTCCAGCTCGGTGAGGCCGCTCATCTCGGTCGCCGTCTGGTCGGTACGGGCGAGGAAGTACCACTCGTCCTGTTCCCAGCGCCGCCCGTCGAAGGGGAACGAGCAGTGCCGGCGCCACAGCACGGGCCCCAGTTCGACGTCTGTGATCCCCGTCTCCTCGGCGAGTTCCCGCAGTGCGGCCTGCTCCCGGCTCTCGCCGCCCTCCAGGCCGCCGCCGGGGGTGAACCACCAGTCGTCCGCCGGGTCCGCCGGCTCGAAGCCGTGCAGCAGCAGGATGCGGTCCGCGGGATCCAGCAGGATCACCCGGGACACCTTCCGCGCCGTCGGCGGGCCCTCCGGCCCGGGCGCCGCCGCGTCGGCGGCCGCGTCGGCGGCCGCGTCAGCGGGCACCGGCCCGCTCCCGCCGCCTCCCGCGCCCGAGGACCCGTACGAACGGCCCGTACGCGGCCCCCAGCACCACGAGGGCGGCTCCGGCCACCACCATCACCACCTGGAGGCGCAGCGGCCCCGGCTGCGAGGTTCCGCCGGGCAGGGCGGCGTAGGTCCCCGGCCGCTCCAGCATCCGCATGGACGGCCACGCCAGGGCGTCGACGCGGGCGCTGACCGCCGACCGGGCGACGGTCCCCTGCCCGGCCTCCTCGAGGTGCGCGCGGGAGTCCAGCGAGCCGCTCCGCCGGTCACCCAGCAGGAAGAGGTTGCCCTCGGGCACCGTCACCTCGAAGGGGGTCCCGGGCGCCGGGGGCTCCCCGGCCGGGGTGGGAAGGCCCGAGCTCGGTTGCTCGGCTTCGGTGTACGGCTCGTCCAGCGGTACGCCGTTCACCGTCAGCGCGCCGCCCGCGCCGCTGCTCTTCACGGTGTCGCCGCCGATGCCGACGACCCGCTTGACCATGGGCGAATCGCTCCACATGGAATCAGTAAAGACGACCACGTCCCCGCGGCGCACCTCGTCGCCGTCGATGCGCTGCGCCAGTACCCGGTCGCCGGGGCGCACGGTGGGCATCATCGAGTCGGTCGGCACCGTGTAGGGCTGGTACAGGACCGCCGCCCACACGAAGCCGCCGAGGAAGAGCGCGAAACCGATGGCCACGGCGATTCCCGACAGCACGTTGCCGAGACCGCCGTGGCCGTCCCTGCCACTGCGTATTGCTTGTGTCCCGCCCATTCCAGCGCCCCCACACTTCGGAGATCGTCGACCTGGGCGGCACCCTACCCGGCGGTACGGCCGCTGGTCAGCCTCCGTCGGCGCCACAATACGACCGGCACCGCGCCGGCGAGCCCCAGCGCCGCCGGGCCGACACCGGCCGAGGCCAGTCCGGCGGCCCCCAGGCCGAGCGCGGTCGCCGCGGCCTGGTTGCCGATGCCCGGCTGGTCGAAGGTGTCCGGGATCGGGAGGGTGGACCAGCGGGTCACCGGCCACGCGACCACGACGGCCCGCCCGACGACCTTGTCGACCGGCACGAAGCCCTGGGTGGAGTCCTGCATGTGCCAGCGGGAGTCCTGCGAGTTCTGCCGGTGGTCGCCCATGACCCAGATCTTGCCCTTGGGCACGGTGAGCGGCCCGAAGGGCATGTCGTCGCAGGGGGTGTTGCCGGGGAAGATGTACGGCTCGTCGAGCTCCTTGCCGTTGACGACGACCGGTCCCCCCTTCTTGCACTCGACCGTGTCCCCGCCGATGGCGATGGTCCGCTTGATCAGGTCCTTCTCGGAGGCGTCCGGCATCAGGCCGATCTTGCTGAGGATCTGCTGGGCAAGGTTCGGCTCCGGGGTGGGCTCGCCGGACAGCCAGTCCGCCGGGTCGTGGAAGACGACGACCTCGCCCCGCTCGGGCTCGGAGCCGAACCACGGGGTCAGCTTGTCCACCAGCACCCGGTCCCCGCGCTGCAGGGTGTTCTGCATCGAATCGGACGGGATGGAGAACGCCTGGACCAGGAAGGTCTTGATCAGCAGGGCCAGCAGCAGGGCGATGCCGACGAGGAGCGGAAGCTCCTTCCAGAAGGACCGGTGCGCGTGCGCATTGGCACCGCCGTCCTCCTCCTCGGCCTCGCGCTCGACGGCGTCGTCGTCCGGCCGCTCCTCGCCCTCGTCGCGTCCGGATCGTGCGCCTACCGCCACATCCCCCACATCCACTCCTCAATCGAGATCGCCGCCCGTGCCGATCGGACACGGGCCCTCCCCTCCCTTAACGAGCGGGAGTTCCCTAAGGCGCGGGAGACCCAGGACACACTATGCGAACGGCGCGCCCGGACCGCGCCGACGCCGCCCGCGTGCCTCGTGCCGAACGGCGCGCCGCGGCTCGCGACGTGCCTGGTCGGGCACCATGCGGAAGGTCTCGGGGGTCTCCAGACGGCGCCAGTGCCCGAACGGCCACGCGATCACCACGGCCTCGCCCACGACCTCCTTCTCGTCGATCGTGCCCTCGAAGGCCTCGTCGAGGTGGTAGCGGGAGTCGGCCGAGTTCGCCCGGTGGTCGCCCATGACGAAGAGCCGCCCGGGCGGCACCCGCACCTCGAAGCGGATCTCGGAGGGGGCGTTGCCCGGGTTCACGTACGGCTCATCGAGCGGCGCGCCGTTGACGGTGACGCGGCCCTTGGCGTCGCAGCACTTCACGGTGTCCCCGCCGACTCCGATGACCCGCTTGATCAGGTCCTGCTCGTCCGCCGAGGGCAGCAGGCCGATGAAGGTCAGCGCCTGCTTGACCTGCTTGACGCCGACCGGATCCGGGGCCGGACGGGCGGCCTCGCCCTGGAGCCAGCCTCCCGGGTCCTCGAACACCACGACGTCGCCCCGCTCGACCGGGGAACCGAACCAGGGCGTCAGCTTGTCCACCAGGACGCGGTCGCCGATCCGGATGGTCTGCTCCATCGAGCCCGACGGGATGAAGAACGCCTGGACCAGGAAGGTCTTGAGGACCAGGGCTATGCACAGCGCCACGACCACCAGCAGCGGGACCTCGCCGGCCCGCCGGGTGCGGCGCCGCCGGCGTACCCGGCGCGCGGTCCGCCGCCGCTCGGCCCGGCCGCCCTCCACCACCGGGACCTGCTCCGGCTCGGGCTCCGGATCCGGTTCCCTCGCCCCCCGCGGCCTGCCCCGGCTACCCACGCCCGCCGCCGGCCGAACCCCAGCGCGAGACCGGCCAGCCGATCCAGTCGGCCCGCCCGATCACCTTCTCCACCGGCACCATCCCCCCGCCCGGTTCCCCCAGGTGGTCCCGTGAGTCCCGGGACTGGGAACGATGATCACCCATGACCCACAGGGCCCCAAGGGGTACGACGATACGGAAGGGCACCTTGGAGGGTGCGTCTCCGGGATACAGGTACGGCTCGTCCAGCGGGACGCCGTTGACCTCGATCCGCCCGGCCGCGTCGCAGCAGACCACGTCGTCGCCGCCGACGCCCACGACCCGCTTCACGAAGTCGGTGTCGGACGGCTCCGCCAGCCCCAGCGCGGAGGCCGCGCCGCGCAGCGCGTCGCCGACCGGACTGCCGCCGGCGGGCTCCCGTACGAAGGAGCCGGTGCCGTCGAACACGACCATGTCACCGCGGCGCGGCTGGTCGCCGAAGCTGTACGCCAGCTTGTTGACCAGTACCCGGTCCCCGACCTGGAGCGTCGGCTCCATGGACCGGCTCGGGATCAGGAAGGGCTGCACGACGAAGTTGCTGAGCAGCAGCAGGAAGACGGTGCAGAGCACGCCGAGCACTCCGGCCCGCCGCAGGGTGAGCGGCCGCGGGGCCGGGCGGCGCCGGAGGGAGAACGCAAAACGCGGCCGCCCCTCCCCCTCGTCGGGGGAAGAGTGGCCGCGCTGCGTGTGAGGTGCTTCGGTGTCCATCGGGAGCGAGCCTATCCGGCCACCCCCGGACACCGGAGGAGACCTCAGTTGTCGCGCTTCTCCTTGATCTTCGCGGCCTTGCCGCGGAGCTCACGGAGGTAGTACAGCTTCGCGCGGCGCACGTCACCGCGGGTGACGAGCTCGATCTTCTCGAAGATCGGGGAGTGCACCGGGAAGGTACGCTCCACGCCGACGCTGAAGGAGACCTTGCGGACCGTGAAGGTCTCGGAGACACCGGCGCCCTGGCGGCGGATGACGACACCCTTGAACTGCTGGATACGGGAGCGGTTGCCCTCGATCACGCGGACGTGCACGTTGACCGTGTCACCCGGGCGGAAGGCCGGGACGTCCGAGCGGAGCGCGGCGGCGTTGACGCCATCGAGCAGGTGAGACATGTTCTTCGTCTGCTTTCTTCGCACGACGCCACAGGCCGCCGGGCGGGTTTCCGTAGAGAATTCGGGAGCTGTTCCACCCTGCGGGCGACGGTCCCCCTGTGGCAGGGGCGCCCGCGGGCGTACAGCAGCCGCCTATTCTTCCACGGCTTGCGGCCTGTGCCAAAATCGGCCGTCCGGGGACGGCTTCCAGCCCAGGATGCTGAGGATCTCGCGGTCCTTCTTGTCGAAGGCCGAGGCCTCGCAGCGCTCGATCAGGTCCGGCCGGTTGAGCGCGGTCCGGCGGAAGGCCTCGTCCCGGCGCCAGCGGGCGATCTTCCCGTGGTGGCCGCTGAGCAGCACCTCGGGGATGTCGCGGCCGCGCCACAGCGGGGGCTTCGTGTAGACCGGGCCCTCCAGCAGGTTCGCCATCTCGCCGGGCGCGAAGGAGTCGTCGCGGTGCGATTCGGCGTTCCCCAGGACCCCGGGCAGCAGCCGGGCCACGGCCTCGGTCACGACCAGGACGGCCGCCTCGCCGCCCGCCAGGACGTAGTCGCCGATGGAGACCTCGTACACCGGCATCCGGGTGGCGTACTCGTCCATGACGCGGCGGTCGATGCCCTCGTACCGGGCGGGGGTGAAGATCAGCCACGGCCGCTCCGAGAGCTCGACCGCCAGTTCCTGGGTGAAGGGGCGGCCGCTGGGCGTGGGCACGACCATGACCGGCCCGCGCGCACCGGCCTCGTAGCCGTCGGCCAGCGCCGCGTCGAGGGCCTCGCCCCACGGCTCGGTCTTCATGACCATGCCGGGACCGCCGCCGTACGGGGTGTCGTCGACCGTGTTGTGCCGGTCGTACGTCCAGTCCCGCAGGTCGTGGACGTGTACGTCGAGCTGGCCGCGGGCGCGGGCCTTGCCGACGAGGGAGACGTTCAGCGGCTCCAGGTACTCGGGGAAGATCGTGACGACGTCGAGACGCATCAGGCGTCGTCCCCGGAGCCCTTGAAGTCCTCGTCACGGGTCGAGTCGATGATCGCGTCGCGCTCGTCGATCAGCCCGGGCGGCGGGGTGATGACGCAGCGCTGCTCCTCGAGGTCGATCTCGGCGACGATCTCCTCCACGAAGGGGATCATCACCTCGGAGCCGTCGGGCCGCTCGACGATGAAGAGGTCCTGCGAGGGCAGGTGGGAGATCTCGGTGATCCGGCCGATCTCGGTGCCGTCTTCGAGGACCACGTCCAGGTCCATCAGCTGGTGGTCGTAGTACTCGTCGGGCTCCTCGGGCAGCTCCGCCGGGTCCACCTCGGCGATCAGCAGGATGTTGCGCAGCGCCTCGGCGCCGGTACGGTCCTTGACGCCCGCGAAGCGGAGCATCAGCCTCCCGCTGTGTACCCGGCCCGTCTCGATGGTCAGCGGTCCGGCCGACACGGGCTCGGTCTTCAGCACGGCGCCGGGGCTGAGCCGCAGTTCCGGCTCGTCCGTGCGCACCTCGACGGTGACCTCGCCCTTGATCCCGTGGGCGCGGCCGATCCGCGCGACTACCAACTCCACTGTGTTCTCCCCATCTCGCGGCCGACCTGCCACCGCTCTCGCGCGGAGGTGGTACCTCTCCGTCGTGGTTTCTCAGTCCATGGTTGCTCTGCTCGTGGGCAGAAACGACTCGGGCCGGGGTGGGCGACCAGCGCCCTCCCCGGCCCGTGCCGGTAATTCAACTTCTCAGCGGACCTGGTCCACGTCGACGAGGTCGACGCGGATCCCCCGGCCGCCGATGGCGCCCACGACGGTACGCAGGGCACGTGCGGTGCGGCCGTTGCGGCCGATCACCTTGCCGAGGTCGTCGGGGTGGACCCGGACCTCGAGCACCTGCCCGCGGCGCAGGTTGCGCGAGGCAACCTGCACTTCGTCGGGGTTGTCCACAATGCCCTTCACGAGGTGCTCAAGAGCCTCCTCGAGCATGATCAGGCCTCGGTCGACTCGGCGGCGGCCTCAGCCTCGTCCGCCTTCTTGTCGGCCTTCTTCGCCTTCTGCGTGATGGCCTCGCCCTTGGCGTCGCCACCCTCGAGGGCCTTGGCGAACTCGTCGAAGGTGCGACGCTTGTCTTCCTTCGTCGCCGGCTGGAGCAGCGGCGCGGGGGCGGGGAGGCCCTTGTGGGCCTGCCAGTCACCGGTCAGCTTCAGGATGGCGAGCACAGCCTCGGTGGGCTGGGCGCCGACCGACAGCCAGTACTGCGCACGCTCGGCGTTGACCTCGATGCGCGACGGGTTGTAGGTCGGGTGGTAGATACCGATCTCTTCGATCGCGCGACCGTCCCGGCGGGTGCGGGCGTCGGCGACGACGATGCGGTAGTGCGGCTGGCGAATCTTGCCGAGGCGCTTGAGCTTGATCTTGACTGCCACTGGAGTGGTGTCTCCTGAACTTGACGTGGTTGGGCACATGAGATGCCACGTGGGGTTGCGGTACTCGGGTGCCCGATGGACGCGTCAGCCGGAGGAGAGAGGGGTCCTATGCGACTGTCGAGTACAGCTAGCCATTGTGCCATACGCCCGCGGCGCGCTCAGCCGGGCGGGGTCGTCCGGGAGCCGGGCGGTCAGGAGGCCGCCGCGATGGTCACCTCGGGGATGCGGAAGGGCTTCATGCAGCCCCCGCACACGATCGGCGCCTGGGCCAGCACCGAGGGGACCACCCGTACGTTGCGCCCGCAGTCGCAGACCGCCTTCACGCGTACGCCGCCGCCGGAGGAGCCGTGCCGGGCGGCCGGTCCGCGGAAACTGCGCTTGGTGTCGGCGGCCGTCGCGGCCGTGTGCGCCTTCAGGGCGCGCTGGAGCCGCTCCATCGTGGGGCGGTAGCGCTTCTTCGCCTCGGGGTTGAGCGTGACCAGCGAGAAGCCGCTGCTGGCGTGCGGCTCTTCGGAGTGGTCCAGCCCCATCTCTTCGGCGATCGCGAGGAATCTGCGGTTGTGGTAACGGCCGGCGCGCGAGGTGTCGCGGACTCCGCGGGCGGCGGCGATGCCGTGGACTGCCTCGTGCAGCAGTCGCTCGAAGGAGAGCTCGGCGCCGCAGGCGGACGAGGACTCTCCGATCAGGGACTCGGGCGCGGCAAGGTCAGGCAGCTCGGGGTGGTACCGCTGAATATCGGCCCACGCCTGCGCCAGCTCTGCGGCGAGAACAGGTGGTGTCGTGCTCACGTCGTGACAACGAGCCGGGGTGCCCCGGTGTTCCGATTCCGGGCCATTCCAAATTTTTTGCACGTACCAGTCAGTTCAGTCTCATGCGTCCGGAGGAGGACGGGTGCGCCGATCTCAGGAGGAGTCGGTACGTAACGACGACCGGCAAGCATCAGCCCCGGCGTGCGGCTCGTGCCGCGCGCCGGGGCGTAGGAGCCTCTCAGTACGAGCGCGCGACGATCGCGAGGGTGCCGGGGGCGTCGTCCGTCTCCGGAACCGACCCGTCCTCGGCGATCAGGCAGCGCACGGAGACGGCCTGCTCGGCCAGCTTCGCCTCGCCCTCCGGACCGAGGTCCGCCCACGGGATCCGCGCCCAGCCACCGGCGACGGCGGCCTCGGCGGCCTCCTCGATGGTGGACACGTCGGAGGTACGGGCCTCACGGCGCTCGCGGGACTCGCGCAGCAGCTGCGCCTGGTCCTCGTCGAGCACCTTGGGCAGCAGGTCGGCGAGCGCGTCGATCTGCACCGGGGTCTTGCCGCCCGGGATCCGGCGGGCCAGCATCGCGGTGCCGGCCTCCAGGTCGCGGGGGCCGATCTCGATACGGACCGGTACGCCCTTGAGCTCCCAGTCGACGGCGCGGCGGCCGAAGGGGGTGTCCACGCGGTCGTCGACCTGTACGCGGATGCCGGCGGCCTTGAGCTGGGCGCCCAGCTCGCGGACCTTCGCCACGGCCTCGTCGCCCTTGATCGCCATGACGACGACCTGGACGTGCGCGAGGCGCGGCGGGACGCGCAGGCCGTTGTCGTCGCCGTGGGACATGATCAGGCCGCCGACCATGCGGGTCGAGACGCCCCACGAGGTCTGCCAGACGAGCTCCTGCTTGCCTTCCTTCGACAGGTACTGGGTGTTGAAGGCCTTGGCGAAGTTGGTGCCGAGCTCGTGGCTCGTGCCCAGCTGGAGGGCCTTGCCGTCGCCCATCATGCCCTCGAGGGTGAGGGTGTTGATGGCGCCTGCGAAGCGCTCCTTGGCGGTCTTGCGGCCGAGCACGACGTCGATGCCGAGCACGTTCGTCATGAAGTCGCCGTAGACGTCGCGGTGGATCCGGGCGGCGTAGTCGCGGGCGTCCTCGTACGTGGCGTGGGCCGTGTGGCCCTCCTGCCACAGGAACTCGCTCGTACGGAGGAACACGCGCGGGCGCATCTCCCAGCGGACCACGTTGGCCCACTGGTTGATGAGCAGGGGCAGGTCGCGGTAGCTCTGGACCCACTTGGAGAAGTAGTCGTTGATGATCGTCTCGGAGGTGGGCCGGACGACGACCGGCTCTTCCAGCTCCTTGCCGCCGCCGTGCGTGACGACCGCGAGCTCGGGGGCGAAGCCCTCGACGTGCTCCGCTTCCCTCGTCAGGTACGACTGCGGGATGAACAGCGGGAAGTACGCGTTCTGGGCGCCCGCGTCCTTGATGCGCGCGTCCATCTCCTGCTGCATCCGCTCCCACAGGCCGTAGCCGTACGGCCGGATGACCATGGTGCCGCGCACCGGACCGTTGTCGGCCAGCTCGGCCTTGTTGATCAGATCCTGGTACCAGCGGGGGAAATCCTCCGCCTGCGGGGTGAGAACGGGTGCCTTTGCCATGGCGCGAATGGTACGGCGCCGGGCGCATCGAGCGTGAATCGGGTGGCGCGCTCCTCTGGACGCGGGGGCGAATGGGGAGTTCTCTGGCAACGGGGGCAAGGGGGCGACATGGAATCAGGAGCGCTCTTTCGATGACACCGACGCCGACGGCGACGCTCGTCGCCCGGGACTGGGCGGAGATCCAGGAACGGATGCTGGTACCGCTGTACGAAGCGGTCTACGACCGGCTGGAGGTCGGGCCGGGCGACAGGCTGCTCGGCCTCGACTGCGGGGCCGGGCTGCCCCTGCTGCTGGCGGCCGGGCGGGGAGCCGTGGCCACGGGTGTGGAGGCGGATCCGGCCCGGCGGGCCCTGGCCCGCGAGCGGCTGCTGGAGGTGGTGGCGGCCCCGCCGGCCGCCGCGTGCGCCTACGACGCGCTGCTGGCCTTCGCTCCGGATCCCGCGGCCCTGGCCACGGCCCTGCCCGCGGTCCGGCGCGGGGGCGCCGTGGTGCTGGCGGGCTGGGGCCCGGCGGAGCGCTGCACGGTGCCCGCGGTCCTGGGCGGCGGGCCGGTCCCCCGGGACCTGGACGCGCTCGTGGAGCGGGCCGGGCTGCGCCCGGACGGGTCGGGGCGGGTCTTCTGCCCGTTCGGGTACGCGGACGTGGACAGCGCGGTGCGCGGGCTGCTGTCGACCGGGCTGTACCCCGGCGCGGGCGGCGGCGCCACCGGGGCCGCGGCGCCCTTCGGGATGGCCGACCCGGCGCTGGCGGAGAAGGAACTGGCGGAGGCGCTTCACCCGTACGAACGGCCCGACGGCGCCGTGTGGCTGCCGAACATCTTCCGGTACGTGATCGCCCGGGTGCCGTAGGAGGCGGCCGGCGCGCCGCCGGCCCTCGCCCGCGGTCAGGGGGTGTCCGGCCGGTCCCGGCCGGGCGCCCTCAGGGCGGCGTCCCGTGCTCGGGGCCCTTGGTCAGGCGCGGGATCCCGGCGGCGGCGTAGGCGGCCGCCTCGTCGAGGGTCTCGGCGGCGAGGAGGGCCTCCGCCAGGGCGTCGAGCTGCGGGCGGTGCTCGCCCAGGAGCCGGCAGGCCTCCTCGTAGCACTCGTCCACAACGCGCCGCATCTCGTGGTCCACGGCGTCGAGTGTGGCGGGGGCGGCGGACAGGCCGTAGGGGCTCTGCGCGTCGGACGGGATGGCGATGAGGCGGCCGACGCGTTCGCTCATGCCCCAGCGGCCGACCATCCCGCGGGCGATGGCGGTGACCTGTTCGAGGTCGCTCTCCGAGCCCGTGGTGATGACGTCGTAGACCACGTGCTCGGCCGCCATGCCGCCGAGCGCTCCGATGATGCGGCCGCGAAGGTACTGCTCCGTGTAGGCGTACCGGTCGGCGTCCGGGGTGGAGAGGGTGACACCGAGCGCCCGGCCGCGCGGCACGATCGTGATCTTGCGGACCGGGTCGGCGCCCGGCTGGAGCATGCCCAGGAGGGCGTGTCCGCTCTCGTGGTAGGCGGTACGGCGGCGCTCCTCCTGCGGCATGACCAGTGACCTCTCCGCGCCCAGCTGGACCTTCTCCAGGGCGTCGGACAGGTCGGCGCGGGTGACCTCCCGCTGCCCGCGTTTGACGGCCAGCAGCGCGGCCTCGTTGGCCAGGTTGGCCAGTTCGGCGCCGGTCATGCCGGGGGTGCTGCGGGCCACCTGGGTCAGGTCCACGTCCTCGGCGAGCGGGATCTCCCGGGTGTGGATGCGCAGGATGGCCTCGCGGCCGCCGCGGTCGGGCGGGGAGACGACGACCGTGCGGTCGAAGCGGCCCGGGCGGGTCAGTGCCGGGTCCAGGACGTCCGCCCGGTTGGTGGCGGCCAGGACGACCACGCCCTCGGAGCCCGTGAAGCCGTCCATCTCGGTGAGGATCTGGTTCAGGGTCTGTTCGCGCTCGTCGTGGCCGCCCATGCCCGCGCCCGCGCCCCGGGCCCGGCCGATGGTGTCGATCTCGTCGATGAAGATGATCGCGGGGGCCACCTTGCGCGCCTCGGTGAAGAGTTCGCGGACCCGGGAGGCGCCGACGCCGACGATCATCTCGATGAATTCGGAGGCCGAGGCCGAGAAGAACGGCACCCCGGCCTCGCCCGCGACCGCCCGGGCCAGAAGGGTCTTGCCGGTGCCGGGCGGTCCGGACAGCAGGACGCCCCGGGGCATCCGGGCGCCCATGTTCCGGTACTGCTGCGGGTTCTTCAGGAAGTCGACGACGTCGTTGAGCTCGCCCTCGACTTCGTCGATGCCCGCCACGTCCTCGAAGGTGGTGCGCCGGGCGCCCTCCTCCAGCTCCACCGGCTTGGGCGGGGCCTTGCGGCCCAGCCCGCCCATGCCGCCCATACCGCCCATGCGCCCGGCCATCCGGCGGGCGATGACCACCCACAGGAGGACCAGCAGCAGCATCGGGGCGAGGGAGAGCAGCAGGTTGGCCAGGAAGCTGCGCTGCACGACGACCGGGGAGGCCGTCACGTTCACGTTCTGCTTGGTGAGCTGGGCCCACAGGTCGTCGTCGGCGAAGGCCGGGCGCTGGGTGACGAACTTGCCGTACGTGCCCTTGTCCCCGTCGGGCAGCGGCTGTGCGGCCTTCAGCTGGCCCTGGATGGCGTCGCCCTTGGAGTAGATCTTCGAGACGTTGCCGCTCGCGACCTGCTTGCTGAACTCGGTGTAGGAGATGGTGGGCTCGTCGCCCTCGTTGAAGAAGGACAGCGCCAGGTTGGCGATGAGGTAGACGATCAGCGCCGCGAGGATCAGCCCCCGCCAGCCGCCCGGCATCCGCTTCTTCGGCGCGGGGGCGGGCGGCGCCCCCTCGGAGCGCCAGGGCGTATCGGCCCGGTCGCGGGGCGGTACGGGGGTGGGATTGGGCACGGGGCGCCTCCTTCAGCCGTCCTCCCGGCCGACCATAAGCGACAAACCCGATCATTGCCCCCGCAGAAACAGCGGGGCCCCGGCCGTGTGACACCGCTGGTCACGTCCCCGGCCGGGGCCCCGCACTCGCGTATCCGAGTGCGTACTGCTCGTGCGTACTGCTTCGGAGACTTCCTACTTCATGAACTTCTTGAACTCGTCCGGGAGGTCGAAGTCCTGCCCCTGGCCGCCGGCCGGGAGACCGAAGGGGCTGCCGCCGGCCGCGGGCTCGACCGCCTGCGGGCCCTGCTCCCGGCGCGCCGCGGCTGCCGCCTCTTCTTCCTTGCGCTTCATCGGGTTACCGCTCTTGCGCTTGCCCTTGGCCTGCTTGACCTGCTTCTTCTGCCGGCCGGGGCCGCCGCCCATCCCGGGGATGCCGGGCATCCCGGGCATGCCGCCGCCCTGGGCCATGCGGGACATCATCTTGCGGGCGTCGAAGAACCGCTCGACGAGCGACTTGACGGCGCTGACCTCGGTGCCGGAGCCCTTGGCGATACGGGCACGGCGCGAGCCGTTGATGATCGTCGGGTCCTGGCGCTCGGCCGGGGTCATCGACTTGATGATCGCGGCGGTGCGGTCCACGTCGCGCTCGTCGATGTTGTTGATCTGGTCCTTGATCTGCCCCATGCCGGGGAGCATGCCGAGCAGCTTGGAGATGGAGCCCATCTTGCGGACCTGCTCCATCTGGGCCAGGAAGTCGTCGAGCGTGAACTCCTTGGGGCCCTTCTGCAGCTTGGCCGCCATCTTCTCGGCTTCGGCCTGCGAGAAGGTCTTCTCGGCCTGCTCGATGAGGGTGAGCATGTCACCCATGTCGAGGATCCGGCCCGCCATGCGGTCCGGGTGGAAGGCGTCGAACTCGTCGAGCTTCTCGCCGTTCGAGGCGAACATGATCTGCTTGCCGGTGACGTGCGCGATGGAGAGCGCGGCACCGCCCCGGGCGTCGCCGTCGAGCTTGGAGAGCACGACGCCGTCGAAGCCGACGCCGTCGCGGAAGGCCTCGGCGGTGTTGACCGCGTCCTGGCCGATCATCGCGTCGACGACGAACAGGATCTCGTCGGGGCTGACGGCGTCGCGGATGTCCGCGGCCTGCTGCATCAGCTCCTGGTCGATGCCGAGGCGGCCGGCGGTGTCGACGATCACGATGTCGAACTGCTTGGTGCGCGCGTACTCGACGGAGTCCTTCGCGACCTGGACCGGGTCGCCGACGCCGTTGCCGGGCTGGGGCGCGTAGACCGCGACGCCCGCGCGCTCGGCGACGACGGAGAGCTGGTTCACGGCGTTGGGGCGCTGGAGGTCGCACGCCACGAGGAGCGGGGCGTGGCCCTGCCCCTTCAGCCAGAGGCCGAGCTTTCCGGCGAGGGTGGTCTTACCGGCACCCTGGAGACCCGCCAGCATGATCACGGTGGGCGCGGTCTTGGCGAAGCGCAGCCGCCGGGTCTCGCCGCCGAGGATCGTGACGAGCTCGTCGTTGACGATCTTGAGGACCTGCTGGCCCGGGTTCAGGGCCTTGCTGACCTCTTCACCGCGCGCGCGTTCCTTGACGTTCGCGATGAAGGAGCGGACGACCGGAAGGGCGACGTCGGCCTCGAGGAGGGCGATACGGATTTCCCGGGCCGCTGCGTCGATGTCAGCCTCGGACAGCCGGCCTTTGCCGCGCAGGCCCTTGAAGGTATTCGCCAAGCGGTCGGAGAGCGTATCGAACACGGTGGTCGCGATTCCTCGGGTCGGGGGCGTGGTGGTCGTCCCCCAGGGTATCGGGCCGCGCCACGTGGTGGACCCGGCGGTCCGATCCGGGCTCTGCCCGGACCCGCGCCTCGAACGCGGCGGGGCTCAAGAACCTGGGGCCCCGCCCCGGACCCCGCTCCTCAGACGCCGGAGGGGCCGGATGCGGGAGCGGGGGTCCGGGGGCCGGCCCCCGGCAAGGACGCCGCAGGTTACGAGAGGGCCACCTGCACCACCCCGGCCAGGGCGGCCGCGGCCGCGGGGTCCAGCGGCTTGCCGTCCGGGGACGTGACGTACAGCGTGTCCACCGCGTTCGCGCCCAGCGTGGAGACGTGCGCGCTGCGGACCCGGACTCCCCCGGACTCCAGAGCCCGGCCGATCCGGTGGAGCAGCCCGACCGCGTCCGGGGCGCGCACCTCCAGGACGGTGGCCAGCGAGGAGACCTCCGGGACCACCGTGACCCGGGGCGGCGGGGGGACCACCCCGCGGCGGCGCGGATAGGCGGCCTCGCGGTCCGCCAGCCTCGCCGGGATGTCCAGCGAGCCGTCCAGCGCGCGGACCAGGTCGGTGCGCAGCCGCGCCGCCTCGGGCAGCGAGCCGTACTCCGCCGCCACCCGCCAGCGGAGCACCAGGACCTCGCCGAGCTGGTCCGGGAGCTCCAGGGAGCGCAGCTCCGCCGCCCGTACGGTGAGCCGGTGCAGGGCGAGCACCCCGGCCGCCGCCGGGAGCACCCCGGGCTGGTCCGGGACGGCCAGGACGAGTTCCACCCCCACCGCGTCCTCCTCCTGACGGGCGTGCAGGGCCAGGACCGGCTCGCGGGTGCGCAGGGCCTCCACCGCGAGGCGTTCCTGTTCCGTCGTGGGGATCTCCAGTTCCGTGACCGACGGGGCCGCGCCCCGCAGGACGGCGGCGACCCGCGCGACGAGGTCCTCGACCAGGGACGCCCGCCAGGTGCTCCATGCCGCCGGGCCGGTGGCCAGGGCGTCCGCCTCCGTCAGGGCGTGCAGTATCTCCAGCGTGCCGACGGATCCCACGGCCTCGGCGACCGAGCGGACCGTCGCCGGGTCGTCCAGGTCGCGCCGGGTCGCGGTCTCGATCAGCAGCAGGTGGTGGCGGACGAGCGTCCCGAGCACGGCGACGTCCTGTGCGTCGAAGCCCACCCGGGCGGCGACGTCGCGCGCGATCGTCTCGCCGGCCGCCGAGTGGTCCCCCGGCCACCCCTTGCCGATGTCGTGCAGGAGCGCGGACATCAGCAGCAGGTCGGGGCGGCCCACCCGGCGGGTGAGGGCCGCGGCCCGTACCGCCGTCTCGATCAGGTGCCGGTCCACCGTCCAGGTGTGGACGGGGTTGCGCTGCGGGCGGCACCGCACCCGCTCCCAGTCGGGCAGCAGCCGTGTGATCAGGCCCTCGGCCTCCAGGGCCTCCCATACGCCGACCATGGGCTCCCCGGCCCCCAGCAGTGTGAGCAGCTGTTCCCGGGCCTGGGCCGGCCAGGGCACGGGCAGCGGCTTGGCCTGCGCCGCGAGCCTGCGCAGGGCGTGCAGCGACACGGGCAGGCCCGCCTGGGCGGCGGCCGCGCCGAGCCGCAGGGCCAGTACCGGATCGCGCTCCGGCCGCGCGGCCAGCGCCAGTACGGCCTCGCCGTCGGACTCCACGACCCCCTCGGCCAGCGGCGCCCGCTCCACGGCCGGGGCGCCCCGGGTGCCGAGGAGCCCGCGCAGCCTCGGCCGGGAGGCGCGGGCCCGCAGCACCCGCCCGACCTCCCGCCAGGTCACGTCACCGGCGTACGCGACGACCCGCGCGGCCTCGTACACCTCCCGGAGCAGGGCGTCCGCGTCGAGCAGCCCGAGGTGCGCCGCGACCTGGTCCTGTTCCTGGAGGGCGAGCCGGTCGGTGGCCCGGCCGGTCACCAGGTGCAGGGCGTCCCGCGCGTCCAGCAGCCGCCGCCGGGCCTCGGCCAGCCCCTCGCGGGGGGCGTCGGCCAGCCAGGACGCGGCCACGGCCCGCAGCGCGGTGGCGTCCCGGAGGCCGCCGCGGGCCTCCTTGAGGTCGGGTTCCAGCAGGAAGCGGAGCTCCCCGGCCCGCTCGGCCCGCTCCCGGCACAGGGAGTGCAGCTGCGGAAGCCGCTTGGCGGCCTGGTTGCGCCAGTCGGCCAGTACCGAGGTGCGCAGGCCGGCGAGCAGGCCGGCGTCCCCGGCGACGGCCCGCGCGTCCAGCAGTCCGAGGTGCACCTTGAGGTCCTCGGCGGCGGTCTTGCGGGCCTCGCCCGGGGTGCGCACGGAGTGGTCCAGGGCCAGGCCGAGGTCCCAGACGGGGTACCAGAGCCGGTCGGCCAGGGCGCTCAGGGCCCGCGGCTCCGCCTTGCCGTCGTGCAGCAGCACCAGGTCGAGATCACTGCGCGGGGAGAGTTCGGCCCGGCCGTAGCCGCCGACGGCCACGAGGGCGGCGCCCTGCACTCCGGTTTCCCGTACGGCGCTCTTGAACAGCGCGTTCAGCCAGTCGTCGGTCAGTCCGGCCAGGGCGGAACGCCGCGAAGGCCCGGACCGCGACTCCTCCTGGAGGAGTCGCAGCCGGGCCGCGGCGTAACCGCTGGGTCCCGAGCCGGAAGGATCGTTGGAATCGTCCGCCGTGGTCTCTTCGACGCTCGTCACCCAGGAGCTCCCGTCTGCCTAGAGCGCGTCAGCGCCGCGTTCGCCGGTGCGGACCCGGACCACCGATTCCACGGGAACGCTCCACACCTTGCCGTCGCCGATCTTGCCGGTGCTGGCGACGCGCACGATGAGCTCGATCAGCTCCTCGGCTTCGGTGTCGTCGACGAGCACCTCGATACGGATCTTCGGTACGAGGTCCACCTGGTACTCGGCGCCGCGGTAGACCTCGGTGTGGCCGCGCTGGCGGCCGTAGCCGCTGGCCTCGGAGACCGTGAGTCCCTGGACTCCGAAGGCCTGGAGGGCTTCCTTGATCTCGTCCAGCTTGTGCGGCTTGACGATCGCGGTGATCAGCTTCATGCGTCTACCTTCTTGCTCGCTGCGGCGGAGGGGACGGGCGCGGCGGTGCTCCGCGAGGAGGCCCCGCCGCCGGCTCCGCTGAAGTCGTAGGCGGTCTCGGCGTGTTCGACCTGGTCGATGCCGGCGACCTCGTCGTCCTCGCTGACCCGCATGCCGATCGTCTTGTCGAGGAGGAAGGCGAGCAGCGCCGACGCCACGAGAGAGTAGGCGAGGACGGAGAAGACTCCGACGGCCTGCTTGCCGAGCTGTTCCAGGCCGCCGCCGTAGAAGAGGCCGGCCACGTCGGACTGGACCCCGCCGGTGGCGAAGAGGCCCACCAGCAGGGAGCCGGCGACGCCGCCGACGAGGTGGACGCCGACCACGTCGAGGGAGTCGTCGAAGCCGAACTTGTACTTGAGGCCGACCGCCATGGCGCACAGCACACCGGCGATGGCGCCGACCGCGATGGCCCCGAGCGGGCTGACCGCACCGCCGGCGGGGGTGATGGCGACGAGGCCGGCGACCGCGCCGGAGGCGGCGCCGAGGGTGGTGAAGGAGCCGTGGCGCAGCTTCTCGTAGGCGAGCCAGGCGAGCATGGCGGCGGCGGTGGCCACCTGGGTGTTGACGAACATGACCGCGCCGACGCCGTCGTCGTTGCCGAGCCAGGAGCCCGCGTTGAAGCCGAACCAGCCGAACCAGAGGAGACCGGCGCCGAGCATCACCAGGGGAAGGCTGTGCGGGCGCATCGGGTCCTTCTTGAAGCCGACGCGCTTGCCGATGACCAGGATCACGCCGAGGGCGGCGGCGCCCGCGTTGATGTGGACGGCCGTGCCGCCCGCGAAGTCGATCACGCCCATCTCGAAGAGCCAGCCGCCGGCGCCCCAGACCCAGTGGGCGACGGGGAAGTAGACGACGGTGACCCACAGGGCGGTGAACAGGGCCCACGCGCCGAACTTCACGCGGTCGGCGAGGGCGCCGCTGATCAGGGCGGGGGTGATGACGGCGAACATCAGCTGGAAGACGGCGAAGACGTAGACCGGGATGGTGTAGCCGTCCCACAGCTCGGTGATCCCGATGCCGCTGAGGCCCACGTAGTCGGAGTTCCAGCCGATGAGGGAGCCGGAGTCGGTGCCGAAGGCGAGGCTGAAGCCGTAGAGGACCCACAGGATCGTGACGATCCCGAGGCTGATGAAGCTCATCATCAGCATGTTGAGGCTGCTCTTGACGCGGACCATGCCTCCGTAGAAGAAGGCGAGTCCCGGGGTCATCAGCATGACCAGGGCGGAGCAGATGAGCATGAACCCGGTGTTCGCGGCAGACAGCGTCGGGGCGTCTGCCGCGAGGGTCGTGATGGCTGATGCCATCGGCGTCTCCTCGTCGTCGGTACGTTCGCGTGCGGGCGATCGTGAAAACCTGAGCGGCGTTAAGGGGTGTCCGGCCGGGCCGGGGGAGCTGGCCGGTTATTGACCCCGAGATTCGCGCAGGCCGGTTTCCGGCGGCGCCGCTGGGTGTTTCGTGCCGATGACGAAGGCGTCCTGGCTGTTACGGGGTGATGAACACCGCAACCATCGATCGAGGAACCACGACGGCGGGCAGCCACCTCCGCGAGAGCGGCGGCGGTTCAGCCGCAGAAGAACGAAACCGGCCGCGGCGGTACCCGGATGTCCTGGCTGGGGGGAGCCTGATCGGGCTTCACGGGGTGACTGCCGCGGCCGGGGCCTCGGGGACGGCCGCGCGGGCCGTCAGACGGCCTCCGCGGCTTCGGGGAGCCGGGAGGCGAGGTGGTCGGTGAGCCGGACCACTTCGGCGACGTCGCCGTACTCACGGGCGGCGCTGTCGACGGTCTTGCGCAGGCGGGTGTTCACCCGTTCGGACCGCACCTTTCCCGCCACGTCGAGGGCCTGGCCGACGAGGACGGCGGCCTGCTCGGGCTCGCGCTGGAGCAGGTGCACGGTGGCCATGCCGATGAGGTTGAGGGCGTAGGAGCGCTGGTGCTCGTCGTCCTTCTCGAAGAGGGCGACGGCCCGCTCCATGACGGGTTCGGCCAGGGAGGCGTACATGGGGCTGCGCCCGGCGACGTAGGCGAGGTCGCGGTAGGAGTGGGAGTTCTCGCCGTTCAGCTCGGCCTCGGAGAAGAAACGGATCCAGTCGGGTTCGGGCTCGCCGTCGAAGCCCACGTCGCCGAAGGTGTCCTCGGCCATCCGCACGGCCCGCTTGCAGCGGCTGGGCTGGCCCATGTTGGCGTACGCGCGGGCCTCCATCGCATACAGCATGGCCTGGGTGCGGGGGCCGGCGCAGTCGCGGCTGCCGTACTGCGCGAGGTGGATGAGTTCCAGGGCGTCCTCGGGACGGCCCAGGTGGATCATCTGGCGGCTCATGCCGGAGAGGATGTACGAGCCCAGCGGCTTGTCCCCGGCCTCCTTCGCGGCGTGCAGGGCGAGGACGAAGTACTTCTGCGCGGTGGGGTGCAGGCCGATGTCGTAGCTCATCCAGCCGGCCAGTTCGGCGAGTTCCGCGGCGACCTTGAAGAGCCGCCGCATGACGGGGGCCGGGTGGTTCTCCTGGAGCAGGTCGGTGACCTCGTGCAGCTGGCCCACGACGGCCTTGCGGCGCAGTCCGCCCCCGCACTGGGCGTCCCACTGGCGGAACATCACGGTGGTGGCGTCGAGGAGGTCGAGTTCCGGTTCGGAGAGCCTGGGCGGCCGGTGGCCGCCGAGTGCGCCCGCCGGCCCCGCCTCGCGCGGTCCCGGGTCGGCGGCCGGGACCGGGACGAGCCAGCGCTGCATGGGCTCGATGAGGGCGGGGCCGGCGGAGAGGGCGAGCGAGGTCCCGAGGAAGCCGCGGCGGGCCAGCATCAGGTCGCTGCGGGAGAACTCGCCGAGCAGTTCGACGGTCTGCGGGCCGGCCCAGGGCAGGTCGACGCCGGAGACGGAGGGGGTCTGGTGGGCGGTGCGCAGGCCCAGCTGCTCGATGGCGACGACGGAGCCGAAGCGTTCGGAGAACAGCTCGGAGAGGATGCGCGGAACGGGCTCGCGGGGCTGCTCCCCGTCGAGCCAGCGCCGGACCCGGGAGGTGTCCGTGCTGATGTGGTGGGCGCCCATCTGGCGGGCCCGGCGGTTGACCTGGCGGGCGAGCTCGCCCTTGGACCAACCACTGCGGACGAACCAAGAGGTCAGCTGGACGTTCCGGTCAACTGATTCCTCGCTCGTTCCGCTTGCGCCGCTGCCGCTCACTGGAACGCCCCCATCCGCTCAGCCTCTTCCACACGAAACCCTGGCTGGGGCGGCGAGCGCCGCCACGGACCTTCACAAGTCCTTCACTCATTGCCACCGGCATACCCACGGTCGGGCCCGCCTTCGGGGTTCGTGCACCGAAAGTAATCCTACGATCACCCTCTCGGCGAGGCCGATTCCACAATCGCCACCATTCGCCACCCCTACGAATGAACTAGCCACCCGCCAGGCGCGATTCACTTGACACCAAGGCGAAACGGATCGGTTGGACTGGAGTGCGCCCGGGGCGTGCGCGGCGAGGAGTGCGCCGGGCGGCACCGGAACCCACCCCGCGAGGGGAGCTCCGCCAGCAGGTCCCGCCGACGTCGTAACCACCGGCGCGTCCGACCCGTTGGAGGGGGCATGGGCATGGGCTTCACGATCGGCGGCAGCCGCGGCACCAGGGAGTTCCGTTCCGGCGTCCGGCGCCGCGGCCGGACCTCGGAATGCACGGCGGTGGCGGAGTACACGGGACTGTGGGGCTGGGACGCGGTGCCCGGCGCCCGCGCCGCGGCGCCCGCCCGCGACTGCTCCTGCGGGGACCCGGAGTGCACCGCCCCCGGAGCGCATCCCCTGGCGTTCGCCCCCACGGTGCGGGCCGGCGCCCCCCTGGACGAGGTCACCGAGGCCTGGGGCGAGTACCCGGGCGCGGCGGTCCTGCTGCCGGCGGGCCGCTCCTTCGACGTCATCGAGGTCTCCGCGGAGGCCGGGCGGCGCGCCCTGGTCCGGCTGGAGCGGATGGGCCTCCCGCTGGGGCCGGTCATCGGCACCCCGGACGGCCGGGCCCAGTTCTTCGTGGCCCCGGGCGCGGCGGCCGAGCTGCCGCAGCTGCTGTACCGGATGGGCTGGGACGACGCCGACCTCGACCTGCGGGCCCTGGGCCACGGGGCGTTCGTGACGGCTCCGCCGTCCGACCGTGCGGGGCTCGGCCCGGTCTGCTGGCTCCGCCCGCCCGCGCTGGACTCCGCCGGGGGCCCGCCCCAGGCCCGGCTGCTGCTGGGCACCCTCGCCTACCTGTGCCACCGCTTCCGCCGCTGACCGGTGCCCGGATGCGCCGGTGCCCCCTGTTCCGGTCGGAACAGGGGGCACCGGCGTGTACGGGGCACGGCCGCGTTCAGTCGCCGATCAGGGCGTCCACGAAGGCCTCCGGCTCGAAGGGGGCCAGGTCGTCGGGGCCCTCTCCGAGTCCGACGAGCTTGACCGGGACGCCCAGCGCGCGCTGGACGGCGACGACGATGCCGCCCTTGGCGGTGCCGTCGAGCTTGGTCAGCACGATGCCGGTGATGTCCACGACCTCGGCGAAGACGCGGGCCTGGGTCAGCCCGTTCTGCCCGGTGGTGGCGTCCAGGACCAGCAGGACCTCGTCCAGCGGGCCGTGCTTCTCCACGACGCGCTTGACCTTGCCGAGCTCGTCCATCAGGCCGGTCTTGGTGTGCAGCCGGCCGGCGGTGTCGATGAGCACCACGTCGGCGCCCTCGGCGATGCCCTCCTTGACCGCGTCGTAGGCGATCGAGGCCGGGTCGCCGCCCTCGGGGCCGCGTACCGTGCGGGCGCCCACGCGCTCGCCCCAGGTCTGGAGCTGGTCGGCGGCGGCGGCGCGGAAGGTGTCGGCCGCGCCGAGCACCACGCTGCGGCCGTCGGCGACGAGCACCCGGGCCAGCTTGCCGGTGGTGGTGGTCTTGCCGGTGCCGTTCACGCCGACGACCATCACGACGGCGGGGGTGTCCACGCCGCTCTCGGTCTTCACGGCGCGGTCGAAGTCGGTGCCGACCAGGGTCAGCAGCTCCTCCTTCAGCAGGGCGCGCAGGTCCGCGGGGGTGCGGGTGCCGAGCACCTTCACCCGCTCGCGGAGCCGGTCGACCAGTTCCTGGGTCGGCACGACGCCGACGTCGGCGATGAGGAGGGTCTCCTCGATCTCCTCCCAGGTGTCCTCGTCGAGGTGCTCGCGGGAGAGCAGGGTGAGCAGCCCCTTGCCGAGGGAGTTCTGCGACCGGGCGAGGCGGGCGCGCAGCCGGACCAGACGGCCGGCGGTGGGCTCGGGCACCTCGATCTCGGGCGCGGGCGGAGCCTCCACGACCGGGTCCTCGACGGCCGCCGGCGTCGCGAGGGCGGCCTCCGCGTCGGGGAGGGCCACCTCCTCGATCGTGCGGCGCGGCTCTTCGACCGTCGGTGCGGCGTCCTCCCCCACCTGGGGTTCGGCGGGCGGGGCAGTGATGGTCGGCGTGCTCGACGGCGCCGAGGGCGGCAGCTGCTTCTTCTTGCGGCTGCTGACCACGAGCCCGCTGATCGCGCCGACCGCGACCAGGGCGATGACTACAGCAAGGATGAGGATTTCCATAACCACCCCAGTATCGGCCACGGCGGCCCGGATGCCGGGACCCCGGGGTTTCCCACTGGGACCGAAGCCTCTATTTGTGGTTTTAACGGCACATCTACGATGATGGACGACTCCCCTCCCCCGTCCCCCACGGAGTAGCGCATGCCTGCCGAGCCCGCCGACGGCGTGATAGCAGCCCCGGCCGCGAGCACCGCCGAGAGCACCGTCGAGACCCGCGGCCTGGAGCCCGTCCCGGACGGCGAGCGCACCGGCCGGGTCCGCGAGCTCGTACCCACCTGGGTCGCCGCCAACATCAGCGTGCTGCTGCTGACCATGGGTGCCGGCCTGGTGATCTTCAACAAGCTCAACATCTGGCAGGTGCTCGTCGTGGCGATCGCCGCGCCGGTCGTCTCGTACGGGATCGTCGGCCTGATCTCGATCGCCGGCAAGCGCGGCGGGGCCCCCGGCATGGCGCTCTCGCGGGCGGTGTTCGGCCAGCGCGGCAACCTCTTCCCGGGTGCGCTGATCTGGGTGGCCCGCTGGGGCTGGGAGACCATCAACGCGGTCAGCGGCGCCTACGCCGTCCTGACCGTCCTCGACCTGCTCTTCGGCATCAAGAGCAACACCACCCTCATCGTCATCACCCTGCTCTTCTTCGTGGGCTGCACCTTCGTGGTCTCGGGCCTCGGCATCAACGCCCTGCGCGTCTGCTCGAAGTGGTCCACGTACCTCTTCGGCGCCTTCAGCGTGCTCGTCCTGGGGTACCTGGTCGTCACCACGGACTGGTCCGCCGTCTTCGGCAAGCCGGCCGGCTCCACGGCGATGATGATCGCGGGCATCGGCACGATCGCCGCCGGCGGCATCAGCTGGGTGCCCTCGGGCCCCGACTTCACCCGCTACCTGCCGCGCACCGCCTCCTCCAAGGGCCTGGTCGGAGCGACGATCGGCGGCGCCGGGGTCGTCGTCCTGCCGATGGTCCTGATGGGCGCGGTCATGGCCGTGGGCACCCCGGACCTGGCGACCGCCCAGGACCCGGTCTCCTTCATCGGCGAGCTGCTCCCGACGTGGATCGCGGTCCCGTACCTGCTCATCGCGCTCGTCGGCATGCTGCTGATCAACTCGATGTCCATGTACTCGGCCGGCTTCACCGCGCAGACCCTCGGCATCAAGGTCCCGCGCGCGTGGGCGGTCAGCGTCAACGCCGTCATCAGCCTGGTCTTCGGCTTCCTGCTGATGGTCGTCGCGACCAGCTTCTTCGGCTCCTTCATCTCCTTCCTGACCCTGCTGGCCGTGGCCTTCTCCGCATGGATCGGCGTCTTCGGCGTGGACATGCTGCGCCGGACGTCCTACGACGGCCCCGCGCTGCTGGACACCACGCGGACCAGCGCCTACTGGTACCGGGGCGGCTACGCCTGGCAGGCGATGACCGCCTGGGGCGTCGCCCTGGCCGTGGGCCTGCTGTTCACGAAGGTGGACTGGTTCAGCGGGCCGCTCGCCACCACCTGGATCGGGGAGAACGGCCTGGGCTGGGTGGCCGGCATCGTCACCTCGGGCGTGCTGTACGCCGTACTGCCGCGCACGGCGGCCCCGGCCGCGCCCGCGGAGGCGGCGGAGCCCGAGCTCGCGGGATCCCTGTCCAACTGACGCTACGTCAGCTAACGTCCCCCTTCGCCCGCCCACCACATCCGGCGAAGGGGGACTTCTCCATGCCCATCACCGTGGCCCGGTTCAATCTCGTCGACCCGAACGGCACCCCCGAGTCCCTCTCCGCCCGCTACAAGGCGGCGCTGGAGATGGCGAGGTACGCGGACGACCGCGGGATCGACACCGTCCAGACCGAGGAGCACCACGGGACCCCCAACAACTGGCTGCCCTCGCCCTTCGCCTTCGCGGGCGCCGTCTTCGGCGCCACCCGCCGCATCGCCGTCACCGTCTCGGCCATCATCGGCCCGCTGTACGACCCGCTGAAGGTGGCCGAGGACATCGCCGTCCTGGACCTGCTCAGCGGGGGCCGTCTGGTCACGGTCGCGGGCATCGGCTACCGGCCCGAGGAGTACGAGCAGCACGGCGTGGAGTGGGGCCGGCGCGGCAGGCTCCAGGACGAGCTGCTGGAAACCCTGCTGAAGGCGTGGACCGGTGAGCCCTTCGAGTTCCGCGGCCGTACCGTACGGGTCACCCCGCGGCCCCTCACCCGGCCGCACCCGATGCTGCTGGTCGGCGGCAGCTCCGAGGCGGCGGCGCGGCGCGCGGCCCGGCTGGGGCTGCCGTTCTTCCCCAGCGCGCACCTGCCGGAGCTGGAGGCGTACTACCGGGCGAAGCTCGCGGAGTACGGCACGGAGGGCTTCTGCATGATGCCCGCGGCCGAGACCCCGCTGCTGCACATCGCGCAGGACCCGGACCAGGTGTGGGCGCAGTACGGCGAGCACTTCCTGCACGAGGCGGGCCTGTACGCGTCCTGGCAGTCCAAGGACATCCGCAGCGCCGTACGGTCGGCCGCGCGCTCCGTGGCGGAGCTGCGGGCGGAGGGCGTGTACCGCGTGCTCACCCCGGACGAGGCGGTCGCGTACGCCCGGGGCGCGGGCGAGGCGGGGAACCTGGTGCTGCACCCGCTGTGCGGCGGCATGCCCGTGGACGAGGGCTGGCGCAGCCTGCACCTGCTGTGCGAACAGGTGCTGCCCCGGCTGCAGGACGCGAACGCCTGAGCCGGGGCAGCACCTGCCGGAGGAGAGGGGGTGTTGGCGGGGATGATTACCCCATCTCCTCCAACGCCTTGCCCTTGGTCTCCGGCACCCACTTGAGGATGAAGGGGATCGAGAGCACGGCGAAGACCGTGTAGATGACGTAGGCGCCGGACAGGTTCCAGTCCGAGAGGGACGGGAACGAGACGGTGATGACCCAGTTGGCGATCCACTGGGCGGCGGCCGCGACGCCGAGGGCCGCGGCCCGGATGCGGCCCGGGAACATCTCGCCGAGCAGCACCCAGACCACCACGCCCCAGGACAGGGCGAAGAAGAGCACGAAGCAGTTGGCGGCGACCAGGGCCACGATGCCCTGTGCGTGCGGCAGGGCGATGTCGTCGCCGGCGCCGGACTTGTAGGAGAAGGCCCAGGCGGCGAGCGCGAGGGAGATGGCCATGCCGACGGAGCCGATGAGGGCCAGCGGCTTGCGGCCGATCCGGTCCACGAAGATCATCGCGATCACGGTGCCGATGATGTTCACGACGGAGGTCTCGAAGGAGTACAGGAACGAGGCGCTCGGGTCGATGCCGACGGACTGCCACAGCGAGGAGCTGTAGTAGAAGATCACGTTGATGCCGACGAGCTGCTGGAAGACCGAGAGGCCGATGCCGATCCAGACGATCGGCAGGAAGCCGAAGCGGCCGCCGAGCAGGTCCTTGAAGGTCGACTTGTGCTCCGAGTGGATGGCGTTGTCGATCTCGCGGACCCGGGCGTCGGCGTCGATGCCCTCGCCCTCGACCTCCCGCAGGACCGTCTTGGCCTTCTCCATCCGGCCGACGGACACGAGGAAGCGCGGGGACTCCGGGATGGCGAAGGACAGCAGCCCGTAGAGCACGGCCGGGACGACCATGACGCCGAGCATCCACTGCCAGGCTTCGAGGCCGCCGATCTCGCCGCGCTGGTCGCCGTCGGCGAGGTTGAGGATGCCCCAGTTGACCAGCTGCGAGACGGCGATGCCGATGACGATGGCAGCCTGCTGGAAGGAGGCGAGCCGGCCGCGGTAGGCCGCCGGCGAGACCTCGGCGATGTAGGCGGGGCCGATGACGGAGGCCATGCCGATGCCGAAGCCGCCGATGACGCGCCACGCGGCGAGGTCCCAGAGGGCGAAGGGCAGGGCGGACCCGAGGGCGCTCGCGGTGAAGAGGACGGCGGCGATCTGCATGCAGCGGATCCGGCCGATCCGGTCGGCGATGCGGCCGGCGGTGGCCGCACCGAGGGCGCAGCCGATGAGCGCGGCGGCGATCACCTGGGCGAGGGTGGCGGAGCCGACGTCGAAGCGGTCGCGGATGGCCTCGACGGCGCCGTTGATGACGGAGCTGTCGTAGCCGAAGAGGAAGCCGCCCATCGCCGCGGCCGCGGTGATGAAGATGACGTGCCCGAGGTGGTCGGGGGCTGCCGCCCGGCCACCGCCTGACGCGGGTGCGTTCGCTGTGCTGGTCAAGGTGCGCTCCTGGGCCCGGCGCCGACGGCGGGCGGGTGGGGGGTCCGTCTGTGCTCGTAATGCCTGCTCGTGCTGCTTTTTCGTGTTCCTCCAGTGGCGCACAGCAAACTGCGCACCACCACCTGAAGGTCAGACGCGGCACAGGAGAGCTTATGACTTCACTTTCTGAAGTCAATAGGTGATGAAGAATGCGTTAAGCGTAGGGGAGGACGCTGGATACGTTCACTTCCTGAAGGGAGCGGGGAAGGGGAGGTGCGGTCAGCGCAGCCGCTGGCTGATGACCTTGGACACTCCGTCGCCCTGCATGGAGACGCCGTACAGCGCGTCGGCGACCTCCATCGTCCGCTTCTGGTGCGTGATGACGATCAGCTGCGAGCTCTCCTGGAGCTCCTCCATGATCCGGATCAGCCGCTGCAGGTTGGTGTCGTCGAGCGCGGCCTCCACCTCGTCCATCACGTAGAACGGGCTGGGCCGCGCCTTGAAGATGGACACCAGCAGGGCCACGGCGGTCAGCGAACGCTCGCCGCCGGACAGCAGCGACAGCCGCTTGACCTTCTTGCCGGGCGGCCGCGCCTCCACGTCCACGCCGGTGGCGAGCATGTTGTCGGGATCGGTCAGGACCAGCCGGCCCTCGCCCCCGGGGAACAGCCGGGAGAACACCCCCTCGAACTCCCGTGCCGTGTCCCGGTACGCCTCGGTGAAGACCTGCTCGACGCGCGCGTCGACCTCCTTCACCACTTGGAGCAGATCGGCCCGGGTCTTGCGCAGGTCCTCCAACTGCTCGCTGAGGAACTGGTGGCGCTCCTCCAGCGCCGCGAACTCCTCCAGCGCGAGCGGGTTCACCTTGCCGAGCTGCTGGTAGGCGCGCTCGGCCGCCTTGAGCCGCTTCTCCTGCTGGGCGCGGACGAAGGGGCCCGGCTGGTTGCGCGGATGCTCCGGGTCCTCGGGCAGGGCCTCGCCCTCGGCGGGCGGGGACGGCGGCACAGGCTGGTCGGGCCCGTACTCGGCGACGAGACCCGCCGCCTCCACGCCGAACTCCTCCAGCGCCCTGGCCTCCACCTGCTCGATGCGCAGCCGCTTCTCGGCCCCCAGCACCTCGCCGCGGTGGACGGAGTCGGTGAGCTTGTCGAGTTCGCCCAGCAGTTCGCGGCCGCGGTTCCGGGCCTCGCCGAGCTCCCGCTCACGCAGGCCCTTGGCGTACTCCGCCCCGGCCCGCTCCTCGTCGGCCCGGCGCAGCGAGACCTCCACGTGCGCGAGGAGCTGCCGGGCCCCGTCGGCGACCGCGCCGGCCACCTCCGCCTCGTGCCGCAGCCGGGCCCGGCGCCGCTCGGCGCGGGTCCGGGCCTCGTGCTCCGCCCGGGCCGCGCGGTCGAGCGAATCCGCCCTGCCGGCCAGCGCCTTGACCCGTTCCTCGTGGGTCCTGAGCTGGAGGCGGGCCTCCATCTCGGTCTGGCGGGCATTGGCCCCGTCGGCGGCGAGCCGGTCCCGCCTGGAGGCGTCCAGCTCCTCCTCTCCCTCCCCGGCCGGGGACTTCTCCTCGGCCGTGGCCAGCTGCTCCCCGCACTCCTCCACGTCCATCAGCGCCTGCTCCAGCGCATCCTGGGCCTTGGCCGCCGCCATGACGCTGCGCTCGGCCTCGCCGGAGGCCCCCTTGGCCTGGCCGGCGAGCCGGCCGAGCTGCTGCGCGACCCCCGCCCGGGCCCGCTCCCCGGCCCGCCGCCGCTCGCCGAGCTCCTCGACCAGGGCTGCCGCGTCCCGTCCGCGCTCCTGCGCCGACTGCAGGGCCTCGGCCAGCTCCCGGCACTCCCCGTCCAGCCGGGCCAGCTCCCCCGACGCCTCGTCGACGGCGGCCTGCACCTCGATCAGGCTGGGCACTCCGGCGGAGCCGCCGTGCGCGAGGTGCGCCCCGAGGACGTCTCCCTCCACGGTCACCGCCACCGCGTCGGGCCGCTGAGCGACGAGTGCCTCCGCCTCGTCGAGCGTCCCGACCACGAAGTGGTCCCGCAGCACCCACGCCACGGCCCGCCGCACCTCGGCATCGCCCTGCACGAACTGCGCGGCGGCCTCACCACCGGGGCTCCGCTCCCCGACCGCCGGAGCGGCTGGGTGATGCGCCGCCTCCCGCCCCGCCGGCTGGGGCGCGGGTCCGGGCATCCGGTCCAGGGCAGCCGCGGGGTGGGGCAGGCCTCCTCCACCGGCGCCCGCCTGCCCGGGAAGCAGGCTGCCGACGGCCGGGCCCACCGGGCCCGGGGCCTGACCCGGAACCACGGTCCCGGCCGGGGCGATCAGGAGCGCGGCGCGGCCCGCGTCCGCGTCGCGGAGGTGACGGATCGCCGCCGCCGCGGCGGCCGGGGACGACACCGCCAGCGCGTCCGCCGCCGAGCCCAGCGCCGCCGCCACCGCGACCTCGTACCCCGGGGTCACCGACAGCCGCTCCGCCGCCGGGCCCAGCAGCCCCGCCAGCTGTTCCCGCGCCGCGAGCAGCGCCCCGGTGCCGTCCTTGCGCCGCAGCCCCAGCGCCAGCGCGTCGTGCCGCGCCGATACCGCCGCCCGCGACCGCTCGGCGGCCGTCACGGCATCCCGGGCAGCGGCCAGCGCGGACTGCGCCGCCGCCGATTCGGCGCGGGCCGCCTCGTACTCCCCGGTCGCCGCCGCGTCCGCGTCCAGCTCCCCGACCTCGGCCGCGAGGGCCTCGTACTCCTCCTGCGCCGCTGCCGCCCGGGCCTCGGCCTCGTCGCGCGCCGCGACCAGCCGGTCGATCTCGGCCTGCGCCGCGGCCGCCCGGGACCGGGCGGCGCCGAGGCGACCCGTCAGCCGGGCCAGCGCCTCGCGCCGGTCGGCGACGGCCCGCGCCGCGTCCCGCAGCCGCCGTTCCTCCTCGGCCAGCTCCCGTTCCAGTTCCGCCCGGTGGGCCGAGGTGTCCTCCAGGGCGTACGAGGCCGCCTCCAGGGCCGCCGTCAGCTCCGCCTCCTGCTCGCGGATCCGGGCGGCCTCCTTCTCCAGGTCCTCGGGATCGCGGCCCCGCCGCTCCTCCTCCACCGGAGCCGAGGCGCTCTTGACCCGCGCGTCCGCCAAGGACGCGGTCCCCCGCACGCGTTCGGCGAGCTGCGAGAGCTCGTACCAGGTCTGCTGGGCGAGCCTCAGCCGGGGCGCGAGCTCCCGTACCGCCTCCTCCAGCTCCGCCTCGCGCCGCTGCGCGCCCGCGAGCTGCGCCTCGGCGGCCTCCTTGCGTTCCTTGAGCGCCGCCTCGTCAGCGATCTCGGCGGCGAGGGCGCCCCGCAGCGCGACCAGGTCGTCGGCGAGCAGTCGCAGCCGCGCGTCGCGCAGGTCCGCCTGGATCACCGCCGCCCGCCGGGCCACGGCCGCCTGCCGTCCCAGGGGCTTCAGCTGGCGCCGCAGCTCGTCGCCGAGGTCCTGCACGCGTGCGAGGTTGGCCTGCATCGCGTCCAGTTTGCGCAGCGCCTTCTCCTTGCGCTTGCGGTGCTTGAGGACCCCGGCCGCCTCCTCGATGAAGGCGCGGCGCCCCATGGGATCGGCGTGCAGTACGGAGTCCAGCTGGCCCTGTCCGACGATGACGTGCATCTCGCGGCCGATGCCGGAGTCGGAGAGCAGCTCCTGGATGTCGAGCAGGCGGCAGGTGTCACCGTTGATCTGGTACTCGCTGCTGCCGCCGCGGAACATGATCCGGGTGATGGTGACTTCGGCGTAGTCGATGGGCAGCACGCCGTCGGAGTTGTCGATCGTCAGCGAGACCTCGGCGCGGCCGAGCGGCGGACGGCCGGTGGTCCCGGCGAAGATGACGTCCTCCATCTTGCCGCCACGCAGGGATTTGGCGCCCTGTTCGCCCATGACCCACGACAGCGCGTCCACCACGTTGGACTTGCCGGAGCCGTTCGGCCCCACGACGCAGGTGATGCCGGGCTCGAAGCGCAGGGTGGTGGCGGAAGCAAATGATTTGAAGCCACGCAGGGTCAGGGACTTGAGGTGCACGCCGCCGGACTCTACCTTTCGCGTTCGGTTTCACCCATGAAGGTGCAGGGCACGACTGACGTCGAAAGGAGGAGACCCCCGCCTGGCCCATTACTCCGGCAGGTGTCCACCTGGGCGAGGCTCTCCGCGGCGAAAGAAAGAAGGGACGCCGAAGCGTCCCTTGCAGATCATGCTGGGCTGGATGTGAGCGACGAATGAGCGCGGATCAGGTGAGCGCAGGCTCCGCCTGGGGTACGTCGATGTCGATGCTGTCCAGCAGCGAGTCTCCGTGCTGAGCGGCGGCCGCGTTCAGCGCGTCATTTTCGGACTGAATCCGTACGAGCTCGGACTCGAGGTCCTGGACGCGCTGCTGAAGCCGTCGCATCTCGGCGAGGAGTCGCGGATCGGAACCGCCGACGTAACCGAGAAGCGCCTTTGCCATGATGGATGGTCCTCCACACTGAGTGACCGACCGTAGCGGTGTGGGTCGTGAGGGAATCGCACCCGCGGATGTCCGGCAGCGACCGTCAGTCACTGCGCTTACTACTGCCAACACTGCCAAACAGCTCAGGTGCGCGGGGCTTCCAGCGTCTCACCAAAAAGTTTGACGGTCAACACGATCACGCCCCGTATCGGCGGGCGTCCCGGCCCTCGCAGGGGGCGTGGAGATCATCCTCATCTCCGAGCCTTCCACGGATCAGCGCCCCCGGCAACGCGTCGGCGGAGAATGCGCAGATCCGGCCGGGTGCGGACCGCCGCGAGGTGTGATCAGTACATGATCAGCCGATCGCTCATCTGATCGCGAACCCGTCGTAGCCACCGCGCGGTGTGCCCCAGATCTCTGTCACCCCGTCCACCCGCCCGGGCGTGTCGGCGGAGCGCAGCCAGTCGAGCAGCCGGTGGCAATTCTCACGTTGACCTTCGGCCACCACCTGCACTCGCCCGTCGTCGAGGTTGAGCGCGAAGCCGACGACTCCGCCGATCTCCAGAGCGTTCGCCCTGGTGAACCAGCGGAAGCCCACTCCCTGTACACGGCCGCGCACCCAGGCGGTCAGACGGACATCTTCATTCATGCGTGAACGCTAACCGGGCAAAGAGATTCGGGCCGCATCGCCCCCCGGCGTCATGGCGTACAGTCGCGCTCCAATGAGCTCACCCATTTGGGTGAGTTAAGGATGATCTTGCACGGAAGGCACGACGCCGATGGGACGCCACCGACTCCCCGCCCCGCCGCGCCCCGGCGGCAAGCGCACCACCGTTGTGCGCACCGGCCTGCTGGGCGTCGCGGTGGCGGTGGCCCTCGGGACCGCGGCCGTGACCACCGGCATGGTGCCCGTCGGCGGCTCCTTCCCCTACGTCGGCGTCAGCGGTACGGATACCTCCGCCGATCCGCAGGCCAAGGCCTCGCCGAGCCCCGACAGCGCGGTGGACCAGCAGGGCGGCCTCGCCAGCCTGTCCGGGCGCACCCCCACGGTGCCGGCCCCCTCCGCCTCCGCCACCCCGTCGGCCCCGCCCAAGCAGTCGGCCTCCCCGTCGGCTTCCCCCTCGGCCCCCGCGAGCCCGTCGGCCTCTCCCTCGCCGAGCGCCCCCGCTGCCCCGCCGGCCCCTTCCGCCAAGGCTCCGCAGAAGCCCAAGGCCCCGGCCCCGGCTCCCTCGAAGCCGGTCGCCCCCGCGCCCTCCGCTCCCGCCCCCGCGCCCTCGAAGCCGGCGCCCTCCGCACCGGCGACGCCCTCGGACGGGCACTCGGCCGAGGAGGCCGCCGTGGTGACCCTGGTGAACCAGGAGCGCGCGATGGCCGGGTGCGGTCCGGTGCGGGCCAACCCGCCGCTGGCGGCGCTGGCCGGAGCCTTCAGCAAGGACATGGCCACCCGCGGGTTCTTCAGCCACACCGACCCCGACGGCAACAGCCCGTGGGACCGCGCGGCCAAGGCGGGCCTCTCGGGCCTCGGCGGCGAGAACATCGCCCGCGGCCAGGGTGACGCCGAGGCCGTGATGAAGGCCTGGATGAACAGCCCAGGCCACAAGGCGAACATCCTCAACTGCGAGTTCCGCACCCTGGGCGTCGGCGCACACTTCGCCGACGGCGGCCCTTGGTGGACCCAGGACTTCGGCTTCTAGGTCCTGTCCGGGCGATCTTCGCGGGTCAGCCCGCGTCGTCTGGTGCGGTGCATCGCAAGGCGGAGGATCGCAGCTCGTACTCGGCCGTACTCGCGCGGTCCGACAACGCGGCGAGGCGCCGTACCAGGCGGCGCGGGCCCGCGAAGATCGCCCGGAGAGGTCCTGGCTCCAGCCGGCCGCCCCCACGACCACCGGCGGCGCTTCAGCCCCGGCCGCTCAGGCGGCGAGGGCGGACAGGGCCGCGCGTCCCGCGATCACGACGCGGGCGTGTTCGGCGACGCGGCGGCCCAGGTGCTCCGCGGTCGCGATGTCGGCCTTGTGGACGGCGTCCGGGCCCTCGTCGGAGTTGGACTGCGCGGCCGCGCCGGCGAAGACACCGAGGCGGTTGAGGTCGTTCTCGGAGGCGGTGCTGGCGTTCCAGCCCGGCTTCAGACCCAGGTTGACCCAGCTCATGCCGTGCTGCGCGGCGAGGATCTGGAAGAACTGCAGGGTGTGCAGCTTGTCGCCGCTCTTGGAGGCGGAGTTGGTGAAGCCGGCGGCCACCTTGTCCTGCCACGCGTCGCCGAACCAGCGCTTCGAGGTCGCCTCGGCGAAGACGTGGAAGGCGCCCGAGGCGGTGCCCATGTAGGTCGGGGAACCGAAGACGATCGCGTCGGACGCGTCGAGCAGCTCCCACTGCGCGTCGTCGATCTCGTCGACCTTGATCAGGTGCACGGTGGCACCGGTCCCGGCGGCGCCCGCACGGACGGCCTCGGCGACGACGGCGGTGTGACCGTAGCCGGAGTGGTAGGCGATCGAGACGACGGGGGTGTGCGTGGCTGCGGACATGACTGTTCTCCCTCGGGACGTTCGTGCGGCGTCGCGGTGCGACGAGAGAAAGAAAAGCACTAACTTTTAGAAAGCGCAACCTGCGAGTTAGCGCTACCTGGGAGTACGCTTCCCTGTATGGAGACTTCCGTCCACGCCGAGGCCGAAATGACCGAACAACCGTTCGATGTCTTTGCGCGCAGCTGCCCCTCCCGGGAGACCCTGGAACACGTCACCGGCCGCTGGGGCAGCCTCACCGTGGGCGCGCTGCGCGAAGGCCCGTGCCGCTTCAACGAGTTGCGGCGCCGGGTGGAGGGCGTCAGCGAGAAGATGCTGTCGCAGACCCTGCACGCCCTGGAGCGGGACGGCATCGTCCACCGCGAGGCACAGCCGACGAACCCGCCCCGCGTCGACTACGAACTGACCCCGCTCGGCGTCGAGGTCGCGGACCGGCTGCTCTCGCTCATCCACTGCCTGGAGGGGAGCATGCCGCAGGTGCTGAGCGCCCGGCAGGCCTACGACGCGACGCGCGGCGGCCTCTGACAGCGCGGGCAGAAGTAGCTCGACCGATTCATCCACGGCCGGCGCCGCATCGGCGTCCCGCAGCGCCGGCAGGGCTCGTCCTCACGTCCGTAGGCGTCGAGCGAGCGGTCGAAGTAGCCCGACTCCCCGTTGACGTTGACGTAGAGGCTGTCGAAGCTGGTGCCGCCCACGGCCAGGGCCTCGTTCATGACGTCCCGGACGTGGCCGAGGAGTTCCGCGCTCCGGGGGCGCGTCAGCGTGGCGGTGGGGCGCTCGTAGTGCAGCCTGGCCCGCCACAGGGCCTCGTCGGCGTAGATGTTGCCGACCCCGCTGATCAGCGACTGGTCCAGCAGCGCCCGCTTGACGGTGCTCCGCTTGGCGCGTAGCGCGAGGTGGTAGGCGACCTCGTCGAACAGCGGGTCCAGGGGGTCCCGCGCGATGTGCGCGATGACGTCGGGCACCCCGTCGGGCGTGTTCTCGTGCAGCGAGAGCCCGCCGAAGGTGCGCTGGTCGACGAAGCGCAGCTCGGTGCCGGCGGAGTCGTCGAAGCGCACCCAGATCCGCAGGTGCTTCTCGTCCGGGGCTCCCTCCGGCTGTACGAGCAGCTGCCCGCTCATCCCCAGGTGCCCGAGCACGGACAGGCCGCCGCCCTCCAGCGGCAGCCACAGGTACTTCCCCCGCCGCCGCGGCACGCCGATGGTCTGCCCGCCGAGCCGCGCCGCGAAGTCCGCCCCGCCTCCCGGATGGCGCCGCACGGCCCGCGGGTGCAGCACCTCGACGGCCTCGACGGTCCGCCCGGCCACCCACCGCTCCAGCCCCCGCCGCACCACTTCGACTTCGGGCAGCTCGGGCACGGTGTTCCTCCGGACGGGTACGGGCGTCACGCTCCGGCGAGCGTACCGGAGCCCGGAAAACGGGTCCGCCCGCCCCTGTCGAGACAGGGGCGGGCGGGGGGATCCCGAAGGAAGGGTCAGGCCTGCGGCGCCGGGTCGACGGGCGTCGGCGCCCCGCCGTCCTCCGCCTCGGCCGGAGCCGGGACCTCGGCCGGAGCGGCGGCGGCCGCGGCTGCTGCCGCGATCCGCTCGTCCGCCGCGGCGCGGATTCCGCGCCAGGCGGACTCCGCCGCCTGCTGTTCCGCTTCCTTCTTGCTGCGGCCGGTGCCGGTGCCGTACGAGACACCACCGACGCGAGCGGCAGCTGTGAAGGTCTTCTCGTGGTCCGGGCCGGTCTCGGTGACCAGATATTCCGGTACGCCAAGACCTTCGGCTGCCGTGAGCTCCTGGAGACTGGTCTTCCAGTCCAGGCCGGCCCCGAGGTTGGAGGACTTCTCGATGAGCGGGTCGAAGAGCCGGTGAACCAGCTCCGAGGCCGCGTCGAGGCCCTGGTCGAGGTAGACCGCGCCGATCACCGCTTCAAGGGTGTCGGCGAGGATGGAGGCCTTGTCCCGGCCGCCCGTGCCCTCTTCGCCCCGGCCGAGCCGGATGAAGGAGCCGAGTTCGAGGCCGCGCCCGACCTCCGCCAGCGCGCGCGAGTTGACCACCGCGGCCCGAAGCTTGGCCAGCTGGCCTTCGGGGAGATCCGGGTGGGTCGTGTACAGCGTGTCCGTGACCACCAGGCCGAGCACGGAGTCCCCGAGGAACTCCAGCCGCTCGTTGGTGGGCAGACCGCCGTTCTCGTACGCGTACGAGCGGTGGGTCAGAGCACGCACCAGAAGGGCGGACTCGAGTCGATACCCGAGCCGCCCTTCCAGAAGCGTGTGGGACGAGGCCGCGTTGTTACTGTCTGCCTGCTTCTCAGCGTTGGACAGCTCAGACATTGCGCCTCTCACCAGCCGCTCAGACCTCGAGGACCTGGCGCTTGTTGTAGGTGCCGCAGCTCGGGCACGCAATGTGCTGGAGCTTCGGCTCCTGGCAACGCTCACACGAAACCAGGGTGGGGACCGCAGCCTTCCACTGCGACCGGCGGTGGCGCGTGTTGCTGCGCGACATCTTCCGCTTCGGAACAGCCACGGCTACTTCTCCTGCTTCTCGGCGGCGCCCTGAACTCCGTCAGAGGCAGTGCCGCTCATGTTGTCCTTCTCGTCGTCCTGATCGGTCACGACGAGTCCTTGCAATGCCGCCCAACGGATGTCGACGGCGTCATGGTGGTGGTCCGGGTCGTCGTTCAGGCTGAGCCCGCAATCCGGGCACAGTCCGAGACAGTCCTCCCGGCACACCGGCTGCAGCGGCAGTGCGAGCACCACCACGTCGCGCAGCACGGGTTCGAGGTCGAACAAACCGTCCTCGAGGAAGAGCGTGTCCTCGTCGTCCTCGGCGTCGTCGGCCGGTTCCGCCTTGGAGCGGCTCCGGTCGTCGGCGTCAGGGTACGAGAACATCTCCTGGAAATCCGCCTTGAGCTCGCGCTCCACGGACTCCAGACACCTTACGCACTCGCCTACGGCCGATGCACGGGCGGTGCCTGTGACAAGCACCCCTTCCATGACCGACTCCAGACGGAGGCTGAGCTTCAGCGGGGCGCCTTCCGGCACTCCGATGACTCCGGCGAGACCGAGGTCCGCCGGCGCCGCGATCTCACGGGACAGCCGCTGCATGGCACCAGGACGCCGACCCAGCTCGTGCGTGTCGAACACGAGGGGGTTGCGGTGGTCGAGGCGGGTATTCAGGGCCGTTCCTGCTTTCACAGATCGCTGAAGATCAAAGACACTGCCGCTAAAGAGTGAGCCTCTTATGGGCAGCATGGATCGCGGTGCATACGCGCGACCGAAGAGCCAGGATACCCGGCACCGCGCTCTGCGCCCAATCCGGTGTCAGCGGCCCTGTTCGTAGGCGCGCAGCTGGTCCAGATCGATCATGCTCGTGTCGAAGAAGCTGGTCTCGTCGAGCGAGGGCTGCTGCGGGGCGTGCGGCTGCTGCTGCGTGTGCTGCTGCTGGTGGTAGCCCGCGTACGGGTCCGGCTGCTGCGCATCGTAGTGCGCGGCGTAAGCCGCTCCGGTGGAGCCGCCGCCTGCGGCGGAATAGGGGTCGGGCTGCTGCTGGTAACCCGCGTACGGGTCCTGGTAGGCGTAGCCGTCCTGCTGCTGTGGCTGGCCGGCGTAGTGCCCCGCGTACCCCGCCCCGGTGGAGGCGGCGCCCGCAGCGGAGTACGTGTCGTACCCGGGCTCGGACTGCGCCGGGACCGGCGCCTGCGCCGCGGCCGCCGGTCCGGGATCCGCCAGCCCCGCCAGGAAGTCCGCATCGCTCGTCGAGCGCGAGGACTGCCCCGCCGCCGCGTCCTGGGCGGCCATGTGCACGCCCAGGTCGTCGGAGGGGACCCGGCCCAGAAGCTTCTGGCGGCCCCGCCCGACGGCCTCCAGGGTCTTGGAGAGCACCGCCTCGAAGGTCGCCAGCTTGGTGTCCACGTATGCGTCCGCCTGCTGCCGCTGCGTCTCGGGGTCGTGGCTGCGCTCGGGCGCGTCCGCGTCCGAGTAGCCGTGCTCGTCCAGGCCCGGGCCGCGGCCCAGCAGCTTCTCCCGGCCGCGGTCCACGGAGCCGATCGTCTTGGTCAGCACGACCTCGAAGTTCGCGAGCTTGCTGTCGACGTAGTCGTCGGCCTCGGCGCGGATCTCCTCGGCCTCCCGCCGGGCGTCCTCCAGGATCCGGTCCGCCTCGGCCTGGGAGCGCCGCGCGACCTCCGTGTCGGAGATCAGCGAGCCCCGCTGGCTGTGAGCGGACTCGATGATCCGGTCCGCCTCCCGGCGGGCCTCCTCGACCAGCTGCTCGCGGCCGCCGATGAGCTCCTGAGCCTGCGCGAGCGAGCCGGGGAGCGCTTTGCGGACCTCTTCGAGCTGTTCGAGCAGCTCGGCGCGGTTGATCACGCAGGAGGCCGACATGGGCATGGACCGGGCGCTGCCGACGGCCGCGACGATCTCGTCGAGCTTCTTCTGCACGTCCATGGGGGCTCGCACTCTCTCGGCCTCAGGCGGATCCTGAGACGGACGGGACGACTGTAAGGCCACCGGGCGGGCCCCCGACACTGACTGACGGCCCGTCAGGCGGTCAGCGGTTGCGCAATCGTTCCATCAGCGCCGTGTGCACGTGCGCGGGCAGCAGGTGGGCGACGTCGCCGCCCCATGCCGCGACCTCCTTGACCAGCGAGGAGGACAGGAAGCTGTAGGTCGGGATGGTGGGGACGAACAGCGTCTCGACGCCCGACAGGCCCATGTTCATCTGCGCCATCTGGAGCTCGTAGTCGAAGTCGCTGACCGCGCGCAGGCCCTTGACGATGGCCGGGATGTCCCGCTGCTTGCAGAAGTCGACGAGCAGGCCGTGGAAGGACTCCACCTCGACGTTGCCGTAGTCGGCCGTCGCCTCGCGGATCAGCTCGATCCGCTCCTCGACGGTGAACAGGCTCTGCTTCGACTTGTTGATCATCACGGCGACGTGCACGACGTCGTACAGCCTGGAGGCGCGTCCGATGATGTCGAGGTGTCCGTTGTGGATGGGATCGAAGGACCCCGGACAGACGGCGCGGCGCAACTGAACTCCCTCGTTCATGAGTCTTCGCTGGTGAAGGCGGCGCGGCCGTACCACAGGGTGCCCTCGCCGTACTTGCGCGACCGGAGCGGCTCGAAGCCTTCCGGCCACGGGAAGGCGCCACTCCTGGTGCTGCGCTCCACGGTGACGAGCGCATCGTCCGTGATCCAGCCATTGGACCGGAGTGTGAGCAGGATCTCCCGCAGGTCATCGCTGTCCACGACGTACGGCGGGTCCAGGAAGACGATGTCGTACGGGTCCCCGCCCGCCCGGGCCGCCACGATCTGCTCCGCCTTGCCGGGCCGGAACTCGGCGCCGGGCAGGCCCACCGCCTTGATGTTGTCCCGGATGGACTTGGCGGCCTTGGGGTCGGTCTCGACCAGCAGGGCGTGGTCCGCGCCGCGGGAGAGGGCCTCCAGGCCGACGGCGCCCGAGCCCGCGTAGAGGTCGAGCACCCGGGCCCCCTCGACGCCGTGCAGGGACTCCCAGGTGGAGAAGAGGCCTTCGCGCATCCGGTCCGAGGTCGGCCGGGTGCCGGTGCCGGGTGGCACGGCCAGCCGTCGCCCGCCGGCGCTGCCGGCGATCACGCGGGTCATCTGGGTCCTTCGCTACGGCGGTCGGGGCTGCCGCAGGGCAGCCGTGGGAGGTGCCGCGGGCAGAGCCGCGGCAGTCCAACGATAGGTCGTGCCGCTCAGCCCTTCTCCAGGTACTGCTCCCGGTCGGTGTCGAGCAGGGCCTCCAGCGCGGTCCTCAGGCCCGGCAGCCGCTCCAGCTCGGGGTCGTCGGCGACGACGCGGGTGGCCTCCTCCCGGGCCTGGGCGATGACCTCCTCGTCCTCGATGACGGCCAGCATCCGCAGCGAGGAGCGCACCCCCGACTGGGCCTGTCCCAGTACGTCGCCCTCGCGGCGCTGTTCCAGGTCGATCCGGGAGAGTTCGAAGCCGTCGAGGGTGGCGGCGACGGCGGCCAGCCGGGCGCGGGCGGGGCTGGCCTCGTGCATCTCGCTGACCAGCAGGCACAGGCCGGGCGCGGAGCCGCGGCCGACGCGGCCGCGCAGCTGGTGGAGCTGGGAGACGCCGAACCGGTCCGCGTCCATGATCACCATGACGGTGGAGTTCGGCACGTTCACCCCGACCTCGATGACGGTGGTGGCCACCAGCACCTTGACCTCGCCCGCGGCGAAGCGGCGCATGACGTCGTCCTTGTCGGCCGGGTCCATCCGGCCGTGCAGCACCTCGACCGGGAGCCCGGCGAGGGGGCCGCGGGTGAGCTGCTCGGCGATCTCCAGGACCGCGAGCGGGGGCCGCCTGTCCGCGTCCTCCTCGGCGGCCTTCCTCTTGGCGTTCTTCGGGTCGTCCTCGCCGTCGCCGATGCGCGGACACACCACGTACGCCTGGTGGCCGTTCTCCACCTCCTCGCGGACCCGCTCCCAGGCCCGGGTCAGGAAGTGCGGCTTGTCCTTGGCGGGCACCACGTGGGTGGCGATCGGGGAGCGGCCGGCGGGCAGCTGGTCGAGGACGGAGGTCTCCAGGTCGCCGAAGACGGTCATGGCGACCGTCCGCGGGATCGGGGTCGCGGTCATCACCAGCAGGTGCGGGGGCTGCTTGCCCTTGGAGCGCAGCGCGTCGCGCTGTTCCACGCCGAAGCGGTGCTGTTCGTCGACCACGACCAGACCGAGGTCGTGGAACTGCACCTTGTCCTCGATCAGGGCGTGCGTACCGATCACGATCCCGGCCTCGCCGGTGACCAGGTCGAGCAGGGCCTGGCGGCGCGCGGGCATCCCCATCGAGCCGGTGAGCAGCACCACCTTGGTGCCCTGGTCGGAGCCGCCGAGCATTCCCCCCTCGGCCAGTTCGCCCATCATCTCGGTGATGGACCGGTGGTGCTGCTGGGCGAGCACCTCGGTGGGCGCGAGCATCGCGGCCTGTCCCCCGGAGTCGACGACGGCGAGCATCGCCCGCAGCGCGACCATTGTCTTGCCCGATCCGACCTCGCCCTGGAGGAGGCGGTGCATGGGGTGGCTGGTGGCCAGGTCGTCGAAGATCTCCTTGGAGACGGTCTGCTGGCCCTCGGTGAGGGTGAAGGGCAGCTTGGCGTCGAAGGAGTCGAGCAGTCCGCCGGGTGTGGGTCGCCGCGGGACGGCCGGGAGCTGGGAGTCGGCGTGCCGGCGGCGGGCCAGGGCGACCTGGAGGACGAAGGCCTCGTCCCACTTCAGGCGCTGGCGGGCCTCCTCGATGTCGGCCTTGGTGCCCGGCCGGTGGATCTTGAGCAGGGCCTCGGTGAGGGGGATCAGGCCGCGGCCGTCGCGCAGGGCGGCCGGCAGCGGGTCCACGACCTCCTCGACGCGGGGCAGCACGGCGTCCACGCACTTGGCGATCTTCCAGGACTCCAGCTTGGCGCACGCCGGGTAGATGGGGATGAGCTGGTTCGCGAAGGCGGTGGCCGCGTCCCGGTCGGAGGCGTCGGCGCCCAGCGGCTCGTAGGCCGGGTGGGAGAGCTGGAGCTTGCGGTTGAACATGCCGACCTTGCCCGCGAACATGGCGCGGGTGCCGGGCAGCAGGTCCTTGTGCGGTTTGTGGACGCCCGCTCCGAAGAAGACGAGCTGGAGCCGTCCGCTGCCGTCGGTGATGGTGACTTCAAGGCGTTTGCCGCGGCCGCCGTTGAAGGTCAGGATCCGGGCGTCGGCCACCTGGGCGACGACCGTGACGTGCTCGTCGAGCTGGTCGGACAGCTCGGCCAGCGGGGTCAGCTCACCGCGCTCCGCGTACCGCCGGGGGTAGTGGTGGATGAGGTCCAGGGCCGTGTGCAGGCCGAGCTGCTCGGCCAGCACCTTGGCGGTGGCGGGGCCGAGGGTCTTCTTGAGGTCTTCGTCGAGCGCGGGCACGTGTTCCATTGCACACCATGGCGCCGACAAGCCCGCCTTTCGACCCCTACTCCACCCCGATGAGGAGCGGCGCCGAGTAGCGGCCGCCGCGGTACGTGACGGTGTCCACGGCGAGGTGTCCGTGCTGGACGTACGCCTCCAGGCGCTCGGCGAGGGCGTCGGGGACCTCGGGTCCCAGGACCAGCGTGACGAGTTCGCCGCCGGAGCCGAGCATCCGCTCCAGGACGGCCTCCGCGGTCTCGGTCAGGCCGGATCCGATGACGGCGACGTCGCCGTCGATGAGCCCGAGGACGTCGCCGGCCTGGCAGATGCCGGCGGAGGTGAAGGACCGGCGTTCGGCCACGGCCAGCTCCGCGTACCGGGTGGCGCCGGCCGCCGAGGTCATGGCGACCACGTCCTCGTCGAAGCTGCCGTCCGGGTCGTGCACGGCGAGGGCGGCCAGGCCCTGGACCGCCGACCGGGTGGGGATCACGGCCACGCGTACGCCGTCGGCGCGGGCCTGCTCGGCCGCCGCGGCGGCGACCGCGCGCAGCTCGGCCCCGCCGGGCAGCAGGACCACCTCGCGGGCGTGGGCCCGCCGGACGGCGTCGAGCAGCTCGGCGGCGGCCGGGAGCTCCCCGGGGCGTACGAGCACGGTGGTGGCGCCCGCCTCGGCGCAGAGCCCGGCCAGCCCCTCGCCCGGGACGACGGCGACCACGGCCCGCTGGGCGCGCTCGCCGCGGGCCCGGCGCCGCTCGTCGCCGAAGTGGCTGATGCGTATCCGGTACGGCCGCCCGGCGACCACGCCGGCCTCCACGGCCGCCCCGGGGTCGTCGACGTGGACGTGGACGTTCCACAGCCCGTCGCCACCGACGACGACGAGGGAGTCGCCGAGCCCGTCGAGCCGCGTGCGCAGCTCCCCGACGGCCGCGTCGGAGGCCTCCAGCAGGTAGATCACCTCGTACGCGGGCCCGTCCTGCTCCTGCGCGCAGGGCTCCGGCGGCTGCGGCACGGGCACGGCCCGGCCCGGCACCGGTTCGGCGGCGGGCTCCTGGCCGGACAGCGCCTGCCACAGGGCCCCGAGGACGGCGACCACGCCGCAGCCTCCGGCGTCGACCACTCCGGCCCGGCTCAGCACGGCCAGCTGCCCGGGGGTCTCGGCCAGGGCGGCGCGGGCTCCGTCGTAGGCGGCGCGGGCCACGTCCGCGGCGGTCCCGGCGGCGGCTCCGGCGGCCTCACCGGCCCGCGCGGCGGCGGTGGCGACGGTGAGCATGGTGCCCTCCACCGGGTGAGCCACGGCCGCGTACGCCGATTCCGCGGCCCGGGTCAGCGCCTGGGCCAGCAGCCGGCCGGGGCCGCGCTCGCCGGGCCCCGGCTCCTCGGGCTCGCCGCCGAGTACGTCGGCCACGCCGCGCAGCAGCTGGGCCAGGATCGTCCCGGAGTTGCCGCGGGCCCCGACGAGCGCCCCGTGCGCGTAGGCCCGTACGGCCTCGGCGAGGGAGGCCGGGGCTGTGGCGTCGGCCACTCCGCCGGGGCCGGGGAGGTCCGGGCCGTCGGCGCCGACAGCACCGTTGAGGGTCTCGGCCAGCGCGCGGTCGGCCGACTCGGCGGTCAGGTAGAGGTTGGTGCCGGTGTCGGCGTCGGCGACCGGGTAGACGTTGATCGCGTCGATGTCCTCGCGGGCCCGGCCCAGCGCGGCCACGGCCAGCGAACTCCAGGTGCGCACCGCTTCGGCGTCGAGCTCGTCAGGGGGCTGCGGCTGCGGCTCGTACGGCACCGGGCGTTCCTCCTTGTGCGGGCCAGGGTTCACCGCAGGGTAACGAAGGACCGCCCGGGCGTCTGGACCGCGGGGCGGGGTCGGCGGCGGCCATGGTAGTTTTCTTGGACCGACGCAGTCGTTGTATGCTGCTCCGGTTGCCCGATGAGAATCGGGCCATTCCCCCGGCAAACCACTTCAGATCTCTGATTCCGGTGCGCCGGTTTCACTGTAATTGCATCTGAAGTCTTTGGAGTGACCTGTGGCTGCCAACTGCGACGTTTGCGCCAAGGGGCCGAGCTTCGGCAACAACATCTCCCACTCGCACCGCCGCACCTCGCGTCGCTGGAACCCGAACATCCAGCGCGTCCGTGCCGTGGTCAATGGGACGCCGAAGCGCCTCAACGCCTGCACCTCGTGCATCAAGGCCGGCAAGGTCTCGCGCTGACGCCTCCCGTCGTAGCGCAGCCCTTTCCGGTTGCCAAGAAGGCCGGTTCACCTCTGGTGAACCGGCCTTTTGCCTTGCCCGCCGCGGCTCCGCGAAGCCGCGCTCCGCGAAGCCGCTCTCAGCGGTACTGCCAGGCGTGGTCCACCGGGCCTACGCCCCCGCCGAGCGCGAAGCCGGCGGCGATGGCTCCCGTGACGTACTCCTTGGCGGCCGCGACCGCGTCCGGGACGGCCAGTCCCTTCGCCAGGCCCGCCGCGATGGCGCTGGCGAGGGTGCAGCCGGTGCCGTGGGTGTGCCGGTTGTCGTAGCGCGGGGCCCGCAGCCACCGCTCTTCGGTCCCGTCGGTCAGCAGGTCCACGGCCTCGTCCCCGTGCGCCGCGAGGTGTCCGCCCTTGATGAGCGCCCACCGCGGCCCGTACCCGAGGATCGCGTCGGCGGCCCGCCGCATGTCGTCCTCGCTCCGCACGGCCAGGCCCGTGAGCTGCGCCACCTCGTCGAGGTTGGGCGTGGCCACCGTGGCCCTCGGGAGCAGCTCCTTGCGTACGGCGTCCAGCGCCGAGGCGGCGAGCAGCGCGTCCCCGTGCTTGGAGACGCCCACGGGGTCCACGACGGCCGGGGCGTCGGTGCCGGCCAGGAGGGCGGCCACCGTCTCCACCAGCACGGCGGAGGACAGCATGCCGGTCTTCACGGCCCGTACGCCGATGTCGTCCACCACGGCCCGGTACTGGGCCGTCACGGCCTCGGCGGGGAGCTCCCAGGCTCCCCGTACCCCGAGCGAGTTCTGCGCGGTCACGGCGGTCACCACGCTCATGCCGTGGACGCCGAGCGCCATCATCGTCTTCAGGTCGGCCTGGATGCCCGCGCCGCCGCCGGAGTCGGATCCGGCGACGGTCAGACAGAGCGGCGGCGCGCCGGTCATCGCGGGTTCTCCTCGGCGACCGGGTCGGAGCCGAAGTGGTCCCAGCCGCCGACGCTGGCCCAGGGCGCGCCGTCCACGGTCACCTGGGGCAGGGCGGAGCGGTTGAGCACCTCGCCGATGACCTTCCAGCGGGCGGGCAGTTTCACGTCGGGCGGGAAGGTCGCCACGATCGCGTGGTCCTCTCCCCCGGTGAGCACCCACTGGAGCGGGTCCACGCCGACGGCCTGTCCGATGTCGTGCATCTGCGTCGGGATGTCCACGGCGGCCGTGTGCAGGTCGATCCGCACCTTGCTGGCCTCGGCGATGTGCCCGAGGTCGGCGATCAGGCCGTCGCTGACGTCGGTCATGGCCGTGGCGCCGAGTCCGGCGGCCGCGGGGCCCGCGTGGTACGGCGGCTCGGGGCGCCGGTGCGCCTCGACGAAGGCCCGCGGGGAGCGGAAGCCGCGCGAGAGCACGGCGAAGCCCGCGGCGGACCAGCCCAGCCAGCCGGTGACGGCCACGACGTCCCCGGGCTGGGCGCCGGAGCGCAGCACGGGTTCGTGGTTGCGCAGGTCGCCGAGGGCGGTGATCGCGACGGTGATGGTGTCCCCGCGGACCACGTCCCCGCCGACCACGGCCGCGCCGGCGACCTGGCACTCGTCGCGGATGCCGTCCATCAGCTCGGTGGGCCAGGTGACCGGCAGCTCGGCCGGGACGACCAGGCCGAGCAGGAGCGCGGTCGGCACCGCGCCCATGGCGGCGATGTCGGCGAGGTTCTGCGCGGCGGCCTTGCGGCCGACGTCGTAGGCCGTGGACCAGTCGCGCCGGAAGTGCCGTCCCTCCAGCAGAATGTCCGTGCTCGCCACGACCCGCCGGTCGGGGGCCGACACGACCGCGGCGTCGTCGCCCGGTCCGAGCCGGACCGCCGGGGTGGTGGTGAGCCGTGAGGTCAGTTCACGAATGAGCCCGAACTCCCCCAGCTCGCCCACAGTGCCCTTCATCGCTGTGCCCCTTCTTGCCCAGTCCGCTTGCGGTCGCGAGCCGTCACAGCTCTGGGTACCGTCAACAGATACGTCAACTTCTGCTCTCCGTACGCCCCGCTGTGCGTGGCGCCTCGCACCCGGGTCTCCCCGCGGCGCGCGGCGACGCGGTACCGTGGCGTCCCTTCTTCCCCCGGCCCTGTCCATCGTGTGGGGTCCACCCGAAGATTAGGGGAAATGATCCTCGTGGCCGCCCTGGAGGTTCCGTGGTACAGGCGTACATCCTTATCCAGACCGAGGTGGGCAAGGCGTCGTTCGTCGCCGAGTCCATCGGGCAGATCCCGGGGGTGATCCAGGCCGAGGACGTGACGGGCCCGTACGACGTGATCGTGCGCGCCCAGGCCGACACCGTGGACGAGCTCGGCCGCATGGTCGTCGCCAAGGTCCAGCAGGTGGAGGGGATCACCCGCACCTTGACCTGCCCGGTGGTCCATCTGTAGCCCCCGTCTACTCTAGGCCGGTGATGTCCCTCCACCGCCGGCCCCTGCGTCTCCTGGTCATGCCCACCGCGATGGCCGTCGCGGCCCTCGCGGGCTGTACCCCGGGCAATTCCGAGGCCCGGGTCGACCCTCCGCCCACGCCGCCCGCCGACATCGCGGGGCTCTGTGCAGCGCTGCACGAGGAGCTCCCGGAGACGGTGGCCGGCCTGGCGCGGACCAGGACCGAACCGGAGTCCGCTCTGACGGCCGCGTGGGGCGGCTCGGCGATCGTACTGCGGTGCGGTATCCCCAAGCCCCCCAAGATGACGGATCCGAAGCAGGAGGGCGTTCACGTCGACGACGTGGCCTGGCTGCTGGAGAAGCGCGGTGACGGGGGGTTCCGGTTCACCACCGGGATGCGGGCGGCGTACACGGAGGTCCAGGTCGACAAGGAGCATGCCACGGACGCGGGGATGCTGGTCGGGCTGTCCGCCGCGATCGCCAAGACCGTGCCGGAGGACGTCTCCTCGTACTGAACCCACAGCGACCGCCCGCCGGGAATCCCGGCGGGCGGTCGGCCGTGGTACGTCGCGTTCCGGAGGCGGTCCCCTCTAGCGCAGGCCGGTGGAGCGGCGCAGCGCCGCCTGGATGAGGCGGTCCACCAGCTCCGGGTACTCGATGCCCGACTCCTGCCACATGCGCGGGTACATGGAGATCGGCGTGAAGCCCGGCATGGTGTTGATCTCGTTGATCACGAAGGTGCCGTCCTCCGTGAGGAAGAAGTCGGCGCGGACCAGTCCCTCGCAGGAGGCGGCGTCGAAGGCCTCGATCGCGAGCTTCTGCACCTCGGCGGTCTGCTCCGGGGTGAGCGGGGCGGGCACGATCCCGGAGGCGGAGTCGATGTACTTCGCCTCGAAGTCGTAGAAGTCGTGGCTGGAGACCGGCGGGATCTCGGCGGGCGCGCTCGCGCGCGGTCCGTCCTCGAACTCCAGGACCCCGCACTCGATCTCGCGGCCGCGCAGCAGCGCCTCCACGATGATCTTCGGGTCGTGGCGGCGGGCCTCTTCGACGGCTTCGTCCAGGCCGGAGACGTCGTCGACCTTGGTGATGCCGATGGAGGAGCCGGCCCGGGCGGGCTTGATGAACAGCGGCCAGCCGTGCTCGGCGGCGAAGTCCAGGATCCGGCCGCGGGCGGCGTCCCGGTCGGCTTCCCATTCGCGGGGGCGGATGGTCACGTACGGGCCGACGCGCAGCCCGAAGGACGTGAACACCCGCTTCATGTAGTCCTTGTCCTGGCCGACGGCCGAGGCGAGGACGCCCGAGCCGACGTACGGGATGCCGGACAGCTCCAGGAGGCCCTGGAGGGTGCCGTCCTCGCCGTAGGGGCCGTGGAGCACGGGGAAGACGACGTCGACCTCGCCCAGGGCCTTGGGGACGGCGCCCGGCTCGGTGTAGAGCACCTCGCGGTTGGCGGGGTCGACCGAGAGCACGACGGAGCCGTCCTCGGAGTCGGCCAGCTGCTCGACGCTCGGGAGCCGGCGGTCGGCGATGGCCATCCGCGCCGGCTCGTCGGCGGTCAGGGCCCACCGGCCGTCCGTGGTGATGCCGATGGGCAGCACCTCGTACTTGGAGCGGTCGATGGAGCGCAGCACGGCGCCCGCGGTGACGACCGAGATGGCGTGTTCCGAGCTGCGGCCGCCGAACACGACGGCCACGCGGGGCTTGCGGCCCTGCTGCTCAGGGGTCTGGGGGAGGTTCTCGCTGCTCATATCGCCACGAGAGTACCCGCTCAGACGTCCGGATTGGAGTCAGCGGCGTTCCGCTTTGGCGCTGCGTCCCATCAGTTCCTTGAGCGCGACCAGCGTGGGCTTGCCGTGGTGGACGATGTCCACCACCGTGTCGGTGATCGGCATGTCGACCCCGTGGCGCCGGGCCAGATCCGCCACCGACTGGCAGGACTTGACCCCTTCGGCGGTCTGCTTGGTGACCGCGATGGTCTCCTCCAGGGTCATGCCCCGGCCGAGGTTGGTGCCGAAGGTGTGGTTCCGGGAGAGCGGCGAGGAGCAGGTGGCGACCAGGTCGCCGAGGCCCGCGAGGCCGGAGAAGGTGAGCGGGTCGGCGCCCATCGCCACGCCCAGCCGGGTCGCTTCGGCGAGCCCGCGGGTGATGAGGGAGCCCTTGGTGTTGTCGCCCAGCCCCATGCCGTCCGCGATGCCGACGGCGAGGCCGATGACGTTCTTGACCGCGCCGCCGAGTTCGCAGCCGATGACGTCGGTGCTCGTGTACGGGCGGAAGTACGGGGTGTGGCAGGCGGCCTGGAGGCGCCGGGCCACGCCCTCGTCCACACAGGCGACCACGGAGGCGGCGGGCTGCCTGGCGGCGATCTCGCGGGCCAGGTTGGGGCCGGTGACGACGGCGACGCGCTCGGCGGGGACCTTGGCCACCTCCTCGATGACCTCGCTCATCCGCTTGGCGGTGCCGAGTTCGATGCCCTTCATCAGGGAGACGAGCACGGTGTCGGGGGCCAGCAGCGGCGCCCACGCGGCGAGGTTGCCGCGCAGGGTCTGGGAGGGGACGGCGAGGACGGTGAAGTCGGCGCCGGCCGCGGCCTGCGCCGGGTCGGTGGTGGCCCGGATGCCCGCGGGGAGTTCGACGTCGGGGAAGTAGTCCGGGTTCGTCCGGCCGGTGTTGATGGCGTCGACCAGCTCCTGGCGGCGGCCCCACAGGGTCACCTCGCAGCCGGCGTCGGCGAGCACGATGGCGAAGGCCGTGCCCCAGGAGCCTGTTCCGAAGACGGTGGCCTTCACGGCGGGTGTCACTTCTTGCCCTCCCCTGCGGCCTTGCGCCGCTGCTGCTCCCTGGCCTTGCGATGGTCGTACGGCTGCTCGGGCGCGGATTCGCCCCGCACTTCCTCCAGCAGTTCGGTGATGGCCGCCATGATGACCTCGGTGGCCTCCTTGAGCACGTCCGGGGTGGGTTCCCGGTCGTAGAAGGCGGAGAGGTCCACGGGCGGTCCGGCGAGCACCTGGAGGGTCTTGCGCGGGAAGAGCCGGACCTTGTCCTGCTTGGCGTAGGGAGGCATCGCGAGGTTCGCTCCCCACTGGGCCACCGGAATGACGGGGGCCCTGGTGATCAGCGCGACACGGGCGGCGCCGGTCTTGCCGGCCATCGGCCACATGTCGGGGTCGCGGGTGAGGGTGCCTTCCGGGTAAAAGGCCACGCATTCGCCGTGCTCGATCGCCGCCACCGCGGCCCGGAATGCGTCCAGGGCGTTGGTGCTCTCCCGGTACACGGGGATCTGCCCGGAACCGTGCAGGATCGCTCCGACAATGGGCACCTTGAAGAGGGCGGCCTTCGCGAGCAATCGGGGCACCCGACCGGTGTTGTACTGGAAGTGCGCGTACGAGAGCGGGTCCAGATACGAGTTGTGATTGACGGCGGTGATAAAGCCGCCCTCGGCCGGAATGTGCTCCATTCCCCGCCAGTCCCGCTTGAAGAGCACTACCAGCGGCGGTTTCGCGATGACCGCCGCCAGGCGGTACCAGAAGCCGATTCTGCGGCGGGACACTCGGACACCTTCCTCTAGGACCGGTGCGCGGCTTGGGCACCTCGTCGGCCGGACAAGTGTCGCTCCAGGCCCGGTCTCTGTCGAGAACACCGTACGCCCCGCTCAGAGCACCGGGCTCCCGGGTTGCCCGGGCGGGGGCGACAATGGGCCGACACATGACCCGGCCATGACCTGACCATGGCACGAGGCCGTGCCGGAGCGCGCCGGAGGGAAGGGGAGCCGTCACGAACGCCGTGTGGAGCCTGGTGGTCCCGCTGAAGCCGCTGGCGATGGCCAAGAGCCGTCTGGCGGCGGCCGCGGGCGCGTCCCGTCCGGGACTCGCGCTGGCCTTCGCGCAGGACACCGTGGCAGGGGCCCTGGCCTGCGCGGCGGTCGCGGATGTGGTGGTCGTCACGGACGACGCCCTGGCCGGGACGGAACTGGCCCGGCTGGGGGCGCGGATCGTCCCGGACGCCCCGGGGGCGGGGCTCAACGCGGCGGTGGCCCACGGGGCGCGGGCGGTGCGCGCGGCCCGTCCCGCCGCGGCGGTGGCCGCGATGAACGCGGATCTGCCCGCCCTGCGGCCACCCGAATTGCTACGGGTGCTCGAAAACGCCGCGGCATTTCCCCGGGCATTTCTGGCGGATGCCGCCGGAATCGGGACGACGCTGCTTTCCGCCGCTCCGGACGTCGAATTGGCACCCTCGTTCGGCGGCCCGTCGCGGGCCCGGCATTCGGCCTCGGGGGCAGTGGAAATCGCCTTGTCGGGCGTCGACAGCGTGCGCCGGGACGTGGACACGGCAGCGGACCTGCGGACGGCGCTCGCCCTCGGCGTGGGCCTCCACACGGCCCGATACAGTGCCGGTATGCAGGCGACCGCGTACACGTACGACTCCCAGACCCGCAGCGGCAGTGTGCTGCTGGACGACGGCACCCCGGTGCCCTTCGAGGCCCCGGCCTTCGACGCGGGCGGCCTGCGGCTGCTGCGCCCGGGGCAGCGGGTGCGGATCGAGACGGACGGCGAGGGCGCGGACCTGCGGATCACCCTGGTGACGCTCCAGACCTTCTGACCGGCGGGCGTTCGTACCCCGTCCGACCTGCGAGAACAGCACCGCGGGCCGGCTTCCCCGGGAGGGAAGCCGGCCCGGCGTGTGTGACTCGTGCCCCTACTTCTTGCGGGCGGTGGTCTTCTTCGCGGTGGCCTTGCGCGTCGCCGTCTTCTTGGCGGGCGCCTTCGTCGCGGCGGTGGCCTTCTTGGCCGCCGGGGCGGTCTTCTTCGCGGTGGCGGTGGTCTTCTTCGCCGCGGGAGTGGCCTTCTTGGCGGTGGCCGTGGCCTTCTTCGCCGTCGCCGTCGCCTTCTTTGCGGTGGCGGTGCTCTTCACCGCGGCCTTCTTGGCGGTGGCGGTGGTCTTCTTGGCCGTGACCTTCTTGGCGACCGCGGTCTTCGCCGCCGCCTTCTTGGCGGTGGTGGCCTTCTTGGCGGCGGCCTTCTTGACCGTCGCGGAAGCGCCACCGGTGAGGCTGCCCTTGGGTGCCTTCTTCACGGACACCTCGCCGCCCTTGGGCAGCTTCTTGGTGCCGCTGACCAGGTCCTTGAAGCCCTGGCCCGCACGGAAGCGGGGCACCGAGGTCTTCTTGACCCGGACGCGCTCACCCGTCTGCGGGTTGCGGGCGTAACGGGCCGGGCGGTCGACCTTCTCGAACGAGCCGAAGCCCGTGACCGAGACCCGGTCGCCCGCGACGGTAGCGCGGACGATCGCGTCCAGTACCGCGTCGACAGCGTCCGCGGCCTGCTGGCGGCCGCCCAGCTTGTCGGCAATCGCTTCTACGAGCTGCGCCTTGTTCAACGTCTTCCCCTTCGGAGACTTCGCCAGAACGAATGTGTTCAAGCTTATTTCGCACGTTAGGCGGATATATACCGCAAATCAAACACGAAACGGGCTAATCACCCTAGTGCCGCAACGCTGGAGGCCGTTACGGAGTTCCTTCGCATCAGTCGCCTTCAGGGAATCGACCCTCGTCGAGGTCCTTCATCAACCTGTCCAGGCGCCTTGCCGCATCGGCGAGATCGTGCTTCGCCGCGGCTGTGACGACCAACAGCTTCCGGGACAGCGCCATCCTTACGCCCTCCGGGACTTGCAGTGAGCGCACCCGTGTGTGTGCTTCTTTCAACCGGTCCGCGACGAGTTCGTAGAGCTCGAGTTGACTGTCGCGTTCCATGCACAGATTGTGCCATCTGGGGCGAGTTGTCGCCTCACGGGGCCTCAACAAACGCCTGTGCCCCCCGCCGGAAGGCGGGGGGCACAGTGTTGCCTATGTGATCACCCGAAGGCGAATAAGCGCTGATCAGGCCGGAATCAGGCCCTAATCGTGCGCGGCTTGAAGCCCGGGCGCGCGCTTTCGTAGGTCGCGATGTCCGCTTCGTTCTGAAGGGTGAGTGAGATGTCGTCCAGCCCCTCCAGCAGCCGCCAGCGGGCGTTGTCGTCGAGTTCGAACTCCGCTTCCACGCCTTCCGCTCGCACCTGGCGGTCGACCAGGTCGACGGTGATCTCCGCGGTCGGGTCGGCCTCGGTCAGCTGCCACAGCCGCTCGACGGTCTCCTGCGGCAGGACGACGGTCAGCAGGCCGTTCTTCAGCGAGTTCCCGCGGAAGATGTCGGCGAAGCGGGAGGAGATGACCGTCTTGAAGCCGAAGTTCTGCAGGGCCCAGACGGCGTGCTCGCGCGAGGAACCGGTACCGAAGTCGGGGCCGGCGACCAGCACGGTGGCGCCGGCGCGCTCCGGACGGTTCGTGATGAACTCCGGGTCCTTGCGCCAGGCCTCGAAGAGCCCGTCCTCGAACCCGTCGCGGGTGATCTTCTTCAGCCAGTGGGCCGGGATGATCTGGTCGGTGTCGACGTTGCTGCGGCGCAGCGGTACGGCCCGGCCGGTGTGGGTGGTGAAGGCTTCCATGGTTCTCAGACTCCGGCGGTCGCGGTGGCGTCGGACAGGTCGGCGGGAGAGGCCAGGTGGCCCAGTACCGCGGTGGCGGCGGCCACCTGCGGGGAGACCAGGTGGGTACGTCCGCCCTTGCCCTGCCGGCCCTCGAAGTTGCGGTTGGAAGTGGACGCGGAGCGCTCACCGGGCGCCAGTTGGTCGGGGTTCATTCCCAGGCACATCGAACAGCCCGCGTGCCGCCATTCGGCGCCGGCCTCCTTGAAGACCTTGTCCAGGCCCTCTTCCACGGCCTGGAGGGCCACCCGGACCGAGCCGGGGACGACCAGCATCCGTACGCCGTCGGCGACTTTGCGGCCTTCGATGATCCCGGCGACGGCGCGCAGGTCCTCGATGCGGCCGTTGGTGCAGGAACCTACGAAGACGGTGTCGACCTTGATGTCGCGCAGCGGCTGCCCGGCGGTCAACCCCATGTATTCCAGGGCCTTTTCGGCGGCGTGGCGCTCCGAAGCGTCCTCGTACGAAGCCGGGTCGGGGACGCTGGCCGACAGCGGTGCACCCTGGCCCGGGTTGGTGCCCCACGTGACGAACGGGGACAGCGTGGTCCCGTCGATGACGACCTCGGCGTCGAAGACCGCGTCCTCGTCGGTGCGCAGGGTCTGCCAGTAGGCGACCGCCGCGTCCCAGTCCGCGCCCTCGGGGGCGTGGTCGCGGCCCTTCAGGTAGTCGAAGGTGGTCTGGTCGGGGGCGATCATGCCCGCCCGGGCGCCGGCCTCGATCGACATGTTGCAGATGGTCATGCGGGCTTCCATCGACAGCTTCTCGATGGCCTCGCCGCGGTACTCCAGGATGTAGCCCTGGCCGCCGCCGGTGCCGATCTTGGCGATGATCGCCAGGATCAGGTCCTTGGCGGTGACGCCCTCGGCCAGCGCGCCGGTGACGGTGATCGCCATCGTCTTCGGGCGGGCCAGCGGCAGCGTCTGGGTGGCCAGCACGTGCTCGACCTGGCTGGTGCCGATGCCGAAGGCCAGCGCGCCGAAGGCGCCGTGCGTGGAGGTGTGCGAGTCGCCGCAGACCACGGTGGTGCCGGGCTGGGTCAGGCCCAGCTGCGGCCCCACGACGTGGACGACGCCCTGCTCCACGTCGCCCAGCGAGTGCAGGCGTACGCCGAACTCGGCGCAGTTCGCCCGCAGCGTCTCCAGCTGGGCCCGGGAGACCGGGTCGGCGATCGGCTTGTCGATGTCGATGGTGGGGGTGTTGTGGTCCTCGGTCGCGATGGTGAGGTCGAGGCGTCGGACCTTGCGGCCGGCCTGGCGCAGACCCTCGAAGGCCTGCGGGCTGGTCACCTCGTGCAGCAGGTGCAGATCGATGAAGAGGAGGTCGGGCTCGCCTTCGGCGCGCCGGACGACATGGTCGTCCCAGACCTTCTCCGCGAGTGTCCTACCCATCGCTTTCCCTCCGGCCGGCCGGTTGTGCCGGCGCTTCATAGAGATCTGGTGCGCCTGATCGCCCGTACCCCACGTACCGGACGACGGCTCGGACCCAGTGGTTCGTGGACCCGCACATACAGACTCGCTGGTTCTTGGAAAAATTGAACTTGCGTTTCACAGTGTGAGACGTGAATATCGTTTCATGGACAACTCTAGCGGCGTCGGCGTTCTCGACAAGGCAGCTCTGGTACTGAGCGCACTGGAGTCCGGTCCGGCCACCCTCGCCGGGCTGGTCGCGGCGACAGGGCTCGCACGACCCACGGCACATCGCCTTGCCGTGGCACTGGAACACCACCGGATGGTGGCGAGGGACATGCAGGGCCGGTTCATCCTCGGTCCGCGGCTGGCGGAGCTCGCCGCCGCGGCCGGCGAGGACCGCCTGCTGGCCACGGCGGGACCGGTACTCACCCACCTCCGTGACGTGACGGGCGAGAGCGCGCAGCTCTACCGCCGTCAGGGAGACATGCGCATCTGCGTGGCCGCCGCGGAGCGGCTGTCGGGCCTGCGGGACACCGTCCCGGTGGGCTCGACGCTCCCGATGAAGGCCGGCTCGGCCGCGCAGATCCTGATGGCCTGGGAGGAGCCCGAGCGGCTCCACCGCGGCCTCCAGGGCGCGCGCTTCACGGCGACGGCGCTCTCGGGCGTACGGCGCCGCGGCTGGGCGCAGTCGATCGGTGAGCGGGAGCCCGGCGTGGCCTCCGTCTCGGCGCCGGTGCGCGGGCCCTCGAACCGCGTGGTGGCCTCCGTGTCGGTCTCCGGGCCGATCGAGCGCCTGACCCGGCACCCGGGCCGGATGCACGCGCAGGCCGTGATCGACGCGGCCGCACGCCTCACGGAGGCGCTGCGCCGCTCCAGCTGAGCCCCTCCCCGGTCTGCTGACCCCTTCCCTTTTCCACCCCCGGGCCCGGGGGCGCGTACGACGCCGCACACGTCCGAACACGCGCCGCCGGGCCCGTACTTGTACCTGGGGACCGGTGACGGGTGGCAGGTGACGGGGGGCGGCCGGAAACGGCGAAGAGGCCCTCCGCGATGATCGCGGAGGGCCTCTTCGATGCGTACCCCCGACCGGATTCGAACCGGCGCTACCGCCTTGAGAGGGCGGCGTGCTAGGCCGCTACACAACGGGGGCTAGCTGGTGCTGCTGTTACTGCGCTGGGCTACCAGGACTCGAACCTAGAATAAGGGAACCAGAAACCCTCGTGTTGCCAATTACACTATAGCCCAAAGTGGTCTAGACCAGACCAACAGTACCCCCGACCGGATTCGAACCGGCGCTACCGCCTTGAGAGGGCGGCGTGCTAGGCCGCTACACAACGGGGGCCCTAGCGATCCTGCATCAAGACGTCCGGGTGCGACCCTGGAGATCTCGCGGGAAGGATCTGTACCCCCGACCGGATTCGAACCGGCGCTACCGCCTTGAGAGGGCGGCGTGCTAGGCCGCTACACAACGGGGGCAAAGCACTGCGTTACTGCTGCACTGCGCTGGGGTACCAGGACTCGAACCTAGAATAAGGGAACCAGAAACCCTCGTGTTGCCAATTACACTATACCCCACCAAAAGTCAACCCCCTGAGGGGCTTTCCTTTTTTGGTGGCGCCTCCGTCCGGCCTTTCGGCCCGCTCCGGCGGCGCAGAAAGAACATTACCGGATGCCTGACCGTGCTCCAAAACGGGTATCCCCGGCCAGCAGCTGCGGCAGGTGTTCGAGCCCGGTGATCCGGTGGACGCCGTCGGGCCCCGGCCCGCGGCCCCCGTCGCGGTCGAGCCAGACCGCCACCAGCCCGGCATCCCGGGCGCCGCGCGCGTCGATCTCCGGCTGGTCCCCCACGTACGCCACCTCTCCGGGCGGCAGCGCGAGCGCCTCGCACGCGGCGAGGAAGGCCTCCGCGGCGGGCTTGCTGACGCCCAGCTCGGCGGCGCACACGAGCACCTCGAAGCGCTCCCGCAGCCCGAGGTGGCGCAGCTTGGGGTCCTGGTTGGCCAGGCTGGAGTTGGAGAGCACCCCGTGCCGGTACGTGGCCGCGAGGGCGTCCAGTACGGGCAGCACGTCGGGGAAGAGGGCCCAGGCGGCCTGGTAGTGCTCGACGTAGCGGCCGAACCAGAGCTCGGCCTCGGCGTCGGTCATCCCCGGCGCCTCCAGGAAGTCCCGCACCCGGTCCCGGCGCTGTCCCTGGAAGGTGACCTCACCGGCCGCGAAACGCTCCCAGTGCCGGTCGGTGATCTCCCGCCAGACGGCGAGCGCCCGCTCGGGGGTTCCGTACCGCTCCCGCAGGTGCTCCGCGTCCAGCTGCCGCGCGAGCCCGGCGGCATCGGCCCCCGTGTAGTCGAAGAGGGTGTCGTCGATGTCCCACAGCACGGCGCGGATCGGCATGAGGCCGACGTTACCCGGACCCGGCGGCGCCGGGAGTGCGAATACCCGTACCGGCCGGTACCGGGGCCGGGAACGCCGCAGGGGGCGGCGGCCGGGGATCCGGCCGCCGCCCCCTGCGGGGCCTACGGAACGAGCTACGCGGCGAGCTTGGCCAGGGCCGCGTCGATGCGGGCCAGGGACTTCTCCTGGCCCAGGATCTGGAGGGACTCGAAGAGCGGCAGGCCGACGGTGCGGCCGGTGACGGCCACGCGCACCGGGGCCTGGGCCTTGCCGAGCTTGAGGCCGTGGGCCTCGCCGGCGGTCAGGACGGCCTGCTTGAGGGACTCGGGGTCGTTCCAGTCGGCGGCGGCGAGGTTCTCGCGCGCGGTCGTCAGGAGGGCCGCCGGGTCGCCCTTCATGGCCTTGTCCCAGGAGGGCTGGTCCTCGACCGGCTCCTTGCGGAACAGGAAGTCGACGTTGGCCGTGATGTCCGACAGGACGGTGACGCGGGTCTGGGCGTACGGCGCGATGGCCGCCCAGGCCTCGGGGTCGAAGTCCTCGGGCTCCCAGTTGGCGTGCGGGGCCTTGAGCCACGGGGTGCAGGCGTCCGCGAAGGCCTTCGGGTCGAGCAGGCGGATGTGGTCGCCGTTGATCGACTCGGCCTTCTTCAGGTCGAAGCGCGCCGGGTTGGCGTTCACCCCGTCGATGTCGAACCTCGACACCATGTCCTCGATCGAGAAGACGTCCTGGTCCTTGGAGAAGGACCAGCCCAGGAGCGAGAGGTAGTTCAGCAGGCCCTCGGGGAGGAAGCCTCGCTCGCGGTAGAGGTTGAGCGAGGCCTCGGGGTCGCGCTTGGAGAGCTTCTTGTTGCCCTCGCCCATCACGTACGGCAGGTGGCCGAAGGCGGGGGTGGTCTTGGCCACGCCCAGCTCGATCAGCGCCTTGTACAGCGCGATCTGGCGGGGGGTGGAGGACAGCAGGTCCTCGCCGCGCAGGACGTGGGTGATCTCCATCAGCGCGTCGTCGACCGGGTTGACCAGCGTGTACAGGGGGGCGCCGTTGGCCCGGAGGATGCCGAAGTCCGGCACGTTCTCGGGGGTGAAGGACAGCTCGCCGCGGACCAGGTCCGTGAAGGTGATGGTCTCGTCGGGCATTCGGAAGCGGACGATCGAGGCGCGGTGCTCGCCCTGGTACGCCTCGAGCTGCACCTGGGTCAGCTCGCGGCAGTGGCCGTCGTAGCCGGAGGGCTTGCCGGCGGCGCGGGCGGCGGCGCGGCGGGCGTCCAGCTCCTCGGTGGTGCAGTAGCAGTGGTACGCGTATCCGCCGTCCAGGAGCTTCTGCGCAACGTCCTTGTAGATGTCCATGCGCTCGGACTGGCGGTACGGGGCGTGCGGGCCGCCCACCTCGGGGCCTTCGTCCCAGGTGAAGCCGAGCCAGCGCAGCGAGTCGAGCAGCTGCTCGTACGACTCCTCGGAGTCCCGGGCCGCGTCGGTGTCCTCGATCCGGAAGACGAACGTACCGCCGTGGTGGCGGGCGAACGCCCAGTTGAAGAGGGCGGTGCGGACCAGGCCCACGTGGGGGTTGCCGGTCGGGGAGGGACAGAAACGTACGCGGGGGGAGTTCGCGTTAGCCACGCTTGATCACCTTGTTGGTGAGAGTGCCGATGCCTTCGATGGTGACGGCGACCTCGTCGCCGACGTTGAGGGGGCCGACTCCGGCCGGGGTCCCCGTGAGGATGACGTCGCCCGGGAGCAGCGTCATGGCCTCGGTGATGTGGACGACCAGGTCCTCGATGGAGCGGACCATCTGGCTGGTGCGGCCGAGCTGGCGCTGTTCGCCGTTGACCGTGCACTGGATGGTCAGGTCGGACGGGTCCAGGTCGGTCTCGATCCAGGGGCCGAGGGGGCAGGCGCTGTCGAAGCCCTTGGCGCGGGCCCACTGCTTCTCCCGCTGCTGGACGTCGCGCGCGGTGACGTCGTTGGCGCAGGTGTAGCCCAGGATGACGTCCTTGACGCGCTCCCGGGGCACCTCGCGGCACATGCGGCCGATCACCACGGCGAGCTCCGCCTCGTGGTGGACCTCCTGGGAGAAGGAGGGGTACGCGATCGGGTCGCCGGAGCCGACGACCGAGGTGGAGGGCTTGAAGAAGGTGATCGGCGCCTCGGGACGGCCTTGATCGTCAAAGATGGCATTGCCCAGCTCCGCCGCGTGCTCCGCGTAGTTGCGGCCGATGGCCACGACCTTGTTCGGGAGCACGGGCGGCAGCAGCCGGACCTTGCTGAGCGGAACCTTCGTACCGGAGAGCTCGAAGTCCGCGAACGGAATGCCCTTGATGATGTCGAGGACGAGTTCGTCGGGGGCTGAGCCCTCTACGGCGCCGAAGGCGACATTGCCGTCGATCGAGAACCTGGCGATGCGCACGTGTTGCGTCTGCCCCTCTGTATTTCCGCTGGCTGGAGTCTGCGGACCCCAGGCTAACGCGGCGGGCCGGGACGCTTCGCGTTCCGTTGCGCCGTGGTTACTGCGCGGCGGCGGCGACCGGCGCGTCCATCAGGATCGTGCGGCGCGGGTTCGCGGTCTGGGTCGGCAGCTCGACGGCGTGCTCCGGGGCCAGGGGCGCCTGGAGCTCCTCGGCGTCCTTGAGGTGGGCGAGGGTGGTGCGGCGGGGGTTGGCTATGTTGCGGAACAGCGGCCGCGTCGTCTTCGCGTTCATCGGAGTTTGGGGACCCTCGGTCTGTCGTATGGGCGTCGGTTGTCGCATGCGCCAACCCTTTAAGGGGCAAGGCTAAACATCTGAATCCCCCGCGGAACCAGGAAGTAATGGCCACGGCTGTGTGAGTTTGCTCACCAGTGACCAGGCATTGCGGGCATAACGGACAGTCAATTCCACCCCCAGAAACGGACATTGCGCCACTGAATGCGCCATTCCGCTCCTGATCATCTCGACTGGGACACCTTGCCAGCAGCGCTGTTTGGATGGCGTAAGTCCGGTTTTTCCCGAAACCGGAAGCACATCGCGTAGCGCATCTGTCACATGCCGTAACCGACTCTCCGGGCCGACACCCGCACCTTGTTGGAGATCCTCCACTGTGCTGGAATTCGCGGGACCGCCGCGGGAATCAGCCGGCGCGCAGGTGGCGCGACTCAGCGCCGAGCGCGGCGGCAAGGAGAGGGAAACGCGCCGGTCACCGACGACCACCATGGGGCCGTTAGTGCCCCACGACTCGACACCGTCCCACCGGTCGCCCGGCGGGACGCCTGGTCCAGAGGTTGCGACGCTAGTGCAGGGACGATTCAAGAGGGATGGCAGCGCTGCGGCGGAGCAGGAGCCGCGCGGCGGGACCGACCGTGGCTCCTCGCCCCAGCACGCCCAGAACCGCGGGCCGGCTGTCGAAGGCACACGCCCCGACGCCTCCGCCACGGTGAAGGCGAAGGGCCGCGGGAAGTCCGCCAAGGACAAGGTCAAGGCCAAGGCCAAGGCCGGGCCGGTCGAGCAGCAGGACGTGGCGATACCCAAGGCCCCCAGCGGGCCCGGCTCTCGCCTCGCCATGCAGAACTGGCGCATCAGCACGCGACTGGTGTCGCTGCTGACCCTGCCTGTCGTCGCCGCCACCACGCTCGGTGGCTTCCGCATCAACGACTCGCTCAATGACATCTCCCAGCTGGAGCACATGCAGCTGCTGACGACGATGACCCGGCAGGCCACCAACCTGGCCGCCGCGCTCCAGGAGGAGCGGGACAAGTCCGCGGGTCCGCTGTCAGTGGCCCCCGGCAAGGCCAACAGCATCGTCGACGGCGTCCGCGAGACGACCGACTCCGCGGCCAAGGCGTTCAACGCCGCGACCGACAAGGTCGACAGCGCGCAGGACAAGGACGAGACCCTCAAGTCGATCCGCAACAACGTCCTGCAGATCGGCCGCCAGCTCACCAGCATCAAGGACATCCGCGAAAAGGCGTACGTCAACGGCGCCCAGCAGACCGTCACCGAGTACAACTCCCTGATCGTCTCGCTGCTCTCGCTCTCCCAGGACATGGCGCAGGCCACCTCCAGCCCGGAGATGATCAAGCGCACGCGCGCCCTGGCGGCCTTCTCCTCCGCCAAGGAGTACGCCTCCATCCAGCGGGCGATCATCGCCGCCGCCCTCCCCGACAGCAGCGAGAAGCAGGGCAAGCTGCTGGAGAACGACCGCCTGTTCGCCCTCTCCGCGCTCCGCGGTGAGAGCCAGTCGAAGAAGACCTTCGAACTCGTCTACCAGGGCAAGCCCGAGGAACTCCTCGCCGCGCTCGGCGACGGCAACACGGAGATCGGCAGCGCCGACCACTACGCCCGCCGCGTACTGAGCAACGAGGGGCAGTTCACCAAGGAGAAGAACCGGTCCTGGATGGACTGGTACGACGCCGACGACACCAAGCTCCAGGCGATGAAGGTCATCGAGCTGACCCTGCTCGAGGACATGGAGCAGAAGGCCCGCGAGCTCAAGAACGAGTCCCAGCAGGACGCCATCATCAACGGTGCCCTGATCCTGCTCGTCCTCGGTGTCTCCCTCGTCGGCGCCTTCGTCATGGCCCGCTCGATGATCCGCTCGCTGCGCCGCCTGCAGGACACCGCGACGCGCGTGGCCCAGGACCGGCTCCCCGAGCTCGTCAAGCAGCTGTCCGAGTCCGACCCGCAGGACGTCGACACGTCCGTGGAGTCGGTCGGTGTGCACACCCGCGACGAGATCGGCCAGGTGGCCGCGGCCTTCGACGACGTGCACCGCGAGGCCGTCCGCCTCGCCGCCGAGCAGGCCCTCCTGCGGGGCAACGTCAACGCGATGTTCACCAACCTCTCGCGCCGCTCGCAGGGCCTCATCCAGCGCCAGCTCTCGCTGATCTCCGAGCTGGAGTCGCGCGAGGCCGACCCGGACCAGCTGTCCTCGCTCTTCAAGCTCGACCACCTCGCGACCCGCATGCGCCGTAACGGCGAAAACCTCCTCGTCCTCGCGGGCGAGGAGCCGGGCCGCCGGTGGACCCGCCCCGTCCCGCTCGTCGACGTGCTCCGCGCCGCGGCGTCCGAGGTGGAGCAGTACGAGCGCATCGAACTGTCGTCGGTGCCCGGCACCGACGTCGCCGGCCGCGTCGTCAACGACCTCGTGCACCTCCTCGCCGAGCTGCTGGAGAACGCCACCTCGTTCTCCTCCCCGCAGACCAAGGTCAAGGTCACCGGTCACGCGCTCCCCGACGGCCGCGTGCTCGTCGAGATCCACGACACCGGTATCGGCCTCTCCCCCGAGGACCTCGCCGCGATCAACGAGCGGCTCGCCTCGCCGCCGACCGTGGACGTCTCCGTCTCCCGCCGCATGGGCCTGTTCGTGGTCGGCCGCCTGTCCCTGCGACACGGCATCCGCATCCAGCTGCGTCCCTCCGACTCGGGCGGTACCACCGCCCTCGTCATGCTGCCGGTGGACGTGGCCCAGGGCGGCAAGAAGCCGGGCCCGATGCCCGGCGGCCAGGGCGGTCCCTCGGGCGGTCCCTCCGCCGGTCAGGGCGGTCCCGGTGGACAGGCCTCCGTACCCGGTGCGGGCGCGCGTCCGACCGTGGGCGCGGCCCCGCAGCGCGGCCAGGTCGCCGGTGGCGCCCAGCGTGCCGCCCTGCCCGGACGTGACGGCGCCGCCGCGGGCCAGCAGCGTCCGCAGGGGCAGCAGGGCCAGCAGAACCAGCAGGGTCTCCAGAGCGGCCGGCCCCAGCAGCAGGGCGGCCCCGGTGCTCCCGGCGCCCGCCAGCAGCCGGGTCCGACCACCGCGGGGCAGGGCCAGGGCGCGTTCGGCGCCGGTGCGCCGCTGCCGGGCCGCGGCCCCGCCGGTGGTCCGCAGGCCCGCCCGGCGTCCGGTCCCGCCGGATTCCCCCAGGGCACCGGCTTCGAGCGGCCCCAGCCGCAGCAGCAGCCGCAGCCTCAGCAGGCCCAGCAGGCACAGCAGCCGCCCGCCGCACCGGCTCAGCGCGGCCCGCGGCCGCAGCTGCCGCCCCGCGGTGGCTCCCCCCGTCCCGAGCTCCCGGGTCCGCAGACCCCGAGCTGGGGCACGGACCAGGCACGCGGCCACGACGAGCTGTCGGGCCCCGGCTCGACGGCCGAGTTCGCCCGCCCCGACTTCAACGCCCCGCTGCCCGCGGCGGACGGCGGCAACAGCACGACCGGGCAGTTCGAGCGTCCCGACGTACGGGGCCCCCTGAGCCCGTCCGCCACCGGACAGTTCGAGCGCCCGGAGCTGCGCGGCCCCGCGGATCCCTCCACGACCGGGCAGTTCGCCCGCCCGGGCACCCAGGCCCCCCGGCCCGGCGGTCCCGGCGTCGGCGGCTTCGCCCGGCCGGCCCAGGCCCCGCAGCAGCAGGCTCAGGCCCCGCAGCACGGCGGCGACTACGCACCCGTACCGCAGGCCCGTCCCGAGGCTCCCCGGCTGCCGCAGGCGCACCGTCCGGAGGCCCTGCCCCCGGCGCAGAGCTCCGGCGACGCCCGCAGCCCGATCTTCGACACGCTGGAGTCGAACTGGTTCCGCGAGGAGGGGCAGCAGCCCCCCGCGCAGGGACCGTCGACGGGCGTACCCCCGCAGGGCCAGCAGCCGCAGCAGTCCGCTCCGGTGGCTCCGGCTCCGCAGCAGCCGCAGCGCGGTCAGGAGTACGCGGATCCCGCCTCGGCGGCGACCGGCACCACGCCGACCGTCAGCTGGCGGTCCTCGCCCAACGACGAGCTGATGCGGCAGGCCGAGCGCGTGCGCCAGCCCGCCGCCGGCGGCATCACGACTTCGGGGCTGCCCCGCCGGGTCCCACGGGCGAACCTCGTGGCCGGCACCGCGCAGCAACAGGCCGAGGCCCAGTCCGGTCCTCAGGTCTCGCGTGCGCCCGACGACGTGCGCGGCCGTCTGACGAACCTCCGACGCGGTATCCAGCAGGGCCGTCAGGCCGGCAACAGCGGCCCGGCGACCGGCAGTTACCACATCGACCCCACATACCAGCAGGAGCGATAGTTGAGTTCGATGAGCCAGGCGGCACAGAACCTGAACTGGTTGATCACCAACTTCGTGGACAACACCCCAGGGGTGTCCCACACCGTGGTGGTCTCCGCCGACGGACTCCTTCTGGCGATGTCCGAAGGTTTCCCGCGTGACCGTGCCGACCAGCTGGCGGCCGTGGCCTCCGGCCTGACCTCGCTGACCGCCGGGGCCTCCCGGATCTTCGAGGGCGGCGCCGTCAACCAGACCGTGGTCGAGATGGACCGGGGATTCCTCTTCCTCATGTCCGTCTCGGACGGATCCTCGCTGGCCGTACTGGCGCACCCCGAGTGCGACATCGGCCTCGTGGGCTACGAGATGGCCCTCCTGGTGGACCGAGCGGGCAGCGTCCTCACCCCGGACCTGCGCGCGGAGCTGCAGGGAAGCCTGCTCAGCTGACTTCCACTCTTCCGGCCGGACGGTACTTCCGGCCGGAAGACCGGGGCCCCTCCCCCGGAACCAAGTACCCCCGCCAGGCCGTCATACCGTCCCCCCACCGGCCGCCCCGTCAGACGGCACGCTGACCACTGCTGTCCAGCCCGGAGGATCAATGACCCCGCCCCCCGCCTATCCCGATGCGTACGGAGATTCGTACTCGGATGGCGACCAGCCGCTGGTGCGTCCGTACGCGATGACCGGCGGCCGGACCCGGCCCCGCTACCAGCTCGCCATCGAGGCGCTGGTCAGCACCACGGCCGATCCGATGCACCTGTCCGGCCTCCTCCCTGAGCACCAGCGCATCTGCACCCTGTGCCGGGAGGTCAAGTCGGTCGCGGAGGTCTCCGCACTGCTGTCGATGCCGCTCGGTGTCGCCCGGATCCTCGTCGCCGACCTGGCCGAGGCCGGAATGGTGGCCATCCACCAGCCGGGCAATGGAGAGGCCGGCGGCACGCCGGATGTAACGCTGCTCGAAAGGGTGCTCAGTGGCCTTCGGAACATCTAGCGGTGGAGCGGCTCCCCGCTCCACCACCTCCGCGAAGATCGTGGTGGCGGGCGGCTTCGGCGTGGGCAAGACCACGTTCGTCGGCGCGGTCTCCGAGATCAACCCGCTGCGCACCGAGGCCGTGATGACGTCCGCGAGCGCGGGCATCGACGACCTGACCCACACCGGTGACAAGACGACCACCACGGTCGCCATGGACTTCGGCCGCATCACCCTGGACCAGGACCTGATCCTGTACCTCTTCGGTACGCCGGGCCAGGACCGCTTCTGGTTCATGTGGGACGACCTCGTCCGCGGTGCGATCGGCGCGATCGTGCTCGTGGACACGCGCCGTCTCGCCGACTGCTTCCCCGCCGTCGACTACTTCGAGAACAGCGGCCTGCCGTTCGTCGTGGCCCTCAACGGCTTCGAGGGACACCAGCCGTACACCCCGGAGGAAGTCCGCGAGGCCCTGCAGATCGGCCCCGGCGCCCCCATCATCACCACCGACGCCCGCCACCGCGCGGACGCCAAGAGCGCGCTCATCACGCTCGTCGAGCACGCCCTGATGGCACGGCTCAAGTAACACGGTTTCAACTGTCGCGCGTGAGGGGCGGGCTGTGTCATGCGACACGGCCCGCCCCTCTGCTTCATAACGTTTCGACAGAGAATTACGGCCAGGTGGACACAGGGTGCGTTCGGTTGGTGCCGCTACGCGCACAACTCCCCCCATTTTTGCCGCAGGAAGGACTTTATGTCCGGTTTATGTGGGGCATAAGGCTCTGGGAATGGCCGGTTCCAACTGTTTGGAACACGGCCGTTAACCGTGCTGGAATTCAACGAACTAGCTAGTAGCACCGCCGAGAGGTTGTTGGTCGAGTGAGGCGAAGCAACACGAGCCCCGCGGATGAACCCGCGCGCGGCAACTTCACCCCGCCGCCGCGAGCGGCCGCGTCGCCCGTCGACGTGCCGTTGGACCCACCCGCGCGCAACGGGAGCACCAGCAGGTTCTCGCCCCGCAACTGGCGTGTGCCGACCCGCCTGAACGCCATCCTGCTCGTGCCCGCCCTCGTCGGCCTGGTCATGGGCGGCTTCCAGGTGAAGGGCTCCGTAGACACCTGGAACGAGGCCAAAGACGCCGAGAAGATAGCCAGGGTCGTCCAGGCCGCCTCCGAGTACAGCCAAGCGCTGCTCAACGAGCGCGACCTCACCGCGGAGCCGCTGCTGAACGGCGACACCAAGAGCGAGGTCGTCTCCAAGGCGTACGGGGCGACCAACTCGGCCAAGGTGAAGTTCGACAAGGCCGTCCAGGACATGCCCAAGGCACAGGGCCTGGAGCGCCGCCTCGAACTCTTCCGCGCGGACGAGCCCAAGCTGGAGCAGGTCCGCAAGACCGCGTACCAGGCTCCGCTCGAGAGCGCCAAGAAGAACCTCCCCTCCTCGGCGGGCCCCATCCCGACCGAAGAGGGCTACGTGCTGGTCCAGCACTACCTCATGCAGTTCGCCAACGAGCTCGGCCTCGGCACCGGCAACGTGACCTCCTACGGCCGCATGGTCTACGCGATCCAGCTGGCCAAGGCGGCGAACTCCCTCCAGCGCTCCGTCGGCACCCACCTGCTGGTGCGCCCGAGCGCGGACGAGAACATCCGCAAGTCGCAGCTCATCGCCTTCTCCTCCTACGCCTACCTCGAGGAAATCGCCATCGGCGAGTACGTCGCGGCGGGCACCGAGGAGGACGTGAACCGCCTCAAGGAGGTCATGGGCAAGAAGGCGCAGGAGGGCGCGGTCAAGATCACCGAAGCCAAGACCAAGGCCGAGCAGGCCGGCGTCCGCTTCGTGCCCCCGCCCATGGGGGTCAACAACTCCCCGCTCGCCAGCATGACCGACATGATCGCCAGCGGCGACAACAAGGCCAAGCTCGCCGCGGGCGGCACCACTCCCCTCAACTGGCAGGCCGCCGCCACCGCCAAGTTCGACGGCTACGACGAGGTCGAGAAGGAACTCCTCGACAAGGCCGTCAAGGACGCCATCGCGGTCTCCGACGAGGCCCGCAACGACGCCATCATCAACGGCGCCATCGTCGTCGTGGCCCTGCTCGCGGCGTTCATCCTGGCCGGCATGATGGCGCGCCAGATGAGCCGCGCCATGTCCCACCTGCGCTCCGCCGCCTTCGAGGTCGCCGAGCAGCGTCTGCCGGCACTCGTCGACCAGCTCTCGCGCACCGACCCCGGCAAGGTCGACACCCGGGTCATGCCGATCCCGATCAACTCCCAGGACGAGATCGGCGAGGTCGCCCGCGCCTTCGACCAGGTCCACCAGGAAGCGGTACGGCTCGCCGCCGAGCAGGCGCTCCTGCGAGGGAACGTCAACGCGATCTTCACGAACCTCTCCATGCGCAACCAGTCGCTGATCGAGGGCCAGCTGACCCTCATCACCGACCTGGAGAACAACGAGGCGGACCCGGACCAGCTGGAGAACCTCTTCCGCCTGGACCACCTGGCCACCCGTATGCGCCGCAACGGCGAGAACCTCCTCATCCTCGCGGGTGAGGAACCGGGCCGCCGCTGGGACCAGCCGGTCCCCCTCGTCGACGTCCTGCGCGCCGCCTCCTCCGAGGTGGAGCAGTACGAGCGCATCGAGCTCTCGGGCGTCTCCGAGGCCGAGATCCACGGCCAGGCCGTGACCGACCTCGTGCACCTGCTCGCCGAGCTCCTGGAGAACGCCACCACGTTCTCCTCCCCGCAGACCAAGGTCCGCGTCAACGCCACGCGTCTGCCCGACGGCCGCGTGATGGTCGAGATCCACGACAAGGGCATCGGCCTCACCGCCGAGGACTTCGCGGACATCAACCACAAGCTGGCCAACCCGCCGACCGTGGACGCCGCGATCTCGCAGCGCATGGGTCTGTTCGTGGTCGGCCGGCTGGCGGACCGCCACAGCATCCGCGTCCAGCTGCGCCCCTCGGGCGAGGCGGCCGGCACCACCTCGCTGGTCATGCTCCCCGACGCCATCACCCACGGTGGCGGTGGCGAGGGCATCCCGGACGACGACTTCACGGTCTCCTCGATCATCCCGGAGCAGAAGGCCCAGCAGGCCGCTCCGCTGCGTACGGCCGCCGAGCTCGGTTTCGACGACTCCCGGTACGACCAGCAGGGCGCCGAGGGCCGCGAGCTCGACCCGGTGGGCCGCTCCCTCCTCGCCGAGGAGCGCAGGGCCGCGCTGAAGGCCCAGGTGAGCTTCCCGCAGGAACAGCAGCCGTACGCCGAGCCCGCCACGCAGGACTATCCGGAACCTCAGCCTGAGCACGGCTACCAGCCGTACCAGGGCTACGAGCAGCAGCCCGAGCAGGGCTACGAGGCTCCGTACGAGGCTCCCGAGGAGTTCGCGGCGCAGCCGGGCTACGAGGGGTACCCCCAGCAGGGCTACGCCTATCCGGAAGCCGGCTACCAGGATCAGCAGCAGAGCACCGCGAGCTACGACGACGGCTACGAGGCCCAGCCGCAGCAGGCCGATTGGCCTGGGCAGAACTCCTACCCGGGCGACTACCAGCAGAATTACGGGACCGAATCGGAATCCCAGGCCGGTCCCGAACAGGCCCCGGAACGCGTAGGCTTCGACCGTCCGGGCGCCGCTGCCGACACCGGCCACCAGTTGACCGGAGCGGGCCTGCCGCGTCGCGGCAGCCAGCAGCAGTGGCAGCCGGCACAGCAGGAAACGGAGTCCACCGGATCCCTCTTCGAGCAGCGGCCGCAGCGTCAGCAGCAGCCCGCCGCCCCGGAGCGGGCCCCGGAGGAGACGGAAGGCACGGCGGCCTGGCGTTCGCGTAACGACGAGCGCTGGCAGCAGGCCGGAAAACTCCGTGAGCCGAAGGCAGGCGGGGTCACCCCGTCCGGTCTCCCTCGGCGGGTACCCAAGGCCAACCTGGTCGAAGGCACCGCGGAGTCGACCCCGCAGGGCGGCCCTCAGGTCTCCCGCGCCCCGGAGGACGTCCGTGGCAGGTTGAGCAACCTGCGGCGCGGTGTCCAGCAGGGACGCAATGCGGGTTCCGAGCAGTCAAGTAACAGCTATGACCAGGAGCGTTAGTGTGAGCCCGATGAGCCAGGCGGCACAGAACCTGAACTGGTTGATCACCAACTTCGTGGACAACACCCCAGGGGTGTCCCACACCGTGGTGGTCTCCGCCGACGGACTCCTTCTGGCGATGTCCGACGGTTTCCCTCGCGACCGCGCCGATCAGCTGGCGGCCGTGGCCTCCGGTCTGACCTCGTTGACCGCCGGGGCCTCCCGGATCTTCGAGGGTGGCGCCGTCAACCAGACCGTGGTCGAGATGGACCGGGGATTCCTCTTCCTCATGTCCGTCTCGGACGGATCCTCGCTCGCGGTGCTCGCGCACCCCGAGTGCGACATCGGCCTCGTGGGCTACGAGATGGCCCTCCTGGTGGACCGAGCGGGCAGCGTCCTCACCCCGGACCTGCGCGCGGAGCTGCAGGGAAGTCTTCTCAACTAGCAGACAGGCAGTGCGTTTCGCGTCATCGCACCATAGGGTGCGGTGGCGCGGTTCCACAGGGAGTACTGCGTACTTGGAGTCGGAGGAGGAAACGTGACAACACCCGGAGGACATCCTTATGGCGGCGCGCAGCAGCCGCAGGGTGGGCACGACCAGAACCGCTTCAACTTCCCCTCCTCGCCGAGCCAGCCCGTGCCGGGGCACAGTCCCTACCAGCAGCAGCCGTACGGCCAGCCCCAGCAGCCTCAGCAGCCCTACATGCCTCCGCAGCAGCCTCCGCGCGCCGTGCGGCAGCCGGCTCCCAAGGCCCACAACCCGCTGGTGCGCCCGTACGCGATGACCGGCGGCCGTACTCGGCCGCGCTACCAGCTCGCCATCGAGGCGCTGGTCAGTACCACGGCCGACCCCGCGCGGCTGCAAGGGCAGTTGCCCGAGCACCAGCGCATCTGCCGTCTGTGCCAGGAGATCAAATCCGTCGCGGAGATCTCGGCACTCCTCTCCATTCCTCTTGGTGTCGCCCGCATCCTCGTCGCCGACCTGGCGGAGGCGGGCCTTGTCGCCATTCACCAGCCCGGCGGCGACGAGTCTGCCGGCGGCCAGCCAGATGTGACACTGCTCGAAAGGGTGCTCAGTGGACTTCGCAAGCTCTAACGGCGGAGCGGCTCCCCGCTCCACCACCTCCGCGAAGATCGTGGTGGCGGGCGGCTTCGGCGTGGGCAAGACCACGTTCGTCGGCGCGGTCTCCGAGATCAACCCGCTGCGCACCGAAGCCGTCATGACCTCCGCCAGCGCGGGAATCGACGACCTCACCCACACCGGTGACAAGACGACCACCACGGTCGCCATGGACTTCGGCCGCATCACCCTGGACCAGGACCTGATCCTGTACCTCTTCGGTACGCCGGGCCAGGACCGCTTCTGGTTCATGTGGGACGACCTCGTCCGCGGCGCCATCGGCGCCGTCGTGCTCGTGGACACGCGCCGTCTCGCCGACTGCTTCCCCGCCGTCGACTACTTCGAGAACAGCGGCCTGCCGTTCGTCGTGGCCCTCAACGGCTTCGACGGGAACCAGGCCTACACCCCGGAGGAAGTCCGCGAGGCCCTGCAGATCGGCCCGGACGCCCCCATCATCACCACCGACGCCCGCCACCGCGCGGACGCCAAGAGCGCGCTCATCACGCTCGTCGAGCACGCCCTGATGGCACGCCTGCGGTAGGCGGCGCCCCCAGCCCGTGCGAGGCCCCCGCGTCACCTGACGCGGGGGCCTTCGCGTGCGGGCGGCAGGCGGTCGGCGGGCAGCGCGCCGGGGGGTGCGAGGCGGGCCCGGGCGGTGAGGCAGGGCTCACCCCCGCCGGGCAAGACGAAGGCCCCGCACCCTGGACGGGTGCGGGGCCTTGCGTCGTGCCGAGGGGCTCAGCCCTGCCAGCTGTGCGGGGCGCGGAAGCCCGGGGTGCGCTCCAGGCGGCGCCAGCCGGCCTGGGAGCGGGGGGCGCTGACCGCGGTCTCGGGGGTGGCGGCGGCGCGGGCGAGCAGGATCGCGGTGATCGCGGCCAGCTCCTCGGGCTCGGCGTTGCCCTTCTCGACGCGCAGCAGGGTGTCCGTGGCGATGCTCATGTGGTGGCAGGTCTCCTTCGCGGTTACTGCGGCGGGTTGCCGTGCTTGCGGGACGGCAGATCGGCGTGCTTGTTGCGGAGCATCGCGAGGGCGCTGATGAGCACCTCGCGGGTCTCGGCGGGGTCGATGACGTCGTCGACGAGGCCGCGCTCGGCCGCGTAGTACGGGTGCATCAGCTCGGCCTTGTACTCCTTGACCATGCGCACACGCATGGCCTCGGGGTCCTCGGCGTCCGCGATCTGCTTGCGGAAGATGACGTTGGCGGCACCCTCGGCGCCCATGACGGCGATCTCGTTGGTGGGCCAGGCGTAGGTGATGTCGGCGCCGATGGACTGGGAGTCCATGACGATGTACGCGCCGCCGTAGGCCTTGCGCAGGATCAGCGAGATCCGCGGGACGGTGGCGTTGCAGTACGCGTACAGCAGCTTGGCGCCGTGGCGGATGATGCCGCCGTGCTCCTGGTCGACGCCCGGCAGGAAGCCGGGGACGTCCAGCAGCGTGATGATCGGGATGTTGAAGGCGTCGCAGAGCTGGACGAAGCGCGCGGCCTTCTCGGACGCGTGGATGTCCAGGACACCGGCGAGGTGGCCGGGCTGGTTGGCGACGATGCCGACGACCTGGCCGTTCAGCCGGCCCAGGGCGCAGATGATGTTGCGGGCCCAGCGCTCGTGGATCTCCAGGACGTCGCCTTCGTCGACGAGTTCCTCGATGACCTTGAGCATGTCGTACGGCCGGTTGCCGTCGGCGGGCACCAGGTCCAGCAGGACCTCCGAGCGGCGGTCCGCCGGGTCGGTGGTCTCGTGGACCGGGGGGTTCTCCCGGTTGTTGGAGGGGAGCATCGAGATGAGGTAGCGGACCTCGGCGATGCAGGTCTCCTCGTCGTCGTACGCGAAGTGCGCGACGCCCGAGGTCTCGGCGTGCACGTCCGCGCCGCCGAGGCCGTTCTGGGTGATCTCCTCACCGGTCACCGCGCGGACCACGTCCGGGCCGGTGATGAACATCTGCGAGGTGTCGCGGACCATGAACACGAAGTCCGTGAGGGCGGGGCTGTAGGCCGCGCCGCCGGCGCAGGGGCCCAGCATGACCGAGATCTGCGGGATCACGCCCGAGGCCTTGGTGTTGCGCTGGAAGATGCCGCCGTAGCCGGCCAGCGCCGAGACGCCCTCCTGGATACGGGCGCCCGCGCCGTCGTTGAGGGACACCAGCGGGGCCCCGGCCGCGATGGCCATGTCCATGATCTTGTGGATCTTCGTCGCGTGGGCCTCGCCCAGCGCGCCGCCGAAGATCCGGAAGTCGTGCGCGTAGACGAAGACCGTACGGCCCTCGACCGTGCCCCAGCCGGTGATCACACCGTCCGTATAAGGCTTCTTCGACTCCAGGCCGAAACCGGTGGCCCGGTGCCGGCGCAGCTGCTCGACCTCCTTGAAGGAACCTTCGTCGAGCAGGAGCGCGATGCGCTCGCGAGCGGTCAGCTTGCCCTTGGCGTGCTGGGTCTCGGTCGCCCGGTCACTCGGGCCGCGACGCGCCTGCTCGCGCAGGGAGTGCAGCTCGGCGACCCGCCCGCGGGCGTCGGTCGGCTCGCTCGGAGTCTGGTCCACAACGGTCATGTACCGACCTTACGAAGCCGTACCTGAAAAACCTCCGTTGATTCCTCACAGTCTCGGAAGTGTTCCGCTGTCCGGGCCGGACAGAACCGCCGGGCGATGCATCGACTCCGCCAGACGGGGCCTTCGTCCTTTGTCGAGACCGCACAAAACCGCGTGACACCTCGCCTAGAAGTTGAAATTTGAACGGAATGGGTCTAGCGTCATTCTCGTTGAAACTTCAACAACCACCAGCAGCACACTACCGAGGAGGAAGCCATGGGTCTCTTCACCCGCCGCAGCCAGGAGTCGCAGGTCAAGGACGGCGCCGCCGTCGCCACACTCGAAGTCGACCCGGCCCTCGCCGCGCTCACCGGGGACTACGTCATCGACGCCGCCCACAGCAGCATCGGCTTCACCGTCCGCCACGCGATGGTCACCAACGTCCGCGGCTCCTTCACCGAGCACGAGGGCACCCTGCACCTCGACGGCAGCGACCCGGCACGCTCCACGGCCGCCATCGACATCAAGATCGCCTCCGTGGACACCGGCATCGCCGACCGGGACGGCCACCTGCGCAGCGGTGACTTCTTCGACGCCGAGACCTTCCCCCTGATGAGCTTCCGCTCCACCGGGGCGCGTCAGCTCGGCGGCGACGCGTACCGCATCACCGGCGACCTGACGATCAAGGACGTCACCCGTCCGCTCTCCATCGACCTGGAGTTCAACGGCTCCGCCACCGACGTCTACGGCAACGAGCGCGTCGGCTTCGAGGGCAGCGCCGAGATCCTGCGTTCCGACTGGGGCCTGACCTGGAACGCCGCGCTGGAGACCGGCGGCGTGATGGTCAGCGACAAGGTGAAGCTGACCTTCGACATCTCGGCCGTCAAGCAGGCCTGACGCCCGCCCACCGGGCCCTGTCCGGTGACAGGGCCTAGAAGCCTCCGCCGTCGAAGCCTCCGCCGCCGCCGAAGTCGCCGCCGCCGAAGTCGCCGCCGCCGAAGCCGCCGAAGTCGGAGGGGTTGAAGTCCGCCCCGGAGACGTCCCCGCCCTCGAAGCCCGCGCCGCCGCCGAAGTCGGAGGCGTAGGCGGGGCTGGACATCATCGAACCGAGCATCGTGCCCATGAGCAGGCCGGGCAGGATGCCGCCGCCGAAGTAGCCGCCGGCCCAGGGGCCGTACGCCGCCCCGGCGTCGTAGTACGGGCGCGGCCCGTACTCGGTGTCGACCTTGCGCACCGCCGGGTCCAGCCCGTCGCGCAGCCGCACGGCATCGGCCGTGCAGACCGGCACGGTACGGCGTGCACCGCCGGCCGGGGCCCAGGCGGCGTCCTCCGTGCTCGGCCCGTGGCGCGGGTCGAAGAAGCAGGGGGCGCGGCGCTCGGGGAGCGGCTCGCCCTGGCGGCGCGCGTCGAGACAGGCCAGGGAGTACCGGCCGTCCTCCAGCGCCTGGGTCACTCCCTTGACCTCTTCGGGGTGCTGGACGGAGGCCATGATCCGCTTGGCCTTCTCGTAGGAGTCGAGCCCCTGCTCGTAGTCCTTGCGCATGGCGTCGTCCGCGCCCGGCTCACCGGGGTGGAAGTCGAGGCGTTCGAGCTCCTCGCCGAAGGCGGTGATGTCCTCGTCCACGACCACGCCGAGACGTTCGATGGCCTCGCGCCGGACCTCTTCCTTCTTCTTGCGGTTGCGGCGCACCAGTGTGTACGCGCCGCCGCCGCCGATCACGGCCACCGCGCCGAGCGCGATCAGGGCGCCGACGGGGGCGCCGGTGTCGCCGTCGCTGGTCCCCCAGGAGGCGGGCGCCCCGCCCTTGGCCTGGCTGAGGGCCTGGTCCACGAAGTTGTTGAGCTGGGTGGTGGCGTCCACCGGCGCGCCGGTCTTCACGGCGGCGGTGAGGTTGCGTACGGCGTTGGCCGGCATGACGGCCGGGTCGGCGCCGGCGTCGAACCCGTCGCCGAGCCGGACCGCGTAGAGCCCGGTGATGCCGGTCTGCGCGCGCAGCGCGGACAGCAGCCCGTCGGCCGGGAACTCGCTCGTGGCGGGCAGCACGGCGACGAACACCGGCTTCCCGGCGTCCTTGATCTTCTGTGCGAGCGCGTCCGCGTCCGCCTTGGGCAGTTGCGCCTCGGCGCGCGGATCGACGTAGACCGGGCCCTCCTTGAGGGCCTCCGCCACGGCGGCCGGGCCGGTGGCGGCCGACGCCTGCGGGGCGACCGCGAGGGCGCTCGCCGACAGGGCCAGCAGCAGACCGGACAGCAGCGTTCCGAAGCGTACGGATATCAGCCTGGTCCTCATATCCATGACGCTACCCGAATCGCCACTTTCCTGTGTGAGCTGGACATAAGGGCAGCTCAGCCCGGCCTACTCGGCCGGTTCGACCCCGGCGTGGAGCAGACCGTAGGTGAAGGCGTCCTCCAGGGCCTGCCAGGAGGCCGCGATCACGTTGGGGGCCACGCCGACCGTGGACCACTCGCGGACCCCGTCGGTCGTGGAGACCAGTACGCGGGTCGTGGACTCCGTGCCGTGCGTGCCCTCCAGGATGCGGACCTTGTAGTCGACCAGCTCGAACTTGGCCAGCTGCGGGTAGAACCGCTCCAGCGCCACCCGCAGGGCCCGGTCCAGCGCGTTGACCGGGCCGTTGCCCTCGGCCGTCGCGACGATCCGCTCGCCCTTGGCCCACAGCTTGACCGTGGCCTCGTTGGCGTGGGTGCCGTCCGGGCGGTCCTCGACGATGGCCCGCCAGGACTCGATGCGGAAGTACTTGCGGGCGCGGCCCTCGGCCTCGGCGCGCAGCAGCAGCTCGAAGGAGGCGTCGGCCGCCTCGTAGGTGTAGCCCTGGAGCTCGCGCTCCTTGACCCGCTCCACGACCCGGGAGATCAGCGCGCGGTCCCCGCCGAGGTCGACGCCGAGCTCCTTGCCCTTGAGCTCGATGGAGGCGCGGCCGGCCATGTCGGAGACGAGCATCCGCATGGTGTTGCCGACCCGCGCGGGGTCGATGTGCTGGTAGAGGTCCGGGTCCACCTTGATCGCCGAGGCGTGCAGGCCCGCCTTGTGCGCGAAGGCGGAGACGCCCACGTACGGCTGGTGCGTGGCGGGCGTGAGGTTGACGACCTCGGCGATGGCGTGCGAGATCCGGGTCATCTCGCAGAGCGCCCCGTCGGGGAGCACCTTGCGGCCGTACTTGATCTCCAGGGCCGCGACGACGGGGAAGAGGTTGGCGTTGCCGACCCGCTCGCCGTAGCCGTTGGCGGTGCACTGGACGTGGGTGGCGCCCGCGTCGACGGCGGCCAGGGTGTTGGCGACGGCGCAGCCGGTGTCGTCCTGGGCGTGGATGCCCAGCCGGGCGCCCGTGTCGGCGAGGACGGTCGCGACGGTCGCCGTCACCTGCGCCGGCAGCATGCCGCCGTTGGTGTCGCAGAGGATGACGACGTCGGCGCCGGCCTCGTAGGCGGTGCGTACGACGGACTTGGCGTACTCGGCGTTGGCGCGGTAGCCGTCGAAGAAGTGCTCGCAGTCGACGAAGACCCGGCGGCCGCGGCCGACCAGGTAGGAGACGGTGTCGCGGACCATCTCCAGGTTCTCCTCGAGCGTGGTGCGCAGGGCCAGCTCGACGTGGCGGTCGTGGGACTTGGCCACGAGCGTGATCACCGGGGCGCCCGACTCCAGCAGGGCCCGCACCTGCGGGTCCTCGGCGGCCGAACCGCCGGCGCGGCGGGTCGCGCCGAAGGCGACCAGCTGGGCGTTCTTGAAGTCGATCTCGGCGCGGGCGCGGGCGAAGAACTCGGTGTCGCGGGGGTTGGCGCCCGGCCAGCCGCCCTCGATGAAGCCCACTCCGAAGTCGTCCAGGTGCCGGGCGATCGTCAGCTTGTCCGCGACCGTGAGGTTGATGCCCTCACGCTGGGCACCGTCGCGCAGGGTGGTGTCGAAGACGTGGAAGCTGTCGTCGAGGACCGCTACTGCCGCCTCTGGTGTCGTCGTCATGCTGATCTGACTCCTGTCGGATGAGTGGTTCCGGATACCCGGGATCCACTGCCCCCATCATCGCGCGCGTCCAGCTCCCGGCAGGGATGAGGCCGGGAAACGAAAAAACCTCTCGCGGGTGCGAGAGGTTTGCGCGCGGGTCTGGGGCACGGTGGCCGCTTCCCGCGAAGGTCTTCCACGGTTCAGCGGCCACTGGGGACCGGCGCGCTGCTGGCGATAATCATGAGCTGAGCAGGCACGCTCGCAGTGTGCCATAACGCCTGCGGCTCGCGGACACGGATCTCAGCATTCGGGCAGCGGGCCCGCCCGCCGGGTGCGGCACCGTTGCCGGGGCTCCGCCCCGGGCCCCGCGCCTCAAACGCCGGCGGGGCTACTCGTGGGGGGTGAGGGTTTCGGTGAGGAACTCGCGGACGTGGTCGAGGATGGCTTCCCGGTCCAGCGTCGGCAGACCCACCGCCAGCTGGATGCTGAAGCCGTCGAGGAGGGCCCGGATGCGGGCCGCCACGCGGTCGGGGTCCACCGGGCGGAACTCGCCGCGCGAGATGCCCTCGGCGAGCAGCGCGACCAGGTCGCGGTGCCAGGCGCCCTCGATGGCCGCCTGCCGGTCGCGTTCCTGGGGGCCGGCGTTCTGGGAGCGGTTCCAGACCTCCAGCCACAGCGTCCAGTGGGGGTCGCGGGGCTTGATGGGCACGTACAGGTCCACGTACGCCTCCAGGCGCTCGCTGACCGGGCCGCGGCGCGCGAGCAGGGCCCTCCGCTCGGTGCCGAGCGCGGCCTCGCTCCACTCCAGGGTCTGCAGCAGGAGCTCGTCCTTGCTGCGGAAGTAGTAGAGGAGGTGGCCGCTGCTCATGCCTACCTCACGGCCCAGCCCTGCCATGGTCAGGCCTTCGAGGCCGCGCTCGGCGATCGTGGCCATGGCGGCGACGAGTACGTCCTCGCGCGGGGGCGCGTTCTTGCGCGCCGCCCGTACCGGTACTCCACCCGCCGTCATGGCCCACTCCTCGTCGGTCTGCCGCCGGTCCTTTCGGTCAGACCTTCGGCTGCTGCTGGGTGATGCAGTGGATACCGCCACCCCCGGCGAAAATCGTACGTGCGTCAACGAGGGTCACGGTCCGCTCGGGGAACAGTCCGCGGAAGATCTCGGCCGCCTCCTCGTCGCGCGGGTCGTCGAAGGAGCACAGCACCACGCCGCCGTTGCACAGGTAGTGGTTGATGTAGGAGTAGTCCACCCACTCCCCGTCCTCTTCCAGCACGGTCGGCGCCGGGATCTCCACGACCTGCAGCTGCCGGCCCCGGGCGTCGGTGGAGGCGCGCAGGATGGCGGCGATCGTCTTGCAGCGCTCGTGGTCCGGGTGGGCCGGGTCGGGCTGGGTGTGCACCATCACGACACCGGGCCGGGCGAAGGCGGCGACGATGTCCACGTGCCCCTGGGTGCCGTAGGTGCCGTAGTCGCCGGCCAGGCCGTACGGCAGCCAGATGGCCTTGGTGGTGCCGAGGTGCGCGTGGATCTCGGCCTCGACCTGCTGGCGGGTCCAGCCGGGGTTGCGGCCCTCGCCGAGCTGCACGGTGTCGGTGAGAAGCACGGTGCCCTCGCCGTCGACGTGGATGGCGCCGCCCTCGTTGACCAGCTCGGTGCTGTACGTACGGGTGCCGGCCACGTCGGAGACGTGCCGGGCGATCTTCGAGTCGTGGTCCCAGCGGGCCCACTCCTGGGCGCCCCAGCCGTTGAAGGTCCAGTCCACGGCCGCGAGCTCGCCCGCGTCGTTGGTCACGAAGGTCGGGCCGATGTCGCGCATCCAGGCGTCGTCGAGCTCCTGCTCGACCAGCTGCACGTCGTCGCCGACGATCGCCCGGGCGCTGTCGGCGTCACCGGGCGAGACCACGAGGGTCACGGGCTCGTACGCGCGCACCGCGCGGGCCACGGCGCCCCAGGCCTCGCGGGCCTCGGCGAGCTCCTGGGCGGTGGTGAAGGTCGGGTTGGGGCTGGGCCAGGCCATCCAGGTGCGCTCGTGCGGGGTCCACTCGGCGGGCATCCGGAATCCGGCGTCGACGGGCTTGTTCGTGGTCATGGCAGGGGTCCTTAGGGGCTTCACAGGAAGTACAGGCGGTTGAGGGAGACCGATTCGGCGGCTTCGGAGCGCAGCGGTTCCCCGTCGAGGGAGACGAGGCCGCTGCGCGCGTCCACATCGACCGCGCCCACCCGGGAGTTGAGGAGCAGGTTCCCGGGGCCGATGCCGCGGGTGCCGCGGACGGCGACGCGGCGCCTGCGGGTGGGCATCTCGTCGCTGCCGAGGGCCGCGGCGGCGGCCGAGACGAAGGCCACGGAGATATCGGCCGCGGTGGCCCCGTAGGAGCCGAACTGCGGTCCGAGGACCAGCGGTTCGCAGGTGTCGGTGGCGGCGTTGGGGTCGCCCGTGACTCCGTAAGCCGGGAAGCCGGACTTGAGGACGAGCTGCGGTTTGGCGCCGAAGAACTGGGGGCGCCACAGCACGATGTCGGCGAGTTTGCCGACCTCGATGGAGCCGATCTCGTGGGCCAGGCCGTGGGCGATGGCGGGGTTGATGGTCAGCTTGGCCATGTAGCGCAGGACGCGGGCGTTGTCGTCGCCCTCGCCGTCGCCTTCCAGGGGGCCCAGCTCGCCCTTCATCTTGGCGGCCATGGCGAAGGTGCGGCGGATGGTCTCGCCGGCGCGGCCCATGCCCTGGGCGTCGGAGGAGGTGATGCCGATCGCGCCCAGGTCGTGCAGGACGTCCTCGGCCCCCATGGTGCCCGCGCGGATCCGGTCGCGGGCCATGGCCGCGTCGCCCGGGAGGTCCGGCTTGAGGTCGTGGACGGAGACGATCATGCCGTAGTGCTCGGCGACCGCGTCCCGGCCGAAGGGCAGGGTGGGGTTGGTGGAGGAGCCGATGACGTTCGGCACGCCCGCCATCTTCAGCACGTTGGGTACGTGTCCGCCGCCGCAGCCCTCGATGTGGAAGGCGTGGATCGTCCGGCCGTCCAGCACGCGCAGGGTGTCCTCTACGGAGAGGCACTCGTTGAGGCCGTCGCTGTGCAGGGCGACCTGGACGTCGTACTCCTCGGCCACCCGCAGGGCCGTGTCCAGGGCGCGGGTGTGCGCGCCCATGTCCTCGTGGACCTTGAACCCACTGGCGCCGCCCTCGGCCAGGGCCTCCACCAGCGGGGCCGCGTCCGAGGAAGAACCGCGGGCCAGGAAGCCGATGTTGACGGGCCAGGCGTCGAAGGCGTTGAAGGCGTGCTTCAGCGCCCACGGGGAGTTGACGCCGACGCCCCAGACGGGACCGAACTCCTGGCCGATGATCGTGGTGACACCCGCGGCGAGCGAGGCCTCCATGATCCGCGGGGAGAGCAGGTGCACGTGGGTGTCCACGGCTCCGGCGGTCGCGATCAGGCCCTCGCCCGAGACGATCGAGGTACCGGTGCCGACGACGACATCGACACCGTCGAGGGTGTCGGGGTTGCCGGCCCGGCCGATCGCGTGGATCCGGCCCTCGCGGATGCCGATGGAGACCTTCCGGATACCGAGGACGGCGTCGATCACGAGAACGTTGCTGATCACGACGTCGCAGGTCTCGCGGACCGCGGCCGCCTTCAGGTGCAGACCGTCACGGGCCGTCTTGCCGAAACCGGCCAGGAACTCATCGCCCGGCTTCTGCGCGTCGTACTCGACCCGGACGGTCAGCCCGGAGTCACCGAGCCGGACCCGGTCCCCGGCCCGCGGGCCGAAGACGGAGGCGTACTCGTGCGGGTCGATGTGCCGGCTGCCCGGCGCGCAGTGGTCGCTGTGCGGGGTCTTCTTGCTCACGCCTGGTCTCCGTCCGCGTGCTCGGTGGTTCCGGTGCCGGGGGCCTGACCGGCCGGGCCGCCGGTGGCGGGGTCCTGGTGCGCGTCTGCGCCCAGGTACCCGCACGCCACCGCGCGGCGCAGTGCCTCTTCCCTGGCGCCCGGGGCGTCCAGGGGCCCGTCGACCAGGCCTGCGAAGCCGATCGCGATGCGGTCGCCCCCGATGGGGACCAGCCCGACCTCGCCCTCGCCGTGCGGGTCGAACCGTACGGAGGAGCCCGCGGGGACGCACAGCCGCATCCCGTAGGCCGCGGCGCGGTCGAAGTCGAGACGCGGGTTGGCCTCGAAGAAGTGGAAGTGCGAGGTCACGCTGACCGGCACGGCCGCGGTGTTGCGCACGCGCAGGTGCAGGGCGGGCTCCGGCTGGGGGGCGCCGGGGCCGGGGACGATCGCGCCCGGGGCGTCCTCGCCCAGCGAGGCGGCGCCCTGGATCGGGGACGAGACCACCGCGAGGCGGGATCCGTCGTCGAAGACGGCCTCCACGTGCACCTCGGTGACCACGTCGGCGACGCCGGGCAGGACGTCGCCGGGGCCCAGCACGCTGCGGGCCTCCTCGATGGCCTCCGCCAGCCGCTTGCCGTCGCGCGCGGCCTCGCAGACCGTGTCCGCGATGAGCGCGGTGGCCTCCGGGACGTTGAGCCTCAGGCCCCGGGCCCGCCGGGCCCTGGCCAGTTCCGCTGCGCTGCGGAGCAGCAGCCGGTCGCGCTCCGTAGGGGTCAGCCGCACGCCGATCCACCACCTCTTGAGTCGATGGGTTAGAGCATCACTCTAACTCTTCATTTCCTTGCTGGGAATCATTGACCTGGGCGCAGGGCTTGAGTCACATTGAGTGTCGCTCAAACACCTCGCGTCTCTCCTGTACCCCCGCCGCCCTGCCAAGGGAGTCCCCCCATGCCCATCGAACAGCGCGGAGTCGACACCATCCCCGAGGAGGAGCGGACGAGCGGTCCCCGCGACCTCGTCTCGATCCTGCTCGGCTCCAACCTCTGTCTCGGCGTGATCGTCTTCGGCTGGCTGCCCCCGTCCTTCGGACTGGGCCTGTGGCCCTCGGTCACCGCCATCGTGACCGGCACCCTCGTCGGTATCGCCTTCACCGCGCCGCTCGCGCTGGTCTCCCTGCGGACCGGCACCAACCTCTCCACCTCCAGCGGAGCCCAATTCGGCGTCCGCGGCCGCCTCGTCGGCTCGGTGGTCGGCCTGCTGCTCTCACTCGGCTACACGGCGCTCACCCTGTGGATCGGTGGCGACGTGATGGTCGGCACCCTCTCCCGGCTCACCGGCCTCCCGGACACCGGCGTCTCGCGGGCCGTGATGTACGGGGCCCTGGCCGCGTTCACCGTCGTCGCGGCCGTCTTCGGCTACCGGCTGCTGCTGCGCATGAGCAAGATCCTCTCCGTCGGGATGCTCGTCCTGCTGGCCGTCGGCGTCTTCGCCTACGCCGGGGACTTCACCACCGCCGCGCCGCCGGAGACCCCGTACCTGCTCGGCTCCTTCTGGCCGACCTGGCTGCTCGCGACCGTCGCCGCGGGCCTCAGCGGTCCGGTCGCCTTCATCACCCTGCTCGGCGACTACACCCGCTACGTCTCCCCGCGCAGGCACGGCTCCCGCAAGGTGCTCTGGGCCACGGGCCTCGGCCTGCTGGCCGGGCTGCTGATCCCCCAGCTCTTCGGCACCTACACCGCGCTCGCCGCCCGGGCCGGTGCCGACTACGCCGGTCCGCTGGTCGAGGCCGCGCCCTTCTGGTTCCTGGTGCCGCTGCTCGCCGCCGCCGCGGCCGGCTCGGTCGGCAACGCCGGCCTGATGCTGTACTCCATGGGCCTCGACCTCGACGCGATCGTGCCCAGGGCCACCCGGACCACCGCCACGCTGGTCGCGGCGGCCGTCGCCACCGCCTTCGTCTTCATCGGCTCCTTCGAGTGGGACGTGCAGTCCGCGATGACCTCGTTCGTCCTGCTGCTGACCGCGCTCGGCACCCCGTGGGCCGTGATCACCCTCATCGGCTACGTGCGCTGCCGCGGCCGGTACGACGCCGACGCCCTCCAGGTCTTCAACCGCCGTTCCGTGGGCGGGATCTACTGGTACCGGGGCGGCTGGAACGTGGCCGCCACCGCCTCCTGGGCGATCGGCGCCGGGGTCGGCCTGCTCTCCGTGGCCACCCCCTTCTACGAGGGCCCGCTGCTCTCCCTCACCGGCGGCGTGGACTGCTCCTTCGTCCTGTCCGGCCTGGTGGGCGCACTGGTCTACGCGGCCCTGACCGCCCGCACCGCACCGGCACCCGCCGCCGCGGCCGAGGAGCCCGCCGCCGTGTAGGGCTCCCCGTACGTACGAAGGCCCGCGCTCCTGGATCAGGAGCACGGGCCTTCGTACGTACGGGGAGCAGATGCCCTAGCCGAGCGGGTGCATCCAGCCGTGGCTGTCGGCGGCGTGGCCGGTCTGGAGGTCCAGCAGGGCCTTGCGGAGCCTGAGGGTGACCTCGCCGGGCTCGCCGTTGCCCTGGGTCCAGTCGGCGCGCTCGGACTTGACCGAGCCGACGGGGGTGATGACGGCGGCGGTGCCGCAGGCGAAGACCTCGGTCAGGGTGCCGTTCTCGTTGTCGCGCTTCCAGTCCTCGGTGGTGATCCGGCCCTCCTCGGCGGTGTAGCCGAGGTCGCGGGCGATGGTGAGGAGGGAGTCGCGGGTGATGCCGGGAAGGAGCGAACCGGTCAGCTCCGGGGTGACGATGCGGTCGCCGTACACGAAGTACAGGTTCATGCCGCCCATTTCCTCGATCCACCGGTGCTCGACGGCGTCGAGCCAGACCACCTGGTCGCAGCCGTGCGAGGCGGCCTGGGCCTGGGCGACGAGCGAAGCCGCGTAGTTGCCGCCGGTCTTGGCCGCGCCGGTGCCGCCTTTGACCGCGCGGACGTACTCCTCGGAGAGCCAGACCGAGACGGGCTTGACGCCGCCGGGGAAGTACGCGCCGGCGGGCGAGGCGATCACGATGAAGAGGAACTCGTTGGCCGGGCGGACGCCGAGGCCGACCTCGCTGGCGAACATGAACGGCCGCAGGTACAGGGAGGCCTCGCCGGAGTCCGGAACCCAGGCGCGGTCCTGCTTGATGAGCGCGTCGCAGGCCTCGATGAACAGCTCGGACGGCAGCTCCGGCATCGCCATGCGGCGGGCGGAGGCCTGGAAGCGGGCGGCGTTGGCCTCGGGGCGGAAGGTGGCCACGGTGCCGTCGGGCTGGCGGTAGGCCTTCAGACCCTCGAAGATCGTCTGCGCGTAGTGCAGCGTCATGTTCGCCGGGTCGATCGCCAGCGGCGCGTACGGGACCAGCTCGGCATCGTGCCAGCCGCGGCCCTCGGTCCACTTGATCGTCACCATGTGGTCGGTGAAGTGGCGGCCGAAGCCGGGGCTGGCCAGGATCGCCTCGCGCTCCGCATCGGACAGCGGGTTCGAGGAGGGCTTGAGCTCGATCGTGGGCGTCGTCATGAGTGCTTGTCCTTCACCGGTTGTGTATGGCGGACCGCGCTCACGGCGTACTAGGACGTCCGAGCTTCCCCGCATTCCGCGGCCTCGCGTTCGATTATCGCGCGCGGGCAGGCTTCGGAGAAGCGGGGGAGCGGCCCAGGGGAGATGGTGGCACCCGGGGCCGCACAGGAAAAGCCGCCGGGCATCTTGTTGCCTGGCGGCTTCCCGAGGTCGAGCTGCCAGGGTCAGCCGGCTACTCGCGCGGCGAGGGCGTCGCCGATCGCGTCGGTGGAGCGGAAGGTTCCGTCGCGCTCGGCCAGGTCGGCGGAGACCGCGTCCTCGATGCGGGCGGCCTGGGGCTCGTAGCCGAGGTGGCGCAGCAGGAGGGCGACGGAGAGGATCGTCGCGGTCGGGTCGGCCTTGCCGGTGCCGGCGATGTCCGGGGCCGAGCCGTGGACGGGCTCGAACATGGACGGGAAGGCGCCGGTCGGGTTGATGTTCCCGGAGGCGGCGAGGCCGATGCCACCGGTCACGGCGGCGGCCAGGTCGGTGAGGATGTCACCGAAGAGGTTGTCCGTGACGATGACGTCGAAGCGCTCGGGCTGGGTGACGAAGAAGATCGTCGCGGCGTCGACGTGCAGGTAGTCGGTGGTGACCTCGGGGTACTCCTGGCCGACCTTGTCGAAGATGTTCTTCCACAGGTGGCCCGCGTACACGAGGACGTTGTTCTTGTGGACCAGCGTCAGCTTCTTGCGGGGGCGGGCGTTCGCCCGCTCGTACGCGTCACGGACGACGCGCTCGACGCCGTACGCCGTGTTGAGGCTGACCTCGGTGGCCACCTCGGCGGGGGTGCCGGTGCGCAGGCTGCCGCCGTTGCCGGTGTACGGGCCTTCGGTGCCCTCGCGGACCACGACGAAGTCGATCTCCGGGCGGCCGGCGAGCGGGGTGGCCGTGTTGGGGAAGAGCTTCGACGGGCGCAGGTTGATGAAGTGGTCGAAGGCGAAGCGGAGCTTCAGCAGCAGGCCGCGCTCCAGCACGCCGGACGGGACCGAGGGGTCACCGATGGCGCCCAGCAGGATCGCGTCGTGGTGCCGCAGGGCCTCGAGCTCCGCGTCCGGGAGGGTCTCACCGGTGCGGTGCCAGCGCTGGGCGCCGAGGTCGTACTGCTTGGTCTCCAGCTTCACATCCTGGGGCAGGACCGCGGTAAGGACCTTGAGTCCCTGAGCCACGACTTCCTGGCCGATGCCATCACCGGGGATCACTGCGAGATTGATGCTGGTCGACATGGCGAAACCGTACTCCGTGTCCCAGCCCTCAGACATATTGCGTCCAGCATTTGGACCAATGGGGACGCAACATGTCCGGGCGGGCCAGTGGTCGGGGATCAGTGGCCGGTCGAACCGCCGTTGTCACGGCGGTCGAGGGCCCGCTGGAGGGCTGCGGCGGCGTTCTTGCGGTCGGCGTCGGCCGTGGAGGAGTGGCGGACGCGGCGGACGGCAGCGGTGGTGGGGGTCATGTGGATCGACTCCTTGAGATCACGGCGTGGCTGGGCCACGGATGAGGGGTTCCTTCAAGGCGCCGGAAGAGGCGGGGAGCGGTGCGCCGCAGGGGTTGCCTGCCAGGGGCGCGCGCTCTCGACCGCCATTCGCCTGATCGGCGAGACGTTCGGCTCCTACAAAGCTAGGGCAGGTCCCGCTGTATGTCTTCGCAATTACTCGGACTTCCTAGTATCTGAGACGCCGAACCCCTCGGAAGGCCCCCTTCACGGGCTCCCCTTCCAGCCCCGAGCGGGCCGAAATTCCCTGGTCAGAGCCCTTACGGCCCGGATGAGGGTCCGTTCCGGTGGGGTGACGCATCCCACCCTCCTCACCGGCCTCCGGGGGATCACCCGGACCGGTGACCTCCACCGCCTCACCCGCCCCGTGGAGCGACCGCCCGGGCAGGACGGCGCTGCGCCTGGACGGGGTATTGGTTCGGAATCACACCAATATGCGGCAGGGTGCTGAGCAGGGTTTCGGCCACCTGATGGACTCCTTCCCGGGCCTGTTCGGCGGGGAGGAGCCGGGGAAGATCCGGGCAGGACGCCCGTCCGGACCGACGGCTGGATCCAGCCACCCGGATGTTCACCGACTTCTTACCGCATGGCTGTAGACCTTTGGTCCGGGCGCCGCCACTCTTGCCGTCAATGTGCCAGCGGGGCACTTGAGTTGGAGGCGAGGGGCCAGTGACACCGATCAGCCGCAGAGGTTTCGTGGGAATCGGCGCCGGGCTGGTGGCGGGGGCGGCCGTGCCCGCGCTCACACCGACGGCGGCCGCGGCCGCGGCGACCGGCACCATCACCGATGTGAAGCACGTGGTGATCCTGATGCAGGAGAACCGCAGCTTCGACCACTACTTCGGCAGGCTCAAGGGTGTCCGCGGCTTCGGCGACCGCGCCGCCGGCAACATCCCGGGCGGCTGGGGCATGTTCAACCAGCCCAACTGGGGCGGCCGCCAGTACCCGTGGAAGCTCGCCGCCACCCCGCCGGCGGGCGGCGTCGACGGCGAGACCCTGGCGCAGTGCAACGGCGACCTCCCGCACAGCTGGACCTCGCAGCACGCCGCCTGGAACAAGGGCCGGATGGACAACTGGGTCACCGGCGTCGGCAACACCCGCACCCTCGGCTACCTGGACCGCGGCGACATACCCTTCCACTACGGCCTCGCCGACAGCTACACGGTCTGCGACGCCTACTTCTGCTCCGCGCTCAGTGCGACCGGCCCCAACCGCACCTTCCTGTGGAGCGGCAAGATCGACGCCTCGAGCAAGGACGGCGGCGACGAGTCCGGGCTGACCTGGGAGACGTACGCGGAGGCCCTCCAGCGGGCCGGCATGAGCTGGAAGGTCTACCAGAACGCCCAGGACAACTACGGGGACAACGGTCTGGCGTACTTCAAGAAGTTCACGGACGCCGCTCCCGGCAACCCGCTGCACGACCGCGGCATGTCCTCCGTCCCGCGCGTCACGGGCTCCACACCGGACGACATCGCGGCCGCCATCCGCGCCGACGTCATCGCGGGCACCCTCCCCCAGGTGTCCTGGGTCGTGGCCAACGAGGCCTTCTCCGAGCACCCGTACGCCCCGCCCGGCGACGGCGCGCACTTCGTGGACCTGGTCTACCGCGCGCTGGCCGCGAACCCCGAGGTCTTCGACTCCACGGTCCTCTTCCTCAACTACGACGAGAACGACGGGTTCTTCGACCACGTGCCGCCGCCGGTCGCCCCGCCCGGCACCCCCGGCGAGTACCTGGACGGCCTCCCGATCGGTCTGGGCTTCCGGGTCCCGATGATCGTGATGTCTCCGTGGACGCGCGGCGGCTTCGTGAGTTCGGAGGTCTTCGACCACACCTCGGTGCTGCGGTTCATGGAGAAGTGGACGGCCGCCCTCGGCACCCCCGCCACCTGCCCGAACATCAGCGCGTGGCGCCGCAAGGTCACCGGCGACCTGACCGGCGTCTTCGACTTCGCCCACCCGGTCTACGGGGTCCCCGCGGGCCTGCCGTCCACCGCCAAGGTCATCGGCCAGGCGACCTGCGCCCCGCTCCCCAACCCGGTGCCGCAGGACAACGCCCTCCCGGCGCAGGAGCCCGGCACCCGCCCGGCGCGGGCCCTCCCCTACCAGGTGAACGGCAACCTGGACCGGCTGGAGTTCGGCTCGGCGGGCAAGATCCTGGCCTGGTTCTCGATGACGAACCAGGGGGCGCAGGCCACGCGGGCGGCGCACTTCTCGATCCACCCGCACCAGCACCGGGACACGGCCGCCTGGCAGTACACGGTGGACGCCGGGGCCACCGCGTCCGACTACTTCAACATCGGCCTGGGCCACGGCTCCGGCAAGTACGACATCTCGATGCACGGCCCGAACCGCTTCCTGCGCCGCTTCATCGGTGACGCCTCGAAGCCGGGCGAGGCGGTCGAGGTGGCGGCCCGCTTCGCGGTCGAGCCGGGCACCGGCAAGACGGCGGTCTACTTCAAGATGACCAACACCTCCGCCGCCCCGGTCACCTTCACCATCCGCGCGAACGCCTACCGGACGGACGGCCCGTGGACCTACACGGTCCCGGCGAACTCCTCCCGCGAGGACTACTTCAACGCCGTCGCCTACCAGAGCGGCTGGTACGACTTCACGATCCTCGCGGACAACGACGGCACCTGGTCGCGCCGCTACACGGGCCACATCGAGACGGGCGCCCCCAGCATCTCGGGCTCCTAGCTCCCCTGGCTGCTGGCTGCTGGCCGCTACAGCACGTCCCCGTTCCGCCAGTCGAAGTCGAGCCGCCCGGCCGGGTCCAGCCGGACCCCGCCGGGCGGCTGCCACACGTAGGTGGAGCCCTCCTCCTCGGCCAGCCGCTCGGGGCCGTCCGGCCCCAGGACCCCGATCGGCCCCGGATGCGGGCTCCAGCCCCGGCTCCCGTACAGGGCCGCCCCGGCCTCGGACGCCGACAGCGCGCCCAGGACGTAGGCCCCGCCGATGACCCGCTCCAGCTCGGCCATCACCCGCCCGGCGAATCCGCGCCGGCGCAGGTCGGCGCGGACGGCCACGGCCTCCACGTACCCGGTGCGCAGGGCCCGGCCGCCGTGCACGACCCGCCGCTGCACCACGCTCCCGTGGGCCACGAGCTCGCCGCCCTCGTACACCAGGACGTGCATCCCGCCGAGCCCGTGCTCGAAGTCCTCGTCGGAGAAGTCCCCCTCGAACGCCGCGTCGAGGAGGGCCCGGATCTCCTCCAGCGTGCCGGGGCCCAATTGGGAGGTGTGCGCGAGGCGTGTCCGTGTATCGGTCATGGAACCAGTGTCCTCCCGCCACGATTCGGCCTGCGCCTCGCTGGCCGTCCGCGGGGCCTCGCCACGACACTCACTCCATGTCGCCTGAGACCGAGCAGTGGACCCCCACCCACGGTGAGCCGTACCGTCCCGTCGCCTACCGGCCCGCCCGGATGCCGAGTCAGGAATCCCTGGCGCGCGCCGCCGAGTTGCGGGCCCGGATGGACGAGCGGCGCACCGTACGTCGATTCTCCCCCGACCCGGTGCCCGAGCAGGTCGTCCGGGACGCCATCGCCTGCGCCGCGACCGCCCCCTCCGGGGCGCACCAGCAGCCGTGGACCTTCGTCCTGGTCAAGGACCCGGCCGTACGGCAGCAGATCCGCGCCGCCGCCGAACAGGAGGAGCTGATCTCCTACGACGGCCGCCTCGGCGACGAGTGGCTCGCGGCCCTGCGCCCCCTGGGCACCGACGCGGTGAAGACGCACCTCACGGACGCCCCGGCCCTCGTCGTGGTCTTCCAGCAGCGCTACTGGCTCGGCCCGGACGGCACCAAGCGGAAGCACTACTACGTGGACGAGTCGGTCGGCATCGCGGTCGGCATGCTCCTGTCCGCCCTCCACCTGTCGGGCCTCGCCGCCCTGGTCCACACCCCGAGCCCGATGCGCTTCCTGGGCCACGTCCTGAACCGACCGGAGAACGAGAAGGCCTTCGCGGTCGTCCCGGTCGGCTACCCGGCGGACGACTGCGAGGTCCCGGACCTGGTCCGCAAGTCCCTCGACCAGGTCATCGTGGAGGTGTGATCACCTCGCCGGCGGGCGGCTCCGGGGGGCGCCGTCCCGGTACGGGCGCGTAGAGGTCTCGTATCTCCTGGCACTGCGGTCCCACCCCGTACGGGAACTCGTGAGAGCCCTCGGCTCCCTCGGGAAGCCGGCCCCGAGTTCTGGAGCGTGTCGCCGTACACGACAACTGGCTTCAGGCCAGCAGGAGTCGGGCGCACCGGGAACTGGGACCGCCCCCGCTCCGGACTTGGGGGTACCGGAGCGGGGGCGGGGTTCAGCGGGGCCTGGTCAGCCCATGTGCGGGTAGCCGTACTCGGTCGGCGCGACCAGGGTCTCCTTGATGGAGCGGGTCGAGGTCCAGCGCTGGAGGTTCGTCGCCGCGCCGGCCTTGTCGTTCGTGCCCGAGGCACGGCCGCCGCCGAAGGGCTGCTGGCCGACCACGGCGCCGGTGGACTTGTCGTTGATGTAGAAGTTGCCCGCCGCGAAGCGGAGCTTCTCCATCGCGTCCGCGGCCGCGTACCGGTCGGCGGCGATGATCGAGCCGGTCAGGGCGTACGCCGAGACGGACTCCATCTGGGCCAGCATCGCGTCGAAGTCGGCGTCCTCGTAGACGTGCACGGCGAGGATCGGGCCGAAGTACTCGGTCGTGAAGACCTCGTTCTCCGGGTCGGTGCAGGCGATGACGGTCGGGCGGACGAAGTAGCCCTCCGAGTCGTCGTACGTGCCGCCCGCGACGATCTCGCAGGTCGGGTCCGCGATCGCGCGGTCGATCGCGGCCTTGTTCTTCGCGAAGGAGCGCTCGTCGATGACGGCGCCGATGAAGTTGGTCAGGTCGCGGACGTCACCCATGGCGATGCCGTCGACCTCGGCCGCGAAGGCCTCCTTGAAGCCGTCGTTCCAGATCGAGGCCGGGACGTAGGCGCGCGAGGACGCCGAGCACTTCTGGCCCTGGAACTCGAAGGAACCGCGGGTCAGGGCGGTCTTCAGGGTGGCGCGGTCCGCGGAGGGGTGCGCGACGACGAAGTCCTTGCCGCCGGTCTCGCCGACCAGGCGCGGGTAGGACTTGTACTTCTCGATGTTGTTGCCGACCGTCTTCCACAGGTACTGGAAGGTCTTGGTCGAGCCGGTGAAGTGGATGCCGGCCAGCTCGGGGTGGTTCAGGGCCACCTCCGACACCGCGATGCCGTCGCCCGTCACCAGGTTGATGACGCCCTTGGGCAGGCCGGCCTCTTCGAGGAGCTCCATGAGGAGGACCGCGGAGTGGGTCTGCGTCGGGGACGGCTTCCAGACGACCACGTTGCCCATGAGGGCGGGGGCGGTCGGCAGGTTGCCCGCGATGGCCGTGAAGTTGAACGGCGTGATCGCGTAGACGAAGCCCTCGAGCGGACGGTGGTCGCTGCGGTTCCACACGCCGGCGGAGTTCGCGACCGGCTGCTCGGCCAGGATCTGGCGGGCGAAGTGGACGTTGAAGCGCCAGAAGTCGACGAGCTCGCAGGGGGTGTCGATCTCGGCCTGCTGGGCGGTCTTCGACTGGCCCAGCATGGTGGAGGCGGCGAGCTTCTCGCGCCAGGGGCCGGACAGCAGCTCGGCGGCGCGCAGGATGATCGCGGCGCGGTCGTCGAAGGACATCGAGCGCCAGGCCGGGGCGGCGGCGAGGGCGGCGTCGATGGCCTCCTGCGCGTCGGCCTGGGTGGCGTGGGCGAAGGTGCCGATCACGGACTTGTGGTCGTGCGGCTGGACCACGTCGAAACGCTCGCCACCGCCCATCCGCTTGACGCCGTTGATCGTCATCGGGAGGTCGATCGGGTTCTCGGACAGCTGCTTGAGCTGTGCTTCGAGGCGCGCGCGCTCCGGGGTACCGGGGGCGTACGAGTGGACCGGCTCGTTGACCGGCGCGGGGACCTGGGTCACAGCATCCATGGGGCTGGTAACTCCTTGACCTGGTTCTTGGCTAGTTCTTGGTGATCATCGAGCGGAGGAAGAAGAGGAGGTTGGCCGGCTTCTCCGCCAGGCGGCGCATGAAGTAGCCGTACCAGTCCGTCCCGTACGCGGTGTAGACGCGCATCCGGTGTCCTTCGGCGGCGAGCCGCAGGTGCTCCTCGCTGCGGATGCCGTACAGCATCTGGAACTCGTACTCGTCCAGCTTTCGCCCGGCCTGCCGGGCCAGCTCCTGCGCGATGGCGATCAGACGCGGGTCGTGGGACCCGATCATCGGGTAGCCCTCGCCCTCCATCAGGATCTTCATGATCCGGACGTACGCCTTGTCGATCTCGCCCTTGTCCAGGTACGCGACCTCGGCGGGCTCCTTGTAGGCGCCCTTCACGATCCGGACGCGGCTGCCGGCGGCGGCCAGGCGGCGGGCGTCGGCCTCCGTGCGGAAGAGGTAGGCCTGGATCACGCAGCCGGTCTGCGGGAAGTCACGGCGCAGTTCCTCGTGGATGGCGAACATCGAGTCGAGGGTGGTGTGGTCCTCTGCGTCCAGCGTAACGGTGGTGCCGATGGCGGCGGCGGCCTCGACGACCGGGCGGACGTTGGCGAGCGCGAGCTCGTGGCCGCCCTCCAGCGCCTGGCCGAACATCGACAGCTTGACCGACATCTCGACGGTCTCGCCGAGGCCCAGGGCCGCGAGGTGCTCGATGAGTTCGAGGTAGGCGTCGCGGGCGGCGTAGGACTGCTCCACCGCGGTGATGTCCTCGCCGACCACGTCGAGGGTGACCTCGAGGCCCTTGCGGGTGAGGTCCTCGACGATCGGGATGACCTGGTCGACCGTCTCGCCGGGGATGAACCGGGTCACCACGGGCTTGGTCACCGGGGCGGCGGAGACGATACGGCGCATCTTGTCGCTGCGCGAAGCGGCGAGGATCACGGGACCCAGCACGGGGGCACCTCCAACGGGTGGCAGAAGCAGACATACGGGTCCGTCGCCGGTCGGGCGGGGCCGTAAGGAAAACGCAAGTAAAACCACCGTGAAACCTAAGGATCGCTTTGATCCTCTGCCATCGACAGCTGTCACGCATCCGTGCTCGGGATCTCATACATATGTCTGAAGGGCCGGTCCGGAGGTGGGAGAATGTCCGGGTGAAAGGCGATTACCAGGACCTGGTGGACGAGATCTCGGCGCTGCTCGGCGCCCCGGCGACGCTGGAGAACCGGGACTTCCGCCTCATCGCCTTCGGCGCGCACGACAGCGACGACGACGCGGCCATGGACCCGGTCCGCACCCGCTCGATCCTGACCCGGCAGTCGACGGCGGCCGTACGGTCCTGGTTCGAGGGCTTCGGCATCGCCCGCGCCACCGGACCGGTACGGATCCCCGCGGCCCCGGAGGCCGGGGTGTTCCGGGGGCGGATCTGCCTGCCGGTGCGGTACCGGGGCATCGTGCAGGGCTACGTGTGGCTGCTGGACCAGGAACCCGGCCCCGGGCCGGAGGCGCTGGCCGCGGCCATGGAGGTGGCCCAGCGGATCGGGGTGCTGCTCGCCGAGGAGGCGAAGGCCGGGGCCGACCTGTCACGGGAGTTCCTCGCGGTGCTCACGGCCGGGCGGGGCTGGCAGCAGGACATGGCGGTGGCCGCGCTGCGGGCGGCGCTGGGCGCGGGCGGGGAGGGGACGCACGCGGTGGTGTGCCTGGCCCCCTGGTCCGGGGAGGCCCCGCAGTCGGTACCGGGCGCGGCGGCCGTGTGCGTGGCGCCCTGGCGGGCGGCCGGCGGCCCGGATTCCGGCTCGGCGCCCGAGGCGGGCCGGGGCGGCGGACGTGCGCTCGCGGTGCTGGTCCGGCTCCGCTCGACGGACACGCTCACGCCTGCCGTGAACGTGGCGTCACGCCTCCTGCCGGGCTCGGGACACGGCACGGGCCACGGCACGGGCCCGGGCAACGGCTCCGGCTCCGGCTCAGGGCCAGGTGTTGGCTCGGCCCACGGCTCCGGTCCGGGGAGCGGCCCCGGTCCGGGGAGCGGCTCCGGATCGGGCGGCCCCGCCGGCTCCGGATCGGGCAGCGGCTCCGGCCCAGGTCATGGATCCCGCTCGGGCCGCGGCCCCGGCCCGGCGGGGGTCGCCGGAGGCGCCGGTGTCCCGGCGGCGCCCTCGGCGGGGGTCGCCGACCCGGTCAGGGCCCTCGCGGACCTGTCCACCGCCTGGCGGCAGGCGACCGCCGCGGCCCGGGCGGCCGCCGCGCAGCCCCGGCTCGGCCCCGTGGCCGAGTGGTCGGCGATCGGCCCGTACCGGATGCTGGCGGACCTCGCCTCCGATCCGGCACACGACCCGGCGGCCCGCGCCCTGTTGACCCCGGCCCACCGGGAACTCGCCCGCACCGCCGAGGTGTTCCTGGACTGCGCCGGCCAGGCGGGCCGCGCGGCGGCGGCCCTGGGCATCCACCGCCAGACCTTGTACTACCGCCTCGCCCGGGTGGAGCAGCTCACCGGCCTCGACCTGGACGAGGGCGAGGACCGCCTGCTGCTCCACATGGCCCTGAAGGCGGCCCGCCTGCACGGCTGACCCCCTGCGAGATTGCCCCCGACCCCACATGACTGCCCGTCAAGGTCCGGGCCGCCACCGGTCGACGGCCGGCCGGACAGACGGGTCGGGAGGGGCCGGGCCGGGCCAGGCCCGGCGGAGGTTCCCGCTCCGTCAGGCGGTGTCCGCGGGCCCCGTCACCGCTTCGGCGGCCCGTCGCATGCCCTCGGTGAACTCCTCCGCCGTGACCGCCGAGTCCGGGTCGAACAGCCTCTGGACCATCAGGCCGTTCAGCAGCGCCTGGTAGAAGGCGCCCAGCGTCCGCTCGTCCCGCTCGTCGAGCTCGTCCTCCGGGGTGCCGGTCAGCATCGAGATCAGCCCCCGGCGCCCCTCGGCCTGCGAGGCCGCGAGCATCGCCCGCAGCTCCGGCCGCTCGTCCCGGCCGAGCGCGACCTCCAGGCCGGCCGCCCAGACGGGACCGGACTCCTCGTGCTGGGCGAGGACGCCCTCCCAGACCGCGCGGAACCGCTCCAGGCTGCCGCCTCCCCCCGGCAGGCCGGCCTGGAAGACCTCGCCCCACTCCCCCATCAGGGCGATGAACGCCTGGCTGAGCAGGGCGTCCTTCGACCCGTAGTGGTAGCCGATCGACGCCAGGTTCGTACCCGAGGCGCTGACGACGTCGCGCGCGGTGGTGCGCACGAAACCCTTCTCGACCAGGCACTTCTTGGCGCCTTCGAGCAGATCTTCGCGGTGTCCCATGGGCGCCACGGTAGCAAGACAGCTGTCCTAGACGGAGGTCCTATACACATGTCATAGACGGACGGTTATGACGTCTGTGCATTGCTGCCCGGGGTCCGGCGGGCGCAACGCGAAAGGGCCCGGGGGATTCCCCCGGGCCCTTCGCCTGTGCGGGACGGCTCAGCCGAGGCTGACCGTACGCGCCGAGACCGCGCCGATCTCGGCGGAGATGTCCGCGAGGACTCCGCCCGGGACCTCGGCGTCGACGGTGAGCACCGCGAGGGCCTCGCCGTGCTCCTCCGCGCGGGCGACCTGCATGCCCGCGATGTTCAGGCCGGCCTCGCCGAGGAGCTGGCCGACCTTGCCGACCACGCCCGGGCGGTCGGTGTAGCGCAGCACGACCATGAAGTCGGCGAGCGCCAGGTCCACGTCGTACTCGCCGATGCCGACGATCTTCTGAAGGTGCTTCGGGCCCGCGAGCGTGCCGGAGACCGAGACCTCCTGGCCGTCCGACAGGGTGCCGCGGACGGTCACCACGTTGCGGTGGTCCGGGGACTCCGAGCTGGTGGTGAGGCGGACCTCGACACCGCGCTCCTGCGCGAACAGCGGGGCGTTGACGTAGGAGACCGTCTCGTCCACGACGTCCTCGAAGACGCCCTTGAGCGCGGAGAGTTCGAGCACCTTGACGTCGTGCTGGGTGATCTCGCCGCAGACCTCCACGTCGAGACGGACCGCGACCTCGCCCGCGAGGGCGGTGAAGATGCGGCCGAGCTTCTCGGCGAGCGGCAGGCCCGGACGGACGTCCTCGGCGATGACGCCGCCCTGGACGTTGACCGCGTCCGGCACGAGCTCACCGGCGAGCGCGAGGCGCACCGACTTGGCGACCGAGACGCCGGCCTTCTCCTGGGCCTCGTCCGTGGACGCGCCGAGGTGCGGGGTGCAGACGACCTGGTCCAGCTCGAAGAGCGGGGAGTCCGTGCAGGGCTCCTTCGCGTACACGTCGAGACCGGCGCCGGCGACGCGGCCCTCCTTGATGGCCGAGTACAGCGCGGCCTCGTCGACGATCCCGCCGCGGGCGGCGTTGACGATGCGCACGGACGGCTTCACCTTGTGCAGGGCCTCGTCCCCGATGAGACCGAGGGTCTCGGGGGTCTTGGGCAGGTGCACGGTGATGAAGTCGGCGACCTCGAGGAGCTCGTCCAGCGTCAGCATCTTGACGCCCATCTGGGCGGCCCGCGCGGGCTGTACGTAGGGGTCGTAGGCGACGACCTTCATGCCGAAGGCCGACATGCGCTGGGCGACCAGGACGCCGATGCGGCCGAGGCCGACGACGCCGAGGGTCTTCTCGCTGAGCTCGACGCCCGTGTACTTGTTCCGCTTCCACTCACCGTTCTTCAGGGCGGTGTTGGCCTGCGGGATGTTGCGGGCGGTCGCGACGAGCAGGCCGCAGGCGAGCTCGGCGGCGGTCACGATGTTCGAGGTCGGGGCGTTGACGACCATCACGCCGGCCTTGGTGGCGGCGGAGACGTCGACGTTGTCCAGACCGACACCGGCACGGGCCACGACGCGCAGCTTCTTGGCGGCGGCGATGGCCTCGGCGTCGACCTTGGTCGCGGAGCGGACGAGGATCGCGTCGACGTCGACGATGGCGGGCAGCAACTCGGCGCGGTCGGCGCCGTTGCAGTGCCGGATCTCGAAGTCCGGGCCGAGCGCCTCCACAGTGGCGGGCGACAGCTCTTCGGCGATGAGTACGACAGGTTTCGAGCTCACGTGGGTCCTCACAAGTCCAGTGCGGACGGCCGTCCCGACGGCCGCAGGCGGTGGAGGGGGTAGCCGCGTGGAAGACGCACGACACTGTGGGCCTGACGCGTATGTGTTGAGCAGTGTAGTGGCGCTGAGGGGCCGGATTTCCGCCTGTACGGAAGGATCACCCGTCCGTGGTTGGCCGAGGTGGACAAGGAACGCGTGTGGAGGGCCGGATTCCCGGCCGTCCGGGCGGTTCCCGCCCTCCGGTGGAGTGCGGCGGGGCCGGGACGCACCGCCCCGGCCCCGCCGCCCACGAGATCAGCTCTCGTCGCTGTCGACCCAGCTCATCAGCTTGCGCAGCTTCTTGCCGGTGGTCTCCAGCAGGTGCGCCTCGTCGGCCTTCTTGTACTCGTTGTACTTCGGCAGACCGGCCTTGTACTCGGCCATCCAGGTGTTGGCGAACTCGCCGCTCTGGATCTCCGCGAGGACCTTCTTCATCTCGGCCTTGGTGGCGTCGGTGATGACGCGGGGGCCGGTGATGTAGTCGCCCCACTCGGCGGTCTCGGAGACCGACCAGCGCATCTTCTCCAAGCCGCCCTCGTACATGAGGTCCACGATGAGCTTCAGCTCGTGCAGGCACTCGAAGTACGCGATCTCCGGCTGGTAGCCGGCCTCGGTCAGGGTCTCGAAACCGGCCTTCACCAGGGCGGAGGCACCACCGCAGAGGACGGCCTGCTCACCGAACAGGTCGGTCTCGGTCTCCTCGGTGAAGGTGGTCTTGATGACGCCGGCGCGGGTGCCGCCGATGCCGGCCGCGTACGAGAGCGCGAGGGCGAAGGCGTTGCCCGAGTGGTCCTGCTCGACGGCCGCGATGCACGGAACGCCGCGGCCCTCCTCGTACTGGCGGCGCACCAGGTGACCCGGGCCCTTCGGGGCGACCAGGGCGACGTCCACGTTGGCCGGGGGCTTGATGAAGCCGTACCGGACGTTGAAGCCGTGGCCGAAGAACAGCGCGTCGCCGTCCTTGAGGTGGTCCTTGATGGACTCCTCGTAGATCTCGGCCTGGAGCGGGTCCGGGGTGAGGATCATGATGACGTCGGCCCAGGCAGCGGCCTCCGACACGGAGACGACCTTGAGACCCTGCTCCTCGGCCTTGGCCTTGGACTTCGAGCCCTCCTTCAGGCCGACGACGACGTCGACGCCGGAGTCACGCAGCGACAGCGCGTGGGCGTGGCCCTGGCTGCCGTAGCCGATGACAGCGACCTTGCGGCCCTGGATGATGGACAGGTCGGCGTCGTTCTCGTAGAACAGCTCGGCCACTGGGATATCTCCTTGGTGCGCTGGTGTTGCTCCCACCGTACGGTGGGGAACGGAATCTAAGTTTCTCGGTCTCGCTATACGAACGGTCGAGCCGTTCAGGGGTGTCGCGGAGTTGTCGCGGGGGGTCAGGCGCTGCGGTCGAGGGCGCGCAGACTGCGGTCCGTGATCGACCGGCCGCCACGCCCTATGGCGATCGTGCCGGACTGCACGAGCTCCTTGATGCCGAACGGCTCCAGCATCTTGAGCATGGCGCCGAGCTTGTCCGCGCCGCCGGTCGCCTCGATGGTGACGGCCTCCGGGGAGACGTCGACCGTCTTGGCGCGGAACAGCTGGACGATCTCGACGATCTGCGAGCGGGTCTCGTTGTCGGCGCGGACCTTCACGAGGACGAGCTCGCGCTCGATGGCGTTGTGCGACTCCAGCTCGACGATCTTGAGCACGTTGACCAGCTTGTTGAGCTGCTTGGTCACCTGCTCGAGCGGGAGGTCCTCGACATTCACGACGATGGTGATGCGGGAGATGTCGGGGTGCTCGGTGACACCGACCGCAAGGGAGTCGATGTTGAACCCGCGGCGGGAGAACAGCGCGGCGATCCGGGCGAGGATGCCGGGCGTGTTCTCGACCAGGACGGAGAGCGTGTGCTTGGACATGTGAGGCGTTCTCTCTCTCAGGCTCTCTCGGCTCAGTCGTCTTCGTTGTCGCCGAAGTCGGGACGGACGCCCCGGGCTGCCATGACCTCGTCGTTGGAGGTGCCGGCGGCGACCATCGGCCACACCATGGCGTCCTCGTGGACGATGAAGTCGACGACGACCGTACGGTCGTTGATCGCGTTGGCCTCGGCGATGACCCGGTCCAGGTCGGCCGGGTCCTCGCAGCGCAGCGCCACGCAGCCCATGGCCTCGGACAGCTTGACGAAGTCCGGGACGCGGGTGCCCTGGCGGGGGGCGATCGACTCGCCGAGCTGGGAGCCGACCGCGTCGTGGCCGGTCTCGTCCGCGTGCAGCACGGTGCTGGAGTACCGCTGGTTGTAGAAGAGGGTCTGCCACTGGCGGACCATGCCCAGGGCGCCGTTGTTGATGATGGCGACCTTGATCGGGATGTTGTTCAGCGCGCAGGTGACCAGTTCCTGATTGGTCATCTGGAAGCAGCCGTCGCCGTCGATCGCCCAGACCGTGCGCTCCGGCATGCCGACCTTGGCGCCCATCGCGGCCGGGACCGCGTAGCCCATGGTTCCGGCGCCGCCGGAGTTCAGCCAGGTGCGCGGCTCTTCGTACTTGACGAAGTGCGAGGCCCACATCTGGTGCTGGCCGACGCCCGCCGCGTAGATGGTGCCCTGCGGCGCGAGCTCGCCGATCCGCTCGATGACCTGCTGGGGCGAGAGCATGCCGTCCTCGGGCAGGTCGTAGCCCAGCGGGTAGGTGTCGCGCCAGCGGCTGAGGTCCTTCCACCAGGCGGTGTAGTCCCCGGCGTTGCCCTCGGTGTGCTCGGCCTGGACGGCCTGGATCAGGTCGGCGATGACCTCGCGGGCGTCACCGACGATCGGGACGTCCACGGCGCGGTTCTTGCCGATCTCGGCCGGGTCGATGTCCGCGTGGATGATCTTGGCGAAGGGGGCGAAGCTGTCCAGCTTGCCCGTGACGCGGTCGTCGAAGCGGGTGCCGAGCGCGATCAGCAGGTCCGACTTCTGCAGCGCGGTGACGCCGGTGACCGAACCGTGCATGCCCGGCATGCCGACGTGCAGCGGGTGGCTGTCGGGGAAGGAGCCCAGCGCCATCAGGGTGGTGGTGACCGGGACGCCGGTCAGCTCGGCGAGGACCTTCAGTTCGGCGGTCGCGCCGGACTTCATGACGCCGCCGCCGACGTACAGCACCGGGCGCTTGGCCTGGCAGATGAGCTTGGCGGCCTCGCGGATCTGCTTGGCGTGCGGCTTGGTGACCGGCCGGTAGCCGGGGAGGTCCATGGTCGGCGGCCAGCTGAAGGTGGTCTTCGCCTGGAGGGCGTCCTTGGCGATGTCGACCAGGACCGGGCCGGGGCGGCCGGTGGAGGCGATGTGGAAGGCCTGCGCGATCGTCCGCGGGATGTCCTCGGCCTTGGTGACCAGGAAGTTGTGCTTGGTGATCGGCATCGTGATGCCGACGATGTCCGCCTCCTGGAAGGCGTCGGTGCCGATCGCCTTGGAGGAGACCTGGCCGGTGATCGCGACGAGCGGGACGGAGTCCATGTGCGCGTCGGCGATCGGGGTGACCAGGTTGGTGGCGCCCGGGCCGGAGGTGGCCATGCAGACACCGACCTTGCCGGTGGCCTGCGCGTAGCCGGTGGCGGCGTGGCCGGCCCCCTGCTCGTGGCGGACCAGGATGTGACGGACCTTCTTGGAGTCCATCATCGGGTCGTACGCGGGAAGGATGGCGCCGCCCGGGATGCCGAAGACGGTGTCGCACCCCACCTCTTCGAGAGAGCGGATGAGGGACTGCGCACCCGTGACGTGCTCAACTGCGGTGGACTGGTGTCCGCCGGAACGGGGCCGCGGCTGCGGATGGTGGGCCCCGGTGGCCTGCTCGGTCATCGGCATTCTCTTCTCGAAGCTGAGGGTTTAACGAAGGTTCGACTCTGTGCCAGTGCAACAAAAAACCCCTCGTGCCGGGGGGCAAGCGAGGGGAGCGCGTCGGGTGCGTTGAGCGGGGACATGCTGGCCCCAGCTTCAGCCGACGCGCTTTCCAAGTACGAGAATTCGGGTGCGCATGGCACTGACCCTCCCTCCGGCGAGAGGTTGATGTCAAGTAGGTGGGACGGGCGTCTCATTATGTGAGCCTCTACGGATGACCATCGAGCCTCCGGTGGAGCCTCCGGCCAAGGCCGGCTGGGCAGCTCCGCCCGGTACTGGGAACGTACCGCGCACCAGCGCCCGCCGCAGCCTGTACTCGTCAAGGGGGCCAGAAAATGCCACTCCCTGCCCGTGGGTGCATCCCATCGCCCGCAGGGCCATGACCTGCTCCGGGAGGTCGACCCCGTCGGCCACCGACTGCATGCCGAGGTCGTTCGCGATCCGCAACAGGCCTGCCGTGATCTTGTGGAGGCGGGCGGACTCTACGACCCCCTCCACCAGGCCCCGGTCGAGCTTGAGCATGTCGACCGGAAGGCGGCGCAGGGCGCTGATGGCCGCGTAGCCGCTGCCGAAACCGTCCAGGGCGATTCCCACGCCCAGCCGGTGCAGGGCCGCGAGACGCCGCTCCAGGTCCTCGAAGGGCACCCTGGGGTCGGAGACGGCCAGCTCGAGGATCAGGGCGCCGGAGGGCAGCCCGTGCCTGGTCAGCAGGGCTTCGACGGAGCCCAGGGGCATGGCGCGGTCCAGGAGCCGCTGGGCGGTCATCCGTACGGCCACCGGTACGTCGTGCCCGGCCCGCTGCCGGTCGGCGGCCTGCTCCACGGCCTCCTCCAGCAACCAGCGGCCCAGCTCGGCGGTGCGCGAGGCGTCCGCTCCCGCGGGGGCGGGGGCGCCGCCCTCGCTGTACTCGGCGACCCGGAGGAACTCGGCGGGGGTGAAGAGGATCCCCTGGGCGGAGCGCCAGCGGGCCTGCGCGGCCACGGCCGAGATCTCCCCGGTGGCCAGCGAGACCACCGGCTGGTGCAGCAGGGCGAACTCTCCCTCGTGGAGGGCGGTCCGCAGCCGCCCTGCCAGCTCGGCCCTGCGGACCACCTCGGCCTGCATCTGGGGCGCGTACATCTCGACGCGGTCCTTGCCGCCCGCCTTGGCCCGGTACATCGCGAGGTCCGCGTTGCGCATCAGGTCCGATGGGGTGATGCCGGGGTCGGCGAAGGCCACGCCGATGCTCGCGGCGACCCGGACCTCGCTGCCCGCGATCCGGTACGGCTGGGACAGGGTGGTGCGCAGCCGGTCGGCGATCTCGTGCACCTGGTACTCGCGGGCGCTGCGGTCCCGGCTGCCGTCGCCCAGGATCAGCGCGGCGAACTCGTCACCGCCCAGGCGGGCCGCGGTGTCGCCGGCGCGGACGGAGTCCTGGAGCCGGCGCGCGGCCTCGACGAGCAGCTCGTCGCCGGCCTGGTGGCCGATGGTGTCGTTGACCGCCTTGAAGCCGTCGAGGTCGATGAAGAGCACGGCGGTGCTGTGGTCGCCCGCCCTGCGGCCGGTGAGGGCCTGGCGGACGCGGCGGGTGAACAGGGCCCGGTTGGGCAGGTCGGTCAGCGGATCGTGTTCGGCGCTGTGCTGGAGCTGCGCCTGGAGCCGGACCCGCTCGGTGACGTCCCGGCTGTTGAGGATGAGCCCGCCCTGGTGCCGGTTGACGGTGGACTCCACGTTGAGCCATTCGCCGCCGCCCGACTTGAAGCGGCACTCGATGCGGGTGGTGGGCTCCTCCGCGGGCGGTGCGGCGAGGAAGCGGCGTACCTCGTGGACCACGCGGCCGAGGTCGTCGGGGTGGATCAGGGTGGCGAGCTCGGTGCCGACCAGCTCCTCCGCCTCGCGTCCGTAGACCCCGGCGGCGGCGGGGCTGACGTAGCGCAGGGTCCCGGTGGGGGCGGCGATCATGATCACATCGCTGGACCCCTGGACCAGGGAGCGGAAGTGGTTCTCCTTCTGGGCCAGTTCCTGGGTCAGGGCGATGTTGTCGAGGAGCATGATGCCCTGCCGGATGACGAGGGCGAGCACGACCGTGCAGCCGGTGAAGACGACCATCCGGTCGACCTTCCGGCCGTCGACGACGTTGTAGAGGATGCCGAGGGTGCAGACGGCGGCCGCGAGGTACGGGGTGAGGGCGGGCAGCGAGCCGGTGATGGGACGGCTGTGCGTGCGCTCCCCGCGCGGGTGGCCGACCGGTTCCTGGCCGGGGTGCATGCGCCGGGCGCCCCAGGGCGCGTAGGCCAGGAGCAGGGAGCCGGCGAACCAGCCCGCGTCGAGCAGCTGGCCGGACTGGTACCCGGCGCTGAGCAGCGGCGAGGTGAACAGGGCGTCGCTGAGCACGGTCAGGGCGAGCGCCGCGATGGCCGTGTTGACGGCGGAGCGGTTGGTCTCGGACCGCCGGAAGTGCAGGACCAGGACCATCGAGACGAGCGCGATGTCCAGCAGCGGGTAGGCGAGGGAGAGGGCGGCGCGCGGAACGCTGCCGGGGGCGCCGGACTGGGCCGTCTGCGCGGCGTGCGCGAGGGCCAGGCTCCAGGACAGGGTGAGCAGGGAGCCGCCGATGAGCCAGGAGTCGAGGCCCAGGCACACCCAGCCGGCCCGGGTGACCGGCCGCTTCGCGAGGACGAGCAGGCCCACGATGGCGGGCGGGGCGAAGCAGAGGAAGGCGAAGTCGGCGACGGAGGGTTTGGGCACCTCCTGGCCGAGGATCACCTCGTACCAGCCCCAGACCGCGTTGCCACAGGCGCCCATGAGGGAGGAGAAGGCGAAGAGCAGCCACGCGGGGCGTTCACGGCTGTCGATCGCCCGCGCGTAGGAGTAGCAGGAGAGCGCGGCGAGTATCCCTGCCGCACTGAGTCCGAAGTCGCCCATGATCTCGGCGACTTCCTCGGACCCCCAGTTGAGGGCGGCACCGACCGCGTACCCGCCGCTGACCACCGCGAGGAGCACCTGCATCGCCAGGCTTCTGCCTCCGTCCGCGCCGGGCGGCCGGTTCAGGAGCGCCGCCCCCTGGGCGCTCACCGGTCCCCCTCGCCGGCTGGTTCCGGTGCAGCCCAGTCTCGGCAGCGTCGCCTCCGGCGGCTCTGCCGCGTCGGATCCTTCGTCCATTGGCCGTGCATCGCCCGTCGCCCCCCAAAGTGTCCGATCACTCCCCAGCGCCAGACGTTCGTGGCGCAGCCCCTTCTTCCGGACGATACACCACTTTCGTCACTCAGGGACATACCTTCTCTACTCTCCGTTACCACCTGGAGAGTTGCTGCGACTGCATGCATTCGGGCGAATGCGGAGCGTGCGCGGTGTCCGTCACTCGGCGATCAGTACGGTGTGCTCCACGGGCTCGCCGGCGGCGAACCGGGTCAGCTGGCGGGCCAGCAGGCGCTTGGCCCGTGGCTCGAACGCGCTGCTGCTCCCGCCCACATGAGGTGTGATCAAGACGTTCGGCGCATGCCAGAGCGGGTGGCCGGCGGGCAGCGGTTCCGGGTCGGTGACGTCCAGCGCGGCACGCAGCCGGCCGGACTCCACCTCCGCCAGCAGGGACTTGGTGTCGACCACGGGTCCGCGCGCGACGTTCACGAGCAGGGCGCCGTCCTTCATCCGGCTCAGGAATCCGGCGCCGGCCAGGCCGCGGGTGTCCTCGGTGAGCGGGGTCGACAGGATCACCACATCGGCCCGCGGCAGGAGTTGGGGCAGGTCGGCGAGGGCGTGCACCGGCCCGCGCGCGGTGGTGCGCGCCGACCGTGCGACCCTCGTGACGGGCCCGCACTCGAAGGGCACGAGCCGGTCCTCGATGGCGGCGCCGATCGATCCGTAGCCGACGATCAGGACGGACTTGTCGGCGAGGGCCTCGTAGAAGCCGCCGTGCCACTGCTCGCGGTCCTGCCCGCGGACCATGCCGGGAATGCCGCGCAGCGAGGCCAGCGTCAGGGCGAGGGCCAGCTCGGCGGTACTGGCCGTGTGGACCCCGGCGGCGTTGCACAGCCGGACGCCGGGGCGCAGGTGGCCGAGGCCGCCGAGGACGTGGTCGATGCCGGCGGTCAGGGTCTGGACGACCTGGACGGCGGGCATCGCGGCCAGCGGCCGCACGGTGACCTCGGGGGACTTCATGTAGGGGGTCACGTAGAAGACGCAGTCGGCCGGATCGGCCGGGAAGTCCTCCTCGCCGTCCCACTGGCGGTAGCGGAAGGAGTCGGGGAGGCCTTCGACCTCTTCGGCGGGGAAGGGGAGCCAGACGTCCGGGGTGTTTGCAGTCATGATCCCGAGGCTATGCCAGGCCATCCGGATCAAGCCGTTAGTTTGGGGGCGGCAGCAGGAGGGGGACGCAGGGGTGGAGCGCAGGTCGATCGGGGCGGGGGCGCTGGCGGTGGGCGCCGTCGGGCTCGGCTGCATGCCGATGAGCTGGGGGTACGCGCCTTCGCGCAGGCGGGGCCACGAATCGCTGGCCGCGGTGCACGCGGCGCTGGACCTGGGGTCGAACCTGCTGGACACGGCCGATCTGTACGGGCCCTACACCAACGAGCTGCTGCTCGGCCGGGTGCTGCACGAGCGGCGGTCCGAGGCGTTCGTCTCGGCCAAGGTCGGACTGCGGGCCGGCGACCAGCACGTGGTGGCCGACGGGCGGCCGGGCTACATACGGCGGGCCTGCGACGCCTCGCTGCGGCGGCTGCGGACGGATGTCATAGACCTCTATCAGCTGCACCGGGTCGATCCGGACGTGCCGGTGGAGGAGACCTGGGGGGCCATGGCCGAGCTGGTGGGCGCGGGCAAGGTGCGGGCGCTCGGCTTCTGCGCGCTGGGCGCGGGGGCCGGGCCGGGGGCCGGGAGGCGCGGGGACCGGGCGTACGGGACGACCCTGCGGCACCTGGAGCGGGCGCAGCAGGTGTTCCCGGTGAGCGCGGTGCAGGCGGAGCTGTCGGTGTGGTCGCCGGAGGCCGCCTGGCAGCTGCTGCCGTGGTGTGCGGCGCGGGGGGTGGGGTTCCTGGCGGCGATGCCGCTGGGCAGCGGGTTCCTGACCGGGACGCTCACGCCGGGCCAGGGCTTCGAGTCGCAGGACGTGCGGGCGCGGCATCCCCGGTTCACGGCGGATGCGATGGCCTCGAACCAGGTGCTGGTGGCGGGGCTGCGGCGGGTGGCGGCGGGGCACGGCCCCGAGGTCACGGCGGCGCAGGTGGCGCTGGCCTGGGTGCTGGCGCAGGGGCCGCAGGTGGTGCCGGTGCCGGGGGCCGACCGGGCGCACTGGGCGGCGGAGAACGCGCGGGCGGCCGAGGTGAGGCTGACGGCCGGGGACCTCGCCGAGATAGCGGCCCTCCCGGCCGCGGTGGGAGCCTGGGACTGACCCGGCCGGTCGGGACGGCCCCCACAACCACTCGATCGGGTGTACGAGTGACGGAACTTCGGGAACTGCCTCGGCTGTTGAGACAGATGAAAGGCACGACCGAAGGACCGGAAGGGAGCAGGGCGATGCGATACGGACGGGTTTTCCGAGCGGGGTACGGGGCCGGGGCCTCGGGAACCGGTATGCCGGCGGCCGGGTTGTCCGGGCCGGGGCGGTACGCGGACGCCGGTACGGGTGCGGGGGCGGTTACGGGCACGGGGCGTCGGTGGGTGCTGGCGGCCGTCGCCCTGGCCGGGTGCGGCGCCCTGCTGGCGACGGGATGCTCCCCGGGCGGCGGTGACGCGCTCCCCGGCAGCTCACCACCGGGTACGGCTTCCCCGGGGGCCGGATCACCGGCCCCCTCCGGGAGTGCCTCCGCGTCGCCCGGGGCGGTCGCACCGCCCGCCAAGGGCGCGGTGACGGTGACCGGTGAGGTGGCCAAGGGGCTGGAGTCGCCCTGGGGCGTTGCACCGCTGCCGGGCGGGGACCTGCTGGTGGCCTCCCGGGACAAGGGGACGATCAGCCGGGTCGCGGTGGGGTCGGGCGCGGTGACGCAGATCGGCGAGGTGCCCGGGGTGGCCCCGGGCGGGGAAGGCGGGCTGATGGGCCTGGCCCTGTCCCCCACGTTCGCCTCGGACCGTCTGGTGTACGCGTACTTCACCACCGAGTCCGACAACCGCATCGCCCGGATGCGTTATGACGAGCAGAGACCTGCCGGACAGCAACTGGGGGCGCCCGACACGGTGTTCCGGGGCATCCCCAAGGGCCTGATCCACAACGGCGGCCGGATCGCCTTCGGCCCGGACCGGATGCTCTACGCGGGCACGGGCGAGACCGGTGACACCGGGCTCGCGCAGGACAAGAAGTCGCTGGGCGGCAAGATCCTGCGCATGACCCCGGACGGGAAGCCGGTGCACGGCAACCCGGAGGCGGATTCGGTCGTCTACTCCTACGGGCACCGCAATGTGCAGGGGCTCGCCTGGGACAAGGACAAGCGGCTGTGGGCGGCCGAGTTCGGCCAGAAGGCCTGGGACGAGCTGAACCTGATCGAGCCCGGCGGGAACTACGGCTGGCCGGAGGCCGAGGGCAAGGCGGGCAAACCCGGTCTGCGGGATCCGGTGGCCGTGTGGAAGACGGACGAGGCCTCGCCCAGCGGGATCGCCTGGGCCGAGGGGTCGGTGTGGATGGCGGGTCTGAGGGGTGACCGGCTGTGGCGGATCCCGCTGGCGGGGACCGAGCTGGTGGCGGAACCGGAGGCGTTCCTGGAGGGGAAGTACGGCCGGCTGCGCACGGTGGTGGCCCTCGGCGGGGACAGATTGCTGCTGGTCACGAGCGAGACGGACGGGCGCGGGTCGCCGGAATCGGGCGACGACAGGATCCTGACACTGACGGTGCGGTGACCGGCGTGGCCCCGCTGGGGGGCGAAGGGTGCGGTGGGTGCGGTGTTCAACCTGATCGAGGAGCTTTTCAACCCGGGACGCAAGCACACGGACGAGGAGAAGAAGCGGCTGGAGCTGTCCCGGGTCGACCTCAATGACGGGGACCCGGGACGGGGTCCGATAGACCTGGAGTCCGGCAAGGTGGTCATACGCGTGGAAGAGCAGCCTCCGGACTCCGGCTGACGGGTCCGGCCGGGGCGAAGAGCCGTAGCCGGTGGGCGAGGGCGGCCGCCTCGCCGCGGCCGGAGACACCCAGCTTCGCCAGGATGTTGGAGACGTGCACGCTCGCCGTCTTCGGGGAGATGAAGAGCTCCCCGGCGATCTGGCGGTTGGTGTTGCCGGCCGCGACCAGGCGCAGCACGTCCCGCTCGCGGCTGGTGAGGCCGAGCGCTTCGGCCGGGTCGGTCTCGGGTGCGGGCGGGGCCGGGGGCGCGTCGGCGTCGGTGAGGGGGAGGCGGGCGCGCTGCGCGAGCAGGGCCAGGTCCTCGCGCAGCCGTCGTGAGCCGAGGCGGTCGGCGGTGGCGTGGGCCTCGCGGAGCAGGGCAGCCGCGGACTCCCGGTCGGCGCCGGCGGTCAGCAGGGCCTCGGCGAGCCGGTAGCGGGCCCGGGCCAGCAGGTACGGGCGGTCCAGCGGGCGGATGGCCTCCTCCACGGCGGTCCAGTCGGCGACGGTGTCCCGGGCCTCGGCCCGGAGCAGCTCGGCCCGCAGGAACTCGGCGTGGGCGGCCCACACCGGTGCCGGGGTGGCCAGCGTGCGGGTGGCGGTGCGCAGCAGGCCCAGGGCGGCTTCCCGGCCGGCTTCGGCGGCGGGCAGTCCCCGGGCGTCCGCCTCGGCGGAGGCGGCGGCCAGCAGCAGCGGCCAGGCGTAGCGGTGCTGTCCGAGGGCGAAGCCGAAGGCGACGGCCTTGGTGATCTCGGCGCGGACGTCGGCGATGCGCCCCTCGCCCGCGGCCACTCCGACTGCGAGGCGGAAGAGCGGCAGGCGGTGCTGGGGCTGTGTCTCGTGGGTGCCGAAGTGGGCGTGGGCCGCTGCGAGCTGCTGGGCGGCCTCGGCCAGTTCGCCGCGGGCCAGGGCCAGGTAGGCGATGCGGGCGGAGGCGGAGCCGCGGGGCGCCGCGCTCTGGCCGACGAGCAGGGTGCGCCGGGCCGCCTCAGCGGCCTCGTCCCAGCGGCCGAGGCTGTACAGGCTCTCCGCCATGTTGCCCCGCAGCCATGCCTCGGTGTCGAACAACCTTGATCTGCCGACGAGTTCGGCTCCCTGTTCGGCCAGCTCCACGGCTTCGCGTGAGCGGCCCATGCTTTCCAACTGAGAGGTGAGGTTGATATGAGCACGTCCCGCCAGCGCCGTGAGCCCGAGTGCGGTGGCCCGGTCCTTGACCGCGTGCATCTCGCTGAGTCCGCCTTCGGCGTCGCCGGCGTCGGTGAGCAGTGCGCCTGCCGTGATCCGGGCGTTGAGCTCGATGTCCTCGGCGCCGAGCATCCGCGCGTACTCGACGGCGCGTTCGGCGGCGGCGAGGTTGGCGCGGCCCGGGTTGTGGAGCATTCCCCAGCTCGCGGCCCGGACCAGGACCTCGGCGTGCACCTGGGACGGGGGCAGCCCCCGGACGAGCTCCTGTGCCTTGGCGATCTCCTCCCAGCCGTCGCCGCGGGCCAGGCTGGAGACGAGCCGGGAGCGTTCGGTCCAGAACCAGGCGGCCCGCAGCGGGTCCGGGTCCTCATCCAGCAGGCGCAGCGCCGTCTTGGTGAACTTGAGCCCGCGCTCGCGCTCCCCTCCGTAGCGGGCGGCCACCGTGGCCTCCGCGAGCAGGTCGAGCCGCCTCAGCGGGGTGGTGGCCGGGTCGCAGCCGCACGGCGGGTACACCTCGGTGTAGTCCGCCGGGCGCAGCGACTCGCGGACCTCCTCCGGGGCGCTCTCCCACAGGTCCATGGCCCGCTCCAGCAGCCGCAGCTGCTCGGAGTAGGCGTGCCGGCGGCGGGCGGCGACGGAGGCGGCGAGCACGGCGGGCAGCGCCTTGGCCGGGTCGTTCGCGTGGTACCAGTAGCTGGCCAGCCGGATGATCCGCTCCTCGGCGCGGATCAGGACGTCGTCGGCCTCCATGGCTTCGGCGTACCGGCGGTTGACGCGGGAGCGCTCGCCGGGCAGCAGGTCGTCGCTGACGGCCTCGCGGACCAGCGAGTGGCGGAAGCGGTAGCCGTCGCCGTCCGGGGTCGGGAGCAGGATGTTGGCCCCCACGGCGGCCCTGAGTGCTTCGATCAGCTCGTCCTCGGCCAGCCCGGTGACGGCGCGCAGGAGGGGGTACTCCACGGTCGAGCCGCCCTCGGCGACGATCCGCACCACGCGCTGGGCCGCGTCGGGGAGCACCTCGACGCGGACGAGGAGCAGGTCGCGCAGGGACTCGGTGAGGCCGGCGCGGCAGCCGTTCTCCCGGGAGGCGACGAGCTCCTCGACGAAGAAGGCGTTGCCGTCGGAGCGGTCGAAGACGGAGTCGACGAAGTCCTCTTCGGGCTGCGAGGCGAGGATGCCCGCGAGCTGGCGGCGTACTTCGGCCCGGTTGAAGCGGGGCAGTTCGATGCGCTGGACGGTGCGCAGCCGGTCCAGTTCGGCGAGCAGCGGGCGCAGGGGGTGGCGGCGGTGGACGTCGTCCGCGCGGTAGGTGGCGACGACGACGAGCCGGCCGCTGGCGAGGGTGCGGAAGAGATAGGAGAGCAGGTGGCGGGTGGAGGTGTCCGCCCAGTGCAGGTCTTCCAGGACGAGCACGACGGTGCGGTCGGTGGCGAGCCGCTCGAGCATGCGGGCCGTCAGTTCGAAGAGCCGGGCGGTGCTCTCCTCGTCGTGCGGTCCGCGCGGGGTGTCGCCGAGTTCGGGGAGGATCCGGGCGAGTTCGTCCTCCTGGCCCGCGGCCGCGGCGGCCAGTTCCCCGGGGAGCCGGCGGTGCAGGGTGCGCAGGGCCGTCGAGAACGGGGCGAAGGGAAGTCCCTCCGCCCCGATCTCCACACAGCCCCCGACGGCGACCACGGCGCCGTGCCGGTCCGCCTCGCAGAGGAATTCCTCCGTGAGGCGGGTCTTGCCGACCCCGGCCTCTCCCCCGATGAGCAGGGCCTGCGGCTCCTGGCCGGCGGCGCGTGTCAGGGCGTCGGTGAGTGCGGCCAGTTCGTCGGCTCGGCCGACGAACACCGGGCTGACAGATCTGGTCTCCACGCCGCCGAGCATCGCACAGCCGTCCTGTCCAGCGGCACTCGTTATCGGTGCGCTCCTCATCACGCGTCAGTCCACGGGGGCCGCGACGCGGTTCACGCGGCGCGGGTGAAGCGGCTGCGGACCCCTCTCACCAGCCCTTCGGGTTCCTGGCTTCGCGAGGAGGCGCGGCGCGCGTTGCGGGCCTCCCGGACCAGGCGGTACGCGTCGGCCTGGCGGATGAGGTCGGCGTGGCGGGCGGAGACCATCTCGTGCTCGAACATTTCGTACTCCCTGGTTGCTTCTCTCGGACACCTCGTTCGGTGTGATCCAAGATTCGCTTCCCAGGGGGTGCGGGCACATCGGGATCATGCCGCATCTACGGGCGCCAGGGGGCCTTAGTCCGGGGCCGGAGGTCTCCGACGGGGACTAAGGCATCTCCGCACGGCAGACCCCGCCGGGGGAAGGGCTTAGGCGGGGACCTTCGGGAGGGGGAGGAAGTACAGGAAGCCGAAGACCAGCGCGCCGAGGGCGCCGAGCACCACGGCTGCCCAGGAGACGGCCCGGACCCAGGCCGGAAGGGTGCGGCCGGGAGCGCCGAAGGCGGGGCGGGCCAGGACGAAGACGGCGATGAGGAGGGCGAGGGTGGACAGGACGCCGTTGACGAGGGCGGTGAGCTGCCAGCCGTCACCGTAGAGCGCGGCGATCTGCTCCGCTGCCGGGGCGGACTTGTCTCCCTCTATCTGGCCCATGAGGCCCTGGCGCTCGGCCAGGACGCGGGAGCCCCAGGTGCCGCTGAGGGCGACGAGGGAGAGTCCGGCCGCCACGATCGCGGAGGCCGCGGCGCCGACGCCGCCGGGCTGCTCCTCGTCCTCGGCCAGGTCCTCGTCGAACTCCTCGTCGTCCGCGTTCTCGTCCGCGTTCTCGTCCGTGAGTTCGGCGTCGGTGGCGGTGTCCGCGGCGGTCGCGGTCGCGCTCCCGGCCTCGGCGGGCCGGGGGGCCTCGGCCTTCACGAGGTCGGCCGGGGTGGTGTCCGCCTCGGGGGCGTTCGGGGCGGGGGTCTTCGTGGTGTCCATGCGGGGCACCGTAGGCGGCCCGCATGAGAGCTGCCTGAGAATCCGGTGACGGATGCGACACGGGCCCCGCCGTCGGCGGGGCCCGGCCTGAGATCCTAGGCGCGGGAGGCGGACCATTCGGGGGCGAGGATCGCCCAGATCTCGGTGTCCTGCCGGACGCCGCGGTGGAGGTGGTTCTGGCGCATGACACCTTCGCGGGTCATACCGAGGCGTTCGGCCACGGCGAGGCTCTTCTTGTTGCCGGTGGCGGCGTGCCACTCGACGCGGTGCATGCCGCGCTCGCCGAAGGCGTAGTCGATCAGGACGCGGCAGGCTTTCGTCACGAGGCCGCGGCCGGCCGCGGCGGGCTCCAGCCAGCAGCCGATCTCGCAGTTGCCGGTCTCCGCCTCGAACGCCGGGAAGAGGACCCCGCCCACCAGGGTGCCGTCGAGCCGGATGCCGAAGAACCGGGCGCCGTCCTCGCCGGCCTTCACGGCGTACTTGGCCAGCAGGGCCCGGGCGGACTCGACGTCCGGGGACCGGTCCGGGAAGCCGACGTACTGGCCGATGAATTCACGTCCGCGTTCGATGTGCGCGAAGAACTCCTCCGCGTGCCGGGCTTCCAGCGGGAACATCTGGGCGTCGTCAGCGAGGTCTATCGAGAACATGCGCGTTCTTCCTTGGGTCTCTTGCGGCGGATGGCCGGATCACCGGGAGCTGGTCGCGGACTCGGCGCCGTCCTCGCTCGTGGCGGGGTCCGAACCGGGCCGCTGCACCGGAAGTTTCGCATGGGGACCGCGCTCGGGCGGCTCGATGCTGATCTTCGGCAGCCGTCGGTCGAGCCAGGCGGGCAGCCACCAGTTGGCGCCGCCGAGCATGTGCATCAGGGCGGGCACGAGAAGGGTGCGCAGCACGAAGGCGTCGAGGGCGACGGCGGCGGCGAGCGCGATGCCGAACATGGCGATGATCCGGTCGCCGCTGAGGACGAAGGCCAGGAAGACGGCGATCATGATCACGGCCGCGGAGTTGATCACCCGGCTGGTCTCGGCCAGACCGACGCGGACGGCCCGCTGGTTGTCGCCGGTCTCCAGCCACTCCTCGTACATCCGGCTGACGAGGAAGACCTGGTAGTCCATGGACAGTCCGAAGAGGACCGAGACCATGATCACGGGCAGGAAGGGTTCGATCGGTCCGGCGCTGCCGAGGCCCAGCGTCTCGCTGCCCCAGCCCCACTGGAAGATGGCCACGACGACGCCGAAGGAGGAGGCCACGGCCGCGACGTTCATGGCGGCGGCCTTGAGCGGGATGCCGATGGAGCGGAAGGCCAGCAGCAGGAGCACGCAGCCGAGGGCGATGACCACCCCGACGAAGAGCGGCAGTTTGCCGATGATGACCTCGGCGAAGTCGTCGTAGCCGGCGGTCACCCCGCCGACGTGGACCTCCATGGAGGTGCCGTGCCCGGCGCGCGGGACGACGTCCTCGCGGAGCCGGTCGACGAGGTCGCTGGTGGCCCTGGACTGGGGTGCGGAGTCCGGGACCACGGTCAGTACGGCGGTGTCACCGCTGCGGTTGAAGACGGCCGGGCCGGTGGAGGCGACGCCCTCGGCCGTACGGAGTTCCTCGGCCAGGCGGTCGACGGCGAGCCGGTCGGCGGCGCCGTCGAGGCGGGCGACGACGGCGAGCGGGCCGTTCATGCCCGGCCCGAAGCCCTCCGCCAGGAGGTCGTAGGCCTTCCTGGTAGTGGACGTGGCCGGGTTGTTGCCCTGGTCGGAGGTGCCCAGGTGCAGCGAGAGCGTGGGCAGGGCGAGCACCAGCATGACCACGGTGGCGAAGACGCCGAGGAGCTTCGGGTGCCGTTCCACGAAGGCGGACCACCGCACGGCGAAGCCGGTGGTCCGCTCGGGCCGCGGGCCCTCGGCGGCGAGCCGGCGGCGCTCGCGGCGGGAGAGGGCGCGCATGCCGATGTACGAGAGCAGGGCGGGCAGCAGGGTGACCGAGGCGGCGACGGTCAGCACCACCGTCACGGAGGCGGCGATCGCGACGCCGTTCAGGAAGTTCAGCCGCAGCACGAGCATGCCGAGCAGGGCGATGCAGACGGTGGCCCCGGCGAAGACGACGGCCCGGCCGGTGGTGGCGACGGCGCTCTCGGCCGCCTCCTCGACCGGCAGGCCGCGCAGCAGTCCCTTGCGGTGGCGGGTGACGATGAACAGGGCGTAGTCGATGCCGACGCCGAGTCCGATGAGGGTGCCGAGCATCGGCGCGAAGTCGGCGACCGGCATGGCGTGCCCGAGCAGGGTGATGCCGAAGTAGGCGGTGCCCACGCTGACCAGGGCGGTGGCGATGGGCAGCAGGCTGGCCGCGAGCGAGCCGAAGGCGAGGAAGAGCACGAGCGCCGCGACGGCCACGCCGATGACCTCGGCGAGGTGTGCGGTGGGGGCCTCGGTCAGGCCGATGGCGCGGCCGCCGAGTTCGACCCGGAGGCCGTCGGCCTCGGTGGTCGGGTTCTTCGCCGCGTCGACGACGGCCTTGGCCTGCGCCTTGGGTACGGCGTCGCCCTGCTGGTCGAACGTGACCACGGCGTAGGCGGTGCGCCCGTCGGGGCTGATCTGGGCGGCGCTCTCGGGGCCGGCCCCGTACGGGCTGCTGACGGATCCGACGCCGGGGAGTTGGGCTATCGCGTCGAGGGCCCGGGTCATGCGCTGCTCGACCGCCGGGCTGCGGACGCCCTGCCCGTCCGGCCGGCCCTGCTGGTCCGGCTGGCTCTGCTGGTCCGGCTGGCTCTGCTGGTCCGGCCGGCCCTGCTGGTCCGGCTGGCTCTGACCGCCCTGTTGACCCTGCGGGTCCTGCCGGTCCGGGACCCGCCACACGATGGTGTCGGTGTCCCCGCCCTGGCCGTGGAAGCCCTCGCGCAGGAGGTCGCCCGCCTTGCCGGACTCGGTGCCGGGGACCGCGTAGTCATTGGAGAACGCCGCTCCGGCGCTCCCCGCGGCCGCCGCGGTCCCACCGAAGGCGATCAGCCAGATGAGGACGGCGAGGAGACGGTGGCGCATACACCACCGCGCGATTGCTGCCAACGGACGTGCTCCCTGGTGGTTCGGATCTTTACCGGGAGGCAGCCCGTCGCAAAGAACACTTGAACTCGTGAAGGCCCGGCCGAGGACCCGGGGGATCGCCCCGGGGATTCGGCCCATTTGGTCTACACCTGAACGATCTCAGCCATTCGTGATCGTTGGCCCCTTACGTGTGCATCGTCACAGGGGCTCGGGCAGGTGCGGGACCTCGGTCAGGACTGCTCGGGCTGATCGGCCCGGTAGCCCGGGATCGAAGGCCAGCGGACCGTGAGGACCACCGCCTCCTCCTCCGCGTACCAGGAATGGTCGACGCCGCGCCCCCAGAGCACGTAGTCCCCCTGTTCGGCGAGGACGACGGTCCGCCCCGGGAACTCCAGCCGGAAGCGCCCGCTGATGAGCACCAGCAGCGCGGTGCGCTTCTCCCCGGTCGCCCACCGCTCCCGCGCGTCGCCCTTGGGGTGGACGCCCCATTTGATCTCCACGTCCTCGCTGTGACGCGGATCCGCGGGGTCCTTGAAGTGACCGAGGAGCCAGCCGCGGTCGGCGGCGGCATCGGGGGTGGCCTTGCCGGTGTAGATGGTGGAGTCGTCGTTCACGGGGTGAGGTTAATGCAGTTGTGCGGCAGGCCCGGACACTGGTGAGCTGAGCCGATGACCATGAATGCGGAAGAACTGCTCAAGGTGCGCGACCTGTACGACGCCGAGATGCGGCGGGGCGCGCAGGCCGACGCGGCGCAGGCCCGCGTGGAACGGGTGGGCGCGGTCGTCCGGCAGACCGTGCCCGGGCCCGGATGGAACGCGGTGCTCTGGTCGGACCTCGACGAGGAGAGCGCGGACGCGGAGATCGCGGCGCAGGTGGCGTTCTTCGCCGGCCGCGGGGTGCCGTCCGAGTTCGAGTGGAAGCTGTACGGCCACGACCGCCCGGCGGACCTCGGGCAGCGGCTCCGGGCCGCCGGTCTGGTGCCGGAGCCGGCCGAGACGCTGATGGTGGCGCGGGTGGCCGACCTCGCGGAACTGCCGGTGGAACCGCCGGAGGGGATCACCCTGCGGACGGTCACCGACGAGGCGGGGGTGGACCTGATGATGGAGGTCCACACGGGGGCCTTCGGCGCCGAGCACCCGCACATCCGCGAGCAGATGCTCAGCCGGCTCACGCACGAGCCGGACACCATCACGGCCGTGCTGGCGATGGCGGGCGACACCCCGGTGAGCGCGGCCCGGATGGAGATGCGGGCGGGGACCTCGTTCGCGGGCCTGTGGGGCGGCGGCACGGTCCCGCAGTGGCGCGGCCGCGGCATCTACCGCCTCCTGGTGGCCCATCGCGCCCGCGTCGCGGCCGAGCGCCGGATCCCGTACCTCCAGGTGGACGCGTCGGACGACAGCCGCCCGATCCTGGAACGGCTGGGATTCGGCGTCCTGGGCGTGACGGTGCCGTACCTGTGGACGGCCGCGTAGCCGCTACGGGAACACGGCGCGGCGCGGGCGGGGCCGAGCACCTCGGCAGGGACCCGGCAGGGCGGGCACCGCGTGCGTCGGCAGGCGCCCAGGTCCGCCCCGCGCCCTTCCGCCCCCGCCCGGGCACCCGGCAGGATCACCGCATGGAACGCATCAGCCCGCCGATGACCGGCGACGAACGCGAAACCCTCCGCGCCTACCTCGACTTCCACCGGGCCACCCTCGCCATGAAGTGCGAGGGCCTCACCGACGAGCAGCTGCGCCGCGCCTCGATGCCCCCGTCCACCCTGTCCCTGCTGGGGCTGGTCCGGCACATGGCGGAGGTCGAGAGGCACTGGTTCCGCCGGGTCCTGAGCGGCGAGGACCTTCCCCACCTGTGGTCGGACACGCACGACTTCCAGGCCGCCTACGACGCCTCCGGCTCCAGCCGCGCCGAGGCGTTCACCGCCTGGGAGGCGGAGGTGGCCCGCTCCCGCCGCATCGAGGCCGCCGCCGAGTCCCTGGAGGTGACGGTGCTCGTACCGCGCTGGGAGGAGAAGGCCTCGCTGCGCCTGCTGATGCTCCACCTCATCCACGAGTACGCCCGTCACAACGGCCACGCCGACTTCCTGCGCGAGGCGATCGACGGCACGACCGGCGCCTGAGCTGCCGAAAGGGCCCCGCACCCTCATGGGTGCGGGGCCCTTCGCGGAGTACGGGGATCAGCCCTCGGAGACGCCCAGGCGCTCCAGGATGAGCTCCTTGACGCGGGCCGCGTCGGCCTGGCCGCGGGTGGTCTTCATGACCGCGCCGACCAGGGCGCCGACGGCGGCGACCTTGCCGCCGCGGATCTTGTCCGCGATGGCCGCGTTGCCGGCGATGGCCTCGTCCACGGCCGCGCCGAGCGCGCCCTCGTCCGAGACGACCTTCAGGCCGCGCTTCTCGACGACCTCGTCCGGGGTGCCCTCGCCGGCGAGGACGCCTTCGAGGACCTGGCGGGCCAGCTTGTCGTTCAGCTCGCCGGCCGCGACCAGCGCCGCGACCCGGGCGACCTGCGCCGGGGTGATCGGCAGCTCGTCGACGACGACGCCCTGCTCGTTGGCGTTGCGGGCGAGCTCGCCCATCCACCACTTGCGCGCGGCGGCCGAGTCGGCACCCGCCTCGATCGTGGCGACGATGGAGTCCACCGCGCCCGCGTTGAGGATCGACTGCATGTCGTGCTCGCTGACGCCCCACTCCTCGCGGAGCCGGTTGCGGCGCACGCGCGGCATCTCGGGCAGGCCGGCGCGCAGCTCCTCGACCCAGTCGCGGGCCGGGGCCACGGGGACCAGGTCGGGCTCCGGGAAGTACCGGTAGTCCTCGGCGTTGTCCTTGATGCGGCCGCCCGTGGTGGAGCCGTCCTCCTCGTGGAAGTGCCGGGTCTCCTGCACGATCGAGCCGCCCGACGAGAGCACCGCCGCGTGGCGCTGGATCTCGAAGCGGGCCGCGCGCTCGACGGAGCGCAGGGAGTTGACGTTCTTGGTCTCCGAGCGGGTGCCGAAGGGCGCCTCGGGGTTCGGGCGCAGCGACAGGTTCACGTCGCAGCGCATCTGGCCCTTGTCCATGCGGGCCTCGGAGACGCCGAGCGCCTTGATGACCTCGCGCAGCTCGGCGACGTACGCCTTGGCGACCTCGGGGGCCCGCTCGCCCGCGCCCTCGATGGGCTTGGTGACGATCTCGATGAGCGGGATGCCGGCCCGGTTGTAGTCCAGCAGCGAGTGGGACGCGCCGTGGATACGGCCGGTGGCGCCGCCGACGTGCAGCGACTTGCCGGTGTCCTCCTCCATGTGGGCGCGCTCGATCTCCACGCGGAAGATCTCGCCGTCCTCCAGCTGGACGTCCAGGAAGCCGTTGAAGGCGATGGGCTCGTCGTACTGGGAGGTCTGGAAGTTCTTCGGCATGTCCGGATAGAAGTAGTTCTTCCGGGCGAAGCGGCACCACTCGGCGATCTCGCAGTTGAGCGCGAGGCCGATCTTGATGGCGGACTCGATGCCGATCGCGTTGACGACCGGGAGCGCGCCGGGCAGGCCCAGGCAGACCGGGCAGGTCTGCGAGTTGGGCTCGGCGCCCAGCTCGGTCGAGCAGCCGCAGAACATCTTGGTCCTGGTGCCGAGCTCGACATGGACCTCAAGGCCCATGACGGGGTCGAACGAGGCGAGAGCGTCCTCGTACGACAGCAGTTCGGTGAAGGTGGTCACGGTGAAACTTTCCCTCTCAGCCCAGCAGGACGTCGTCGTCGCCCAGGCGCTTCAGCTCGCGGTACAGGATCGCGAGGCCGGTGACGATGGCGGCGGCGGACACGGCGGCGTCGACGAGCTTCAGCACGTCGTGCTCGGTGCGGGCCTTCTTGACCTGCTTGATCACGCCGAGGGCGCCGAAGGCGGTGGTGCCGATCGACAGGTAGGTGCCGGTCTTGGACTTCTTGAAGCCCTTGGCCTTGGACAGTGCACTGGTGCTCACAGCGACGGTGCCTCCTCAAGCAGCGGGTGACCCCAGCGGGCGACGAAGGCGGCCTCGACGGCCGCGCCGACCTTGTACAGCCGGTCGTCCTTCATCGCCGGGGCGATGATCTGCAGTCCGACCGGGAGGCCGTCCTCCGGTGCCAGGCCGCAGGGGAGCGACATGGCGGAGTTGCCGGCCAGGTTGGTCGGGATGGTGCACAGGTCCGCGAGGTACATCGCCAGCGGGTCGTCGGTGCGCTCACCGATCGGGAAGGCGGTGGTCGGGGTCGTCGGGGAGACGATCACGTCGACCTGCTCGAAGGACTTCTCGAAGTCCCTGGTGATGAGCGTGCGGACCTTCTGGGCGGAGCCGTAGTACGCGTCGTAGTAGCCGGAGCTGAGCGCGTACGTGCCGAGGATGACGCGGCGCTTGACCTCGTCGCCGAAACCGGCTTCGCGGGTCAGGGCGGTGACGTCCTCGGCGGACTTGGTGCCGTCGTCGCCGACGCGCAGGCCGTAGCGCATGGCGTCGAAACGGGCCAGGTTGGAGGAGCACTCGGACGGCGCGATCAGGTAGTACGCGGCCATCGCGAGGTCGAAGGACGGGCAGTCCAGCTCGACGATCTCGGCGCCGAGCTCCTTGAGGAGCTCCACCGACTCGTTGAAGCGCTGGACGACGCCGGCCTGGTAGCCCTCACCGGCGAACTGCTTGACCACACCGACGCGCATGCCGGCGACGGAGCCGTTGCGGGCGGCCTCGACGACCGGCGGGACCGGGGCGTCGATGGAGGTGGAGTCGAGCGGGTCGTGGCCGGCGATGACCTCGTGGAGGAGCGCGGCGTCCAGGACCGTACGGGCGCAGGGCCCGCCCTGGTCGAGGGAGGAGGAGAAGGCGACCATGCCGTAGCGGGAGACGCCGCCGTACGTCGGCTTCACGCCGACGGTGCCGGTGACGGCGGCGGGCTGGCGGATGGAACCGCCGGTGTCCGTGCCGATGGCGAGGGGCGCCTGGTACGCGGCGAGCGCGGCCGCGGAGCCGCCGCCGGAGCCGCCGGGGATCCGGGTGAGGTCCCAGGGGTTGCCGGTGGGGCCGTACGCGCTGTTCTCGGTGGAGGACCCCATGGCGAACTCGTCCATGTTGGTCTTGCCGAGGATGACGACGTCGGCTTCCTTGAGCTTGCGCGTCAGGGTGGCGTCGTAGGGCGGGATCCAGCCTTCGAGGATCTTCGAACCGACGGTGGTCGGGACCCCGACGGTGGTGAAGATGTCCTTGAGGGCGAGCGGTACGCCGGCCAGCGGGCCGAGCTTCTCGCCGGCCGCGCGCTTGGCGTCGACGGCGCGGGCCTGGGCGAGCGCGCCCTCGCGGTCGACGTGCAGGAAGGCGTGGACCTTCTCGTCGGTCGCGTCGATGCGGGCCAGGTGGGCCTCGGTGACCTCGACGGCCGTGAGCTCGCCGGAGGCGATCTTCTCGGCGGTCTGGGCTGCCGTGAGCTTGATGATCTGGTCGTTCATGGTTGTTAGTCCTCCCCCAGGATCTGCGGCACCTTGAAACGCTGCTGCTCCTGGGCGGGAGCGCCGGAGAGCGCCTGCTCGGGGGTGAGCGACGGACGGACCTCGTCCGCGCGCATGACGTTCGTCAGCGGCAGCGGGTGGGAGGTCGGCGGGACGTCTTGGTCGGCGACCTCGGAGACGCGGGCGACCGCGCCGATGATGTCGCCGAGCTGTCCGGCGAAGTGATCCAGCTCGTTGCTGGACAGCTCAAGGCGCGCCAGCCGAGCGAGGTGGACGACCTCCTCGCGCGTAATGCCAGGCATGCAGCGATCCTCTGGGGGTGGGTGGATGTTTCGTTTCGGACCCAATCCTATGGGGCCCGGCCCCCGGCCTGCGAAACGGTTTGGCGCTGATGCCGGTACGGGGCGGGGCGCGGGCCGCTGCGCGGGGCTTCCCCGGCTCCGCCCGGCCCCGCGCCTCAAACGCCGGCGGGGCCGAAATTGCCGCTGCGCGGCGATCCAGCCGCGCCGGGCAGGCAGCATCAGCCAAATCCAGCCCCGGCCGGCGTTTGAGGCGCGGGATCTGGGGCGGAGCCCCAGCAGCGGCGGCGCGCCCGCGGGCTCGTCAGACGGCGTCGGCCTCGGCAGCGGCCAGCTCGGCCGTGATGTCCGCCGGACGGCGCCAGCCGCGCTCGCCGCGGGCCAGCAGCCACGCCGTGGCCTCCTGCGGCGGCATCGCGGCGGCGACCAGCCAGCCCTGCACCGCGTCGCAGCCCAGGTCCCGCAGCCGTTCCCAGGTCTCGTCGTCCTCGACGCCCTCGGCCACCACCAGCAGGCCCAGCGAGTGGGCCAGGTCCACCGTGCAGCGGACGATCTCCGCGTCCTGGGCGTCGACCGCCAGCCGGCCCACGAAGGACCGGTCGATCTTCAGTTCGCTGACCGGCAGGCGGCGCAGGTGCACCAGCGAGGAGTAGCCCGTGCCGAAGTCGTCCAGGGACATCTTCACGCCGTGGCCGGTGAGCCCTGCCATGGTGTCCGCCGCCCGCTGGGGGTCTTCGAGGAGGACGTGTTCCGTTATCTCCAGCTGGAGGCCGCTCGCCGGGACCCCGTGCCGGGCCAGCCGCGCGGCCACCGCCCCCGCGAAGCCCGGGGTGTGGACGTCGCGCGGCGAGACGTTGACGGCGACGGGCACCTTCAGGCCCTGGGCCCGCCAGCGGGCCACCTGGGCGAGGGCCGTCTCCAGGACGTACTCGGTCAGGTGCGGCATCAGTCCGGAGGTCTCGGCGATCGCGATGAACTCGTCGGGCGATACCCGGCCGCGTTCCGGATGCACCCAGCGGACCAGTGCTTCCAACCCCGCGACCTGTCCGTCGAAGCGGACCTTCGGCTGGTAGTGGAGTTCCACTTCACCGGCGTCCAGGGCCCGGCGGAGGTCGCCGAGGAGGCCGAGGCGGTCGGGGGTGTTGCAGTCCCGCTTGGACTCGTACACCTCCACGCCCGTGCGGTCGCGCTTCGCCTGGTACATCGCCACGTCGGCGCGCCGCAGCAGCCCCTCCGCGTCGAGGGCGTGGTCGGGGAAGACGGCGAGCCCTGCGCTGGCCTCCAGTACGAGCGTGAGGCCGTCCAGGTCCAGGGGGGAGCTGAGCTCCGCGACCAGGTGGCGGGCGACCCGCTGGGCGCTGGTGGTGGAGTCGGCGACGGGGAGCAGGACGGCGAACTCGTCACCGCCGAGCCGGGCCGCCTCGGCGTCCTCGGGCAGGGCCTGGCGCAGCCGGTCGGCGATCTGGAGGAGCAGCCGGTCGCCCGCGAGGTGACCGAGGGTGTCGTTGACCGCCCGGAAGCGGTCCAGGTCGATCAGCACAAGAGCTGACCGGGTGCCCAAACGTTCAGCCTCGTCCAGCGCGCTCCAGGCCCGCTCCAGCAGCCACTGCCGGTTCGGCAGCCCGGTCAGCGGGTCCCGCAGCTGTTCCTCGGCGCGGGCGCGGGCGATCCACAGGGTGGAGTCCAGCGCGATCAGCGGTACGGCGAACAGCGGCAGCAGCACCGGCTGCGTCACGGCGACCACGCAGATCAGCGGGGCGATGCCGAGCAGCGCGACGGCCACCAGGGCCTGCCGCAGCAGGGCCGTACGCGCGATGGTGGGCAGGCCCGCCACCTGCGGGGACAGCGCCAGCCACAGCAGGAACCGCGTGACGAGGAGGTAGGCGACCGCCACCAGGACGATCTCGGGTACGGCTTCCAGCCCCCAGGTGGCGGGCTTCCACGGCTTCTCCACGGTCGGCGACTCGCCGAAGGCGGCGAGTACGAGGGCCCCCGCGCCGATGCCGAGGATGTCGACGGAGCCGTGCAGCAGCCCCTGCCGCCAGCGGTGCCGGCGCGCGGCCCCGACCAGGGAGACCACCGCGAGCGAGACGAGTCCCGCCGGCACCCATCCGTAGAGGAGCAGGACGCCGAGGGTGAGCGCGGCGCCCGATCCGGTGCCGCCCCACCAGCGGTCGCGGCCGAGCGCGACGAGGTGGCCGACGATGACTCCGGTGAGGAGGGCGAGCGCCCAGCCCACCGCGCCTCCGGGGAACAGAGCGTGACGGCTCGTCAGCGCGGACACGATGCCGGCCGCGAGCACCACGACGGAGAGGCCCACGATGACGAAGGGCAGCGCGGTGGGCCGCTTCGGCCCGCCCGTGCAGGCGTCGAGCGGCCGCGTCTCCGGCGTCCTGGCACCCAGGACGCCGAACCGGCCCGCCCGCATGGACGGGAGGTCCCCGCCGAACTCAGGTGGCGGGTCGGCGCTTTCGGTGGGTTTCATGCCCGTCCCTCTCAGAGCCGGCGATGCCGATGTCACGCGATGGCCCCGATGTCATGCCATCACGGCTGGAATCGCACCACGCAGCCGTGCACGACAGGCGCACCCCTCAACAGTAGGACGCGAGAGGCTCCCAGGGGCAGCGGTCGGCGGCGGTTGCCCGAATGCGACCCAGCCATCCTCATCAGTACGGTATCCGCCGAACGGGTGAGTTTGGACTCGGCCCCCCCTGTCACCCCTCCGATGATCCGACAGGTCACCGCCCTGCGACCAGGCTTGTACCAGCCGTTTACCACCGGCCAACGCGCCTGGCGTGCGCCCGCACGTACGGCCGCACGCCACGCATCGGTCCGCATGCGCTACTCCTTGGGGACGGGCCCCCCTTGGGGTATTACTCCGCTCCGGCGTCGCCGTCCACCGGGAGCGCGGCCTCCCGCGCCGCGTCCGGGCCCTGTTCGAGCAGCACCGCGAAACCGGCGTCGTCGAGGATGGAGAGCTTCAACTGCACCGCCTTGTCGTACTTCGACCCCGGGTTGTCGCCCACCACGACGAACGAGGTCTTCTTCGACACGGAGCCGGTGACCTTGGCGCCGCGGCTCTGCAGGGCCTCCTTGGCCCCGTCGCGGGTGTGGCTCTGCAAGGTGCCGGTGACGACGACGGTCAGCCCCTCCAGCGGCCGCGGCCCCTCCTCCTCGGCGGAACCTTCCTCCTCCATCCGGACCCCGGCCTCCCGCCACTTGCGCAGGATCTCCTGGTGCCAGTCGACGGCGAACCACTCCTTGAGGGAGGCCGCGATGATCGCGCCCACCCCGTCGGTCGCCGTCAGCTCCTCCTCCGTGGCCTGCTCGATGCGCTCGATGGACCGGAACTCGCGGGCGAGCGCCTCGGCGGCGACCGGCCCGACATGACGGATCGACAGGCCGTTGATGATCCGGGCGAGCGGGCGCTCCTTCGCGGCCGCGATGTTCTCCAGCATCGCCAGGGCGTTCTTCTTGGGCTCGCCCTTCTGGTTGGCGAAGACCGTGACGATCTTCTCCTCGCCCGTCTTCGGGTCCCGCTTGGGCAGCCCGCTGTCCGGGTCCAGGACGTACGCCTTGATGGGCAGCAGGTCCTCGATGGTCAGGCCGAAGAGGTCGCCCTCGTCCAGCAGCGGCGGCCGGGCGGGCTCCAGCGGGGCGGTCAGCGCGGCCGCCGCCACCATGCCGAAGTTCTCGATGTCGAGGGACTGCCGGCCGCCCAGGTAGAAGAGCCGCTCGCGCAGCTGGGCCGGGCAGGTCTGCGCGTTGGGGCACCGGACGTCGATGTCCCCCTCCTTCATCGGCCGCAGCTCCGTCCCGCACGCGGGGCACTCGGCCGGCATGACGAACTCCCGCTCGCTGCCGTCCCGCAGGTCCACCACCGGCCCGAGGATCTCGGGGATGACGTCGCCCGCCTTGCGCAGCACGACGGTGTCCCCGATGAGCACGCCCTTGGCCTTGACGACCTCCTGGTTGTGCAAGGTCGCGAACTCGACCTCGGAGCCGGCCACCGTCACCGGCTCCACCTGCGCGTACGGGGTCACGCGGCCGGTGCGGCCGACGCCGACCTTGATGTCGATCAGCTTGGTGTTGACCTCTTCGGGGGCGTACTTCCAGGCGATCGCCCAGCGCGGGGCGCGCGCAGTGGAGCCGAGCCGCCCCTGGAGGGCGATCTCGTCGAGCTTGACGACCACGCCGTCGATCTCGTGCTCCACCGAGTGCCGGTTCACGCCGAAGCGGGTGATGAACTCGCGGACCTCCGCGAGCGTGGACACCACCTCGTTGTGCCGGGCGGTGGGCAGGCCCCACTCGCGCAGCAGCTCGTACGCCTGCGACTGGCGCTCGATCTCGAAGCCCTCGCGGGCGCCGATGCCGTGCACGACCATGTGCAGCGGGCGGGTCGCGGTGACCTTGGGGTCCTTCTGGCGCAGCGAACCGGCCGCCGCGTTGCGCGGGTTGGCGAAGGGCTTGCCCTCCGCCTCCACCAGGCGCGCGTTGAGCTCCTCGAACTTCTCCATCGGGAAGAAGACCTCGCCGCGGATCTCGACCACGGCCGGGATCCGGTCCCCCTTGAGCCGGTCCGGGATCTCCGCGATCGTGCGGACGTTGGGCGTGATGTCCTCGCCGGTGCGGCCGTCGCCGCGGGTGGCCGCGCGGGTGAGGCGGCCGTTCTCGTACGTGAGGTTCACGGCGAGGCCGTCGACCTTCAGCTCGCACAGGTAGTGGTAGTCCGAGGTGTTCACGTCGCGGGCCACCCGCTCGGCCCAGGCGGCCAGTTCCTCGTCGTCGAAGGCGTTGTCGAGGGAGAGCATCCGCTCCCGGTGCACGACGGAGGCGAAGTCGGTCTCGTACGCCCCGGCCACCTTCTGGGTGGGCGAGTCGGGCGTACGCAGCTCCGGGTACTGGTCCTCCAGCGCCTCCAGCGAGCGCAGCAGCTTGTCGAACTCGGCGTCGCTGACGACCGGCTGGTCGTTCACGTAGTACCGGAAGCGGTGCTCCTCGACCTGCTCGGCCAGCAGCGCGTGCTGCTCACGCACTGCCGTCGGTACTGCCGTGTCCTGCTGTTCGGCTGCCATGCCGTGTCCTCCCGTGGCCCGTCTCGACCGTCACTCAGGGTTGTCGGCGAGCGACCTCGCCGCCCTGACGCAGTGCGCCTGCACCGCGCGGGCGTAGGCGGGTGAGGCACCTGCCAGACCGCACGACGGGGTGACCACGACGGACTCCGCCAGAGTCCCCGGGGCCAGCCCCAGCCTGCGCCAGAGCTTCCTGACACCCATGACGCTACCGGCAGGGTCTGACAACGGGCCGTCGGTGCCGGGCACCACTCCGGCGAAGAGTTTCGTACCGCCTTCGACGGCCTCGCCGATGGCGTCGTCCTCGCGCTCGGTGAGCAAGGAGAAATCGAACGACACGCCCGTCGCCCCGGCCCGCCGCAGCAGTCCGAAGGGGACCTCGGGCGCGCAGGAGTGGACGACCACCTCCCCGTCGTGGACGGCGAAGAGCTCGCGCAGGGTGCCCTCCACCACCTGCCGGTCCACGGCGCGGTAGGTGCGGTATCCGCTCGCGGACCGGACGCGGCCCAGCAGTACGGCGGTCAGGGACGGCTCGTCGAACTGGAGCACGACCTCGGCGCCCGGGATGCGCTTGCGGACGTCGGCCAGGTGCCCGCGCAGGCCCTCGGCGAGCGATCCGGCCAGGTCGCGGCAGGCTCCCGGGTCCTGGAGCATCGCCTCGCCGCCGTGCAGCTCCAGGGCGGCGGCCAGCGTCCAGGGCCCGACCGCCTGGATCTTGAGGCGGCCTGTGTACCCCTGGGTGAACTCCTCCAGGGCGTCGAGGTCCTCGCCGAGCCAGGACCGGGCCCGGCGGGTGTCGCGTCCGGGGCGGTCGCTGATCCGCCAGCCGCTGGGCTCGACGTGCGCGTACATCTCGACGAGCAGCCCGAGGGAACGCCCGATCATGTCCGCGCCGGGCCCCCGGGCGGGCAGCTCGGCGAGGTACGGGAACTCCTCGAAGGACCCGGTCACGGTCTTGGCCGCCTCGCGGGCGTCGCCGCCGGGCAGCGAGCCGATGCCGGTGGCGCCCGCGCTCATCGGCCCGGCCTGACGCTCAGGTCGTTGACCTCGGCGTCGCGGGGCAGGTCGACGGCCATGACGATGGTGGTCGCCACCGACTCGGGGTCGATCCAGGCGGCGGGGTCGTACTCCTTGCCCTCCTGGGAGTGCACCTTGGCCTGCATGGGGCTGGCGGTGCGGCCCGGGTACACGGAGGTCACCCGGATCCCGTTGGCCTTCTCCTCCTCGCGCAGCGAGTCGGCGAGGGCCTTCAGCCCGTGCTTGGAGGCGGCGTACGCGCTCCAGTCCGCGTGCGCGTGCAGCCCGGCCCCGGAGTTCACGAAGACGATGGTGGCGTGCGAGGCCCGCAGGGTGGGCAGCAGCAGCCGGGTGACCTCGGCGGGGGCGATCAGGTTCACGTTGAGCTGCTGGTGCCAGGTCTTGGGCCGCAGCTCCCCCACCGGTCCGAGGTCCACGATCCCGGCGATGTGCAGCAGGGAGTCGATCCGCTCTGGGACGGCCTGCTTGGAGAAGGCCCACGAGAGCCGGTCGGGATCGGCGAGGTCGCCCACGAGGGCCGCGGCGCCGGGGTAGCGGTCGACGAGCTCGCGGGCGCGGCCGGCGTCACGGGCGAGGAGGACGAGGTCGTCGCCGCGGGCGTGCAGCCGGGCCGCGACGGCGGCGCCGATGCCGGAACCGGCACCGGTGATCAGGTGAGTAGCCATGAGGCCCATGCTCGCACCCCCGGCCCGCCCGGCCGGTACGGGCGGTACGGGCGGGCGGTGGGCGCCGCCTTCCGGCCGGCCTCCCCTCCGCTCGGGCGGGGCCGGCGGGCGCCCGGCCGCCCGGTGCGGAGGGGCGTGGTGCGGAGGGGCGTGGTGCGTCAGAGGCCGGCGGCCTCGCGCAGGGCGGCGGCCGTCTTGCGCGCGTCGTAGCCGGCGGGAACCCCTTCGACGAGGATGGCCGTGCCCTCGATGTGGTCGGTGCGCAGCGGGAGGAGCGCCTGGTAGGCGGGTGAGGCGTACCAGGCGCGGGCCTGCTCGATGTCCGGGAAGCCGATCATGACGACGGTGCCGGGGAAGGGGCCCTCCAGGACCTCGACCTCGGCGCCGTGGACGAGGAAGCGGCCGCCGAAGGGCTCCATGGTCGGCTGGATCTCCTCGATGTAGCGGAGGATGTCCTCGTTCATGGTCTCGGGGCGTATGTGGGCGATGGCGTACGCGGTCATGGTGGTCTCCCCTGTCAACCAGCCCGGCGATCCGGGCTGTTGACTCCATCCTGCTCGAACGCCACAGCCGGGGCGATTACCCCGGACGTCATGCCGGGGCGGCGGCGGGGGCGGGGGCGTGCGGCTGGAAGGTGCGTCGGTAGGCGATCGGGGAGATCCCGAGGGAGCTCCGCATGTGCTGGCGCAGGGAGTTGGCGGATCCGAAGCCGGCCCGGTGGGCGACCAGGTCCACGGGCAGGTCGCTGGACTCGAGCAACTGGCGGGCGATCTCGAGGCGTTGGACGGTGAGCCACTGGACCGGGGTCATGCCGACCTCGTCGCGGAACCGCCGGGTGAAGGTGCGCAGGCTCATCCGGGCGTGGGCGGCGAGCTCCGCGAGGGCGATCGGCTCGCCGAGGCGCTCCAGGGCCCAGGCGCGGGTGGCGGTGGTGGTGGCCACCGTGGGCTCGGGCACGGGCCGGTCGATGTACTGGGCCTGCCCGCCGTCGCGCCAGGGCGGTACCACGCACAGCCGGGCGGCGCGGTTGGCGACGGCGGCGCCGTGGTCCTGGCGGATCATGTAGAGGCAGAGGTCGACGCCGGCGGCCACGCCCGCCGAGGTGAGGATGTCCCCGTCGTCGACGAAGAGCACCTCCTCGTCGAGTCGGACCCGCGGGAAGCCGCGCTGGAACTCGGGTGCGTGCATCCAGTGCGTGGTGGCGGACCGGCCGTCGAGCAGCCCGGCGGCGGCGAGGACGTACGAGCCCGTGCACAGGGAGACCAGCCGGGTACCGGGCCGGATCGCGGCGAGGGCGTCGCTCAGCGCCTGCGGCAGGGGGGCGCCCTGTGCGAGCTCGTCCATGGCGTGCGTGGGCGTGATGATCACGGTGTCGGCCGCGGCGAGGGCCTCGGGACCTGCCGAGACGCCGACGGTGAAGCCCGCGTCGCTGGTCACGGGCTGCCCGTCGGCGGTGCAGACGGTCATCTCGTACAGCGGGTTCCCGGCCTCGTCGCGGGCATTGCCGAAGACCCGGGAGGGGATCCCGAGCTCGAACGGGGGGACGCCTTCGAGGGCCAGTACCGCAATCCTGTGCATGGCCAGATCCTGACACATGGTGGCCGTCCGGCCAATACTGCGGCCTCGCTCCCGCGCCGAAGCTGGTTCCACAGCAGCACCGGACACACCTGAGGAGAAACACATGCGCGCCGTCGTCGTCAGCCAGTGGGGCGGGCCCGAGGTACTCACCGAGACCGAGCTGGAGCGGCCGGAGCCGGCCATGGGCGAGATCCTGGTACGGGTCCACGCGGCCGGGGTGAACCCGGTCGACTGGAAGACCCGCGCCAGCGGCGCCCTGATCCCCTGGGGCCCCGTCCCGCAGGTCGGCTGGGACGTCTCCGGCACGGTGGAGGCGGTCGGGCCGGGCGTGACGCTGTTCCAGCCGGGCGACGAGGTCTTCGGCATGCCGCGGTTCCCGGCCCAGGCGGGCGGCTACGCCGAGTACGTGACGGCCACGGCCCGGCACTTCACCCGCAAGCCCGGGACGCTCGACCACGTCCAGGCGGCCGCCCTCCCGCTGGCCGCGCTCACCGCCTGGCAGGCGCTGACCGACACCGCCGGGCTGAAGGCCGGGCAGCGGGTCCTGGTCCACGCGGCGGCCGGCGGCGTCGGGCACTTCGCCGTCCAGATCGCCAAGGCCCTGGGCGCGTACGTGATCGGGACCGCCAGCGCCGCCAAGCACGAGGTGCTGCGCTCGCTCGGTGCGGACGAGCTGATCGACTACCGGACCACCGACTTCGAGGACGCGGTGTCCGGGGTCGACGTCGTGATCGACGCCATCGGCGGCGACTACGGAACCCGCTCCCTGAAGGTGCTGCGGCCCGGCGGACACCTGGTCACCCTCAACGGCCCGGACGACGTGCCGGCCGGGGCCGAGGGCTTCCGCACCGGCTGGACCCTCGTCGAGCCGGACTCCGCGGGTCTGAAGGCCATCGCCGCCCTGGCCGAAGAGGGCAGGCTCCGCCCGGTCATCGACACCGTCCTGCCGCTGGAGCAGGCCGCGAAGGCCCACGAGATCGGCGAGCAGGGCCGTACCACCGGCAAGATCGTCCTGACGGTCGCACCGGCCGCACCGGCCGCACCCGTCGCCTAGACGGCGGCGGTGGCCCGGGTGGTCGTGGCGATGGTGGCGGAGCCGACCACGCGGGTGCCGTCGTAGAGGACGATCGCCTGGCCGGGGGCCACGCCGCGGACCGGTTCGGTGAAGGAGACGCGCAGCTCGCCGTCCACGAGCTCGGCGAAGACCTCGGTCTCGCCGCCGTGGGCGCGCAGCTGCGCGGTGTAGGTGCCCGGGGCGGCGGCGGTCGAGCCGCACCAGCGGGGGCGGATCGCGGTCAGTGCGGTGACGTCCAGGGCCTCGACGGGGCCGACGGTGACGGTGTTGTTCACCGGGGAGATGTCGAGGACGTAGCGCGGCTTGCCGTCGGCGGCGGGGTGGCCGATGCGCAGGCCCTTGCGCTGGCCGATGGTGAAGCCGAAGGCGCCCTCGTGGGTGCCGACCTTCTCGCCGGACTCGTCGACGATGTCGCCCTCGGCCTTGCCGAGGCGGTTCGCGAGGAAGCCCTGGGTGTCGCCGTCGGCGATGAAGCAGATGTCGTGGCTGTCGGGCTTCTTGGCGACGGCCAGGCCACGCTCCTCGGCCTCGGCGCGGATCTCTTCCTTGGTGGTGAGGGTGTCGCCGAGCGGGAACAGCGCGTGGGCGAGCTGCTTCTCGTCGAGGACGCCGAGGACGTACGACTGGTCCTTGGCCATGTCGGAGGCCCGGTGCAGCTCGCGGGAGCCGTCCTCGTTCAGTACGACGGTGGCGTAGTGGCCGGTGCAGACGGCGTCGAAGCCGAGGGCGAGGGCCTTGTCGAGCAGCGCCGCGAACTTGATCTTCTCGTTGCAGCGCAGGCAGGGGTTCGGGGTGCGCCCGGCCTCGTACTCCGCGATGAAGTCCTCCACGACATCCTCGCGGAAGCGCTCGGCGAGGTCCCAGACGTAGAAGGGGATGCCGATGACGTCGGCCGCGCGGCGGGCGTCGCGGGAGTCCTCGATCGTGCAGCAGCCGCGGGCGCCGGTCCGGAAGGACTGCGGGTTCGCGGAGAGCGCGAGGTGGACGCCGGTCACGTCGTGCCCGGCTTCGACCGCGCGGGCGGCTGCGACGGCGGAGTCCACGCCGCCGGACATGGCGGCCAGGACACGGAGGGGGCGGGCGGTGCGCGGCAGGTTCTCAGTCATAGCACCGTCCAGAGTACGGGGAACCGCGCGGGGTCACAGCGCGTTATCGGGTGCAGGGGGGTGGATCACATGGGGATCAAGGACGAGAAGGCCGGAGCGGGGCGCGGCAGGACCCGCAGAGCCGTGCTGTTCGGCGGGCTGGGGGTGCTCACGGTCGCGGCCGTCGCCGGCCGGGAGGAGATCGCGCGGGGCTGGTGGCTGCTGCCGGGGGTGTCCAAGCCGCGCAAGGAGGGCGAGCTGGACCACGCGGGCGCGAGCTGGACCGCGGCCTCTCCGGCGAACTGGCGGCTGGCGGACCGGCCGGACGACTACCGGGTGGACCGGATCGTCGTCCATGTCACACAGGGCGGCTTCGAGTCCTCGGTGGACGCCTTCAAGAACCCGTGGCACAAGGCGTCGGCGCACTACATAGTGCGCCAGGACGGGCACATCGAGCAGATGGTGCGCGAGCTGGACGTAGCCTTCCATGCGGGCAACCGCTCGATGAACGAGCGCAGCATAGGCATCGAGCACGTGGGCTTCGTGGACCGCCCCCGGGACTTCACGGACGCGATGTACGCGGCCTCGGCGCGGCTGGCGGCCGACATCTGCCGCCGGTACGGCATACCGGCGGACCGCACCCACATCGTGGGCCACTCGGAGGTCCCGGGCGCCGACCACACGGACCCGGGCCGCCACTGGGACTGGGACCGCTACGTCCGCATGGTCGGCGAGGCGCTGCGGACCCAGGCCGCCTGAGGGTGTCCTCCTGGGCTCACAGCACTAGCTGAGTCCTGCCGTGCGGGCGCGTTCCACCGCCGGGCCGATGGCGGCGGCCAGGGCGGCGACGTCCTCCTTGGTGGAGGTGTGGCCGAGCGAGAAGCGCAGGGTGCCGCGGGCCAGTTGCGGGTCGGTCCCGGTGGCGAGCAGGACGTGGCTGGGCTGGGCGACGCCGGCGGTGCAGGCCGATCCGGTGGAGCACTCGATGCCCTGGGCGTCGAGCAGGAGCAGCAGGGAGTCGCCCTCGCAGCCGGGGAAGCTGAAGTGGGCGTTGGCCGGGAGCCGGTCGTCGGGGTCTCCGCCGAGGACCGCGTCCGGCACGGCCGCGCGGACGGCGCCGATCAGCTCGTCCCGCAGGGCGCCGACCTCGGCGGCGAAGCGCTCGCGCCGCTCGGCGGCGAGGACGGCGGCCACCGCGAAGGCGGCGACGGCCGGCACGTCGAGGGTGCCGGAGCGGACGTGCCGCTCCTGGCCGCCGCCGTGCAGGACGGGTACGGGGCTCTGGTCCCGGCCGAGGAGCAGGGCGCCGATGCCGTACGGGCCGCCGATCTTGTGGCCGCTGACGGTCATGGCCGCGAGGCCGCTGTCCCCGAAGCGGACGTCGAGCTGCCCGAAGGCCTGGACGGCGTCGGAGTGCAGCGGGATCCCGTGCTCCCGGGCGACGGCGGCCAGTTCGCGCACCGGCATCACGGTGCCGATCTCGTTGTTGGCCCACATGACGGTGGCCAGGGCCACGGTGTCGGGGGCGCGTTCGACGGCTTCCCGGAAGGCCTCGGGGTGCACCCGCCCGTAGCGGTCCACGGGCAGGTACTCGACCTGCGCGCCCTCGTGCTCCGCGAGCCAGTGGACGGCGTCGAGGACGGCGTGGTGTTCGACGGGGCTGGCGAGGACCCGGGTCCGGCGGGGATCGGCGTCCCGGCGGGCCCAGTAGAGGCCCTTCACGGCGAGGTTGTCGGCTTCCGTGCCGCCGGCGGTGAAGACCACCTCGCTCGGGCGGGCGCCGATCGCCTCGGCGAGGGCCTCGCGGGCCTCCTCGACGGTGCGGCGGGCGCGGCGGCCGGCAGCGTGCAGGGAGGACGCGTTTCCCGTGGCGGCGAACTGCGCGGTCATCGCCGCAGCGGCCTCCGGCAGCATCGGCGTGGTGGCGGCGTGGTCGAGGTAGGCCATGATCCCCCGATTCTACGAGTCCGCCGGCGGGTCTCCGCCCCGCGGGGCCATGCCCTGTGGGGCGGGGGCGAGTGGGGCCGCTGCGCGGAGCCGGTCCCCGCCCCGCCCTTTCTCCGCTTCCTGGGGCTCCGCCCCGGACCCCGCGGCTCGAACGCCGGCGGGACCGGGGTTGCCGGGCGGCGCCGGCCTACTGCTGGCGCGGCGCGCGGGCCAGCTGGCGGGACTGGGCCACCAGGCGGTCCGCCGAGTCCCAGACCTCGGCGTCCTCCTCGAGGAAGCCGCCGGCCAGGTTGCGGGTGGTGATGGAGACCCGCAGCGGGCCCGGGGCGGGGCGGCGGCGGATGTGGGTGGTGAGTTCGACGGTCGGCGCCCAGCCGATCAGGCCCAGGTCGAAGGCGGTGGGCGGCAGCGCGTCCACCGCGAGGAGCATGGACAGCGGATCGGCGTCGCGGCCGTCGGCCAGCTCGAACCAGGCGCGCATCTCCCCCTTGCCCGAGGGCGCGCCGACGGCCCAGCCCGCAGTCGCCGGGTCCAGCCGGAGCCGCAGCCGGTCCACGATGGCGGAGCTGCCGGGGATCGGGGCCGGGCCGGCCTCGGCGCCGAGGCAGTCCTCGTAGGCGGGCATGGCGGGCGGCAGCGCGACCGTGCGCACGTCGTCCGGCAGGGCCCCGAGGTCGCCGTAGGAGGCGAGGACGCGGATGCGCTCGATCTCGGCGCCGCTCTCGTCGTACTGGAAGAGGGAGGCCTGCCCGGTGGAAAGGGTGCGGCCGATCCGCACAACCTGCGTGCGGATCACGGCGGGGCCGGGCACGGAGGAGGTCAGGTAGTGCGCGGAGACGGTGAAGGGGTCCGGGTGCGGCAGGGCCGCCGACAGGGCCCGGCCGACCAGGGCCAGCAGATATCCGCCGTTGACGGCGGTGATGATCGTCCATCCCGCGGAGAGCTCCGCGTCGTACACTCCGGGCTCGTCCGCGCGCGGGACGATGGTGGTGTCGCGGTCGAACTCGCTGTCGCCGATGGATGCCTGGGCCGCTGCGTATGACATGAAATCGACGGTACACCGGCTTGCTACTAAGCGGTAGCTTTCTTTTGTTACGGCTCTTCGGCCACTGCCGACCGGCGGTTCCAGGCCAGCGGCGCCCGCCAGTGGTACCGCATGGCGAGGAGCCTCAGGACGAACGTGGTCACGATGGCGAGGCCGGTGGTGAAGGCGTTGAGGGCGTCCAGGCCGATGGAGACGGCGACCATCGCGGCGCCGACCGTGGCGGGTACGGCGTACATCTCGCGGTCGCGCAGCAGCGAGGGCACCTCGTTGACGAGGACGTCGCGCAGGACGCCGCCGCCGACGGCCGTGGCCAGGCCGAGCGCGGCGGAGGCGGTGAGGCCGAGGCCGTACTCGTAGGCCTTGGTGGTGCCCGTCACGCAGAACAGCGCGAGGCCGGCCGCGTCGAAGACGTTGATGGCCCGGTTGATCCGCTGGACCTCGGGGTGCAGGAAGAAGACGAGCGCGGCGGCGACCAGCGGGGTGACGAAGAAGCTGAGCTCGCCGAAGGCGGCCGGCGGGACGGCGCCGATCACCAGGTCGCGGAAGAGGCCACCGCCGAGGGCGGTGACGAGGGCGAGGACGGCGATGCCGAAGACGTCGAAGTTCTTGCGGACGGCGAGCAGGGCGCCCGCGGTGGCGAAGACGAAGATGCCGGCGAGGTCCAGGGCATGCTGGATCCCGGGCGGGAAGAGATCGTGGAGCACCGGGTCATTGTCGCCCGGCGATGGCGCGGGGCGCGCACGGCGGGGCTGGGCGGGGGCTCTGGCCGCCGTGGCTCCGGCCGCCGTGGCTCCGGCCGCCGTGGCTCCGGCCGCCGTGGCTCCGGCCGCCGTGGCTCCGGCCGCCGTGGCTCTGGCCGCCGTGGCTCTGGCCGCCGGGCCGGTGCGGGTTCAGGACCTGGGGCTCCGCCCCGGACCCCGCGCCTCAAACGCCGGCGGGGCTGGATTTGCCCCCGCCGGCCTCAGCGCGCGGCAAGGCTGGAATTGCCCCCGGCGGCCTCGGAACATGGCAAGGCCGGACGGCCCGACGCAGGCTCGGCCCTCGGCGGGGCTGGATGTGCCCGCAGGCGGGGCCGGGGCGCTGTGCGCGGTTCCGGCCCCGCCTGGGCGTGGCGGTCGTTACTCCGTCACCAGCGCCACCGCATCCGCGGCGCCCGGCAGGGGCTGGTCGCCCGGGGCCTGGTCCGGGGCGTTCTCCGGGTGGTGGCAGGCGACCTGGTGGCCCGTCTTCAGGGCCAGCATCGGCGGTTCCTGCGTGGTGCAGATCTGCGTCGCCTTCCAGCACCGCGTGTGGAAGCGGCAGCCGCTCGGCGGCGAGATCGGCGACGGCACGTCGCCCTTGAGCAGGATGCGGCCGCTCTTGGCGCCCCGCCTCCTCGGGTCCGGAACCGGTACGGCCGACAGCAGGGCCCGGGTGTACGGGTGCATCGGGGACTCGTACAGCGACTTGCGGTCGGTCAGCTCCACGATCTTGCCGAGGTACATCACCGCGATGCGGTCGGAGACGTGCCGGATGACCGACAGGTCGTGCGCGATGATCACGTACGTGAGGCCGAGCTCCTCCTGGAGGTCGTCCAGCAGGTTGACCACCTGGGCCTGGATCGACACGTCCAGCGCCGAGACCGGCTCGTCGGCCACGACCAGCTTCGGGTTCAGCGCCAGCGCCCGCGCGATGCCGATGCGCTGGCGCTGGCCGCCTGAGAACTCGTGCGGGTAGCGGTTGTAGTGCTCCGGGTTCAGACCGACCAGGGACAGGAGCCGCTGCACCTCCCCCTTGATCCCGCCGTCCGGGGTGACGCCCTGGAGCTTGAACGGGGCGGAGACGATCGCGCCGACCGTGTGCCGCGGGTTCAGCGATCCGTACGGGTCCTGGAAGATCATCTGCACATCGCGGCGCAGCGGCCGCATGCCCGCCACCCCGAGGTGGGTGATGTCCTTGCCCTCGAACTCGACGGTTCCGCCCGTCGGTTCGAGCAGCCGCGTGATCAGCCGGCCCATGGTGGACTTGCCGCAGCCGGACTCGCCGACCACGCCCAGCGTCTCACCGCGCCGGACGTCGAAGTCGATCCCGTCCACGGCCTTGACGGCCCCGACCTGCCGGCGCAGCAGCCCCTTGTTGATGGGGAAGTGCTTGACCAGCCCGGTCACCTTCAGCAGCGGTTCCGCGGACGCCTCTCCGGAGGCCTCCGGCGCGCCGGTCTTCTTCATGTCGCTCACAGCTTCGGCGCAATCTCTTCGGTCCAGATCCGGGTCCGCTCCTCCTGCGACATGTGGCAGGCGGACCAGTGCCGGCTGTCGTCCTGGATCAGCTCGGGCCGCTGGGTGCGGGTGATGCCGCCCTTGGGGACGTCGGCGTACGGGCAGCGCGGGTTGAAGGCACAGCCGCTCGGGATGTTGATGAGGCTGGGCGGCGATCCCTTGACCGGGATGAGGCGCTCGGTCTGGTCGCGGTCGATGCGGGGCATCGAGCCCAGCAGCCCCCAGGTGTACGGGTGGCGGGGCTCGTAGAACACCTTCTCGGCGGTGCCGCGCTCGACGCACCGGCCGCCGTACATCACGAGGATCTCGTCGGCCATCTCGGCGACGACGCCGAGGTCGTGCGTGATCATGATGACCGCGGAGCCGAACTCCTTCTGCAGATCGCGGATCAGGTCCAGGATCTGCGCCTGGACGGTGACGTCCAGGGCGGTGGTCGGCTCGTCCGCGATGAGCAGCTCGGGGTTGTTGACCAGCGCCATGGCGATCATCGCGCGCTGGCGCATACCGCCGGAGAACTCGTGCGGGTACGCGTCCACGCGCCGGTGCGGCTCCGGGATGCCCACCCGGTCGAGCATCTCGACCGCCCGCTTGCGGGCCGTCTTCTTGTCGACGTCCTGGTGGGTCCGGTAGGCCTCGATGATCTGCGCGCCGACCGAGTAGTACGGGTGCATCGCGGACAGCGGGTCCTGGAAGACCATGGCCATCTTGCGGCCGCGGAGCCGGCGCACGTGGTCGGCGTCGGCGCTGACGAGGTCCTCGCCGTCGAGCCGTACCTCGCCCGAGATGTGCGGGCGGCTGCGGGCGTTGCCGGTGCGGTGCAGGCCCATGATGGCCAGCGAGGTCACCGACTTCCCCGAGCCGGACTCGCCGACGATCCCGAGCGTCTTGCCGCGTTCGAGGTCGAAGGAGAGCCCGTCGACGGACTTGACCAGTCCGTCGTCGGTGGGGAAGTGCACCTTGAGGTCGCGCACGGACAGGTAGGCCCCGTCCCGTGGCCCGGCCTGCTCGGGAACGAAGGCGGGCTCGCCGGAGGTACCGGTGCCGGAGGAAGAGGTGGGGTTCTCGGTCACGTCAGCCTCACGCGCGGGTCGATGACGGCGTACAGCAGGTCCACGATCAGGTTGGCCATCACCACGAAGAGCGCGGCGAGCAGGGTGACTCCCATGATCACGGGGAGGTCGCCGGCGCCGATCGCCGCCACGGCGGCCGTTCCCAGACCCTGGAAGTTGAAGGTCGTCTCGGTGAGCACCGCACCGCCGAGGAGTCCGCCGAGGTCGAGGCCGAACATGGTGACGATCGGGGTGAGGGTGGAGCGCAGGGCGTGCTTGCGGATGACCACGCCCTCCTTGAGCCCCTTGGCGCGGGCCGTACGGATGTAGTCCTCGCCGAGGACCTCCAGCATCGTGGCGCGGGTGATGCGGGCGTAGGTGGCGGCGAAGAGGAAGGCCAGGGTGACCCAGGGCAGGATCAGGCTGTTGAGCCAGGCTCCTGGATCCTCGGTCAGGGGTTGGTAGTTGGAGACGTCCAGCCAGCCGAGGCTGTAGACGAAGATCGCGGGGGCCACCATGCCGGTGAAGAAGATCGGCAGGGAGACGCCGGCGAGCGCGCCGACCATGACGGTGCGGTCGATGGCGGTCCGGCGCTTGAGCGCCGAGACCACGCCGGTGGCCACACCGGCGATCACCCAGATCACGGCCGCCCCGAGGGCGAGCGAGAGGGTGACCGGCATCCGGTCGAGCATGGTCTCCCAGACGGGCGCCTCGGTCTTGAACGAGTACCCGAAGCAGGGCGCCGCGCAGTGCGTGACATCCGTGCCGCCGTCGTAGTCGCGGCCGGCGAAGATGCCCTTGAGGAAGAGCAGGTACTGCTCGGAGATCGGCTTGTCGAAGCCCATCTTCACGCGGATGCCCGCCAGGGCGGTCTCGTTGGTCTCGCGTCCGGCGTACATGAGCGCGGGGTCGCTGCCGGTCAGCTTCGGGACCGCGAAGAAGATGCCGAAGGTGACCACGGAGACCACCAGCAGCGTGGCGGCGACATTGAACAGACGCCGTATGAGGTAGACGAGCACTGCAGTCGGCCGCCCGGGGCGGGTGGCCGCCGCCCCTTGTGGGGACGGCGGCCACCGCCTGCGGCCTTCACCTGCCCTTCGGACTAGCGCATGTGCGGTGAAGGCACTTACTTATGTGCTGAGTTGGTTCTCCGCCGGGGCGGCGACTACTTGGCGGCGATGCCCACGGTGGCGAGGTCGATCTTGCCCATGGAGTCGTTGAAGTAGACGTTGGTCAGGCGCGGGTTGTGGTACACGAACGCCTTGTCGAAGTTGATCGGGAGGTAGAGGGCCTTCTCCATGATCTTCTTGTTGATGTCCGTGTAGAACGGGGCCGCGGCCTCGGGCGTCGCGGCTGCGGCGGCCTTGTCGAAGAGCCCGTTGACCTCGGGGTCGTTCAGCTCGGTGTAGTTGTTGTTGCCGTTCGGCAGGATGAACGATCCGTCAACCAGCGGCTGCAGGAAGCCCGCGCCGGAGTTGTAGTCGGCGCCCCAGCCCATGACGATGATTCCGTAGTTCTTCTTCTTCACGTTCTCGGGCGAACCGATCGTGGAGGAGGAGAGCTTGCCGTCGTACTGGTCGATCGTGGCCTTGATGCCGACCTTCGCGAGCGCCGCCTGGAGGGACTCCGCGGACTTCACCTCGGGGGCGCGGTTGTTGCGCACGGCGATGGTGGTCTCGAAGCCGTCCGGCTTGCCACAGGCCTTGAGGGCCTCCTTGGCCTTGGCCTCCTGCGGCTCGCCCTTCGTCAGACCGAAGGGGTCGAAGGACTTGTCCGAGCCGGGGATGCCGGGCGGCAGCATGTTGGCGCCGAGGTCACCGCTGGTCGGGCCGCCTCGGGCGGTCTGCAGGGACTTCGGGTCGGCCGCGTAGATGACGGCCTTGCGGCACTCGATGTTGTCGAACGGCGCGACCGTCTGCGGGAAGGCGAAGTAGCGGATGTAGCCCGTGAACGGGTTGTCCGCGTTCTTCTTGAGCGCCTCGTCCTTGAGGACCTTGTTCTTGCCGGCCTGCTGCATGCCCGTGCCGTCGACCGCGAGGTCGATGTCGCCCGACAGCAGGCGCTGGTCCATGTCGTCCGGGTTGGTCGTCACCGTGAAGGAGACCTTGTCCGGCAGACCCTTGCGGATCGTGTCCGTCTTCGGGTCCCAGTGCTCGTTGCGGACGAAGGTGGCGCCCTTGCCGGCGGTGAAGCTCTCCACCTTGTACGGGCCGGTGGCGACCGGCTTGTTGGTGTAGGTGGCGCCCTCGTCCCTGGCCTTCGGGACCGGCGAGGAGGACGGCATCGCCAGCAGGTAGCTGAAGTCGGAGTTGGCGCTCGCCAGGTTGAAGACGATCGTCTTGTCGTCCGGCGTCTGGACGGACTTCAGACCCATCTTGTCCGGGTCGGTGTCCTTGTACGGGCCGGGGTACTTCTGGCCCTGGTCGAGCAGGTCGATCAGGTAGGTGGGACCGCCGGACAGCACGTCCTGCGCGAAGACGCGCTCGATGCCGTACTTGATGTCCTTCGAGGTGACCGGGGTGCCGTCGTCGAACTTCACCCCGTCCTTGAGCTTGACGGTGTACGTCTTGCCGTCGTTGCTCAGGACCGGAAGGGCCTCGGCGAGGTCCGGGACCAGCTTGGTGCCCGCCTCACCCGGCTTGCTGTCGTACGCGAGCAGCTGGCGCACGTAGAGGCGCTGCATGTTCCACACGAAGCCGTAGTAGGCACGCGCCGGGTCGAGGTAGTCGACGTCCTGGGGGGACCAGAGCTTGAGCTCGCCGCCCTTGGCGTCGGAAGGGTTCACGACGCCGGTGGTGGCGGCGTTGAAGGCTGCGGCGCCGCCGCCCTTGCCCTCGGGCTTCTTCTCGCCGTCCTTGCCACCGCACGCGGCGGTCAGGGACAGGGCGGCGATCACGGCGGTGATCGCGAGTGCCTGCTTTCTGCGGATCACGGTTGTCCAACCTCCATAGGTGGGTGAATCGTTGAAGCTGTTCAGCTGCCCTTGGGGTCGAGTGCGTCACGCAGCCCGTCCCCGAAGAGGTTGAACGCCAGGACGGTGATGAAGATCGTGATACCGGGGACCACCATGTACATGGGGTCGTCCTGGTAGATGGGGACGGCGTCGGAGAGCATCTTTCCCCAGGAGGCCGTCGGCGGTTTGACGCCGGCGCCGAGGAAGCTGAGGGCCGCCTCCGTCAGGATGTTGGTCGGGATGATCAGCGTCGCGTAGACGAGGATCGGGGCGACCAGGTTGGGCAGCAGCTCCTTGATCAGGATGTAGCCGCGGCCTGCTCCGAGGCTGCGTGCGGCCTCGACGTACTCGCGCTCCCGCAGGGAGATCGTCTGACCGCGGACGATGCGGCCGATGTACGGCCATCCGAAGAAGCCGATGACGACGACCAGTACGCCCATGCGGACGCCCGAACCCTCGAATCCCCAGAGGGAGTTGGGCACCACGGAGACCAGGGCGATGGTGAACAGCAGCTGCGGGAAGGCCAGCAGCAGGTCCATCACGCGGCTGATGACGCCGTCGACCCAGCCGCCGAGGAAGCCGGCGAGCGCGCCGAGCAGGCTGCCGATGACGACCGATACGAAGGCCGCCAGGAAGGCGACGACCAGCGAGATCCGGGCGCCGTAGACGATCCGGCTGAAGACGTCGCGCCCGTTGGTGGGTTCGACGCCCAGCAGGAAGTCGGAGCTCATGCCGCCGAACGAACCGATCGGCGTGCCCAGGTCCGGGTCGATCAGGTCCTCGTGGAACTCGTTGGGCGGGTGGCCCAGCAGGCTCACGATCTGCGGCGCGAAGATTGCCACCAGGATCAGGAGGATCACGACCACGCCGCCGGTCAGCGCGACCTTGTCGCGCTTGAGCCGCATCCAGGCGATGCGGCCGGGCGAGCGGCCTTCGATGGCCTTGGCAGGGACATCGGCTACGGACACGGGAGCGGGGGTTTCCGCGCTCGTGTCATGCAGTGGTGCCGTCATCGTGGTGGGGACCCCTCTCGGCCGACGGGTGGCCGGCCCATGCCCGCCGCTGTGGCGGCGTTGGTGCGGAGTGGCGCTCGGAGTGCGTGGGATACACAGGACGCGTGTGAAATGCAGGAATTACATGCAGGAAGTGCGGGCAGTGCTGTGCGGAGCAACAAGCGAAGTGCGCGTACCGAGCCGGGTCTCGGAGGACTGACCGGCTCTTGGGTGGGGAGTCTTCATCGGTCGCTCAATCGCCCGCCAGACCTCCCGGGGATGTGATGCGCAACCGTGATCTGCACCGACACCTTCCGTTATCCGAACCGTGGGCTCTGTTGAGCGGTGAAACACTGCCCGTTCGGCCCGGAACGGACATCCCGCCCAACTGCCATTTGCGGCATGGTTCTTGGGCGCATTCCCGGATATACCGAAGGCCGCACCGATGAGCTCCGGTGCGGCCTTCGAGACGGATGTCTCAATATGCGGATGCGGTCAGTACGACGGGGCCTGGCCCTCGCGGTCGTAGAAGGGGCGGGTCTGCGCGCGCAGCCACATCGCGACGGGGTCGTGCTCGTCGGCCAGCGCGACCGTGCACACGGGGACGCCCTCGGGGACCACGCCTACCGACTGGCGCATCATCTCCCGCACGGATTCCAGCGCGGGCGCGGAGGCGTCGTACAGGTCGAGCCCCACCGCGAGGTACGGCGACCCGAGCGCCGGCTGCACCCAGGCCCGGCGCAGCGACCGGACGGCCGGCGTGCGGTGCGCGTGCTGGGTCAGCAGCCCGTAGAACTGCGGGAGCTCGATGGCGGGCTCCGACAGCCGCAGCGGCCCGGCCGGCATCCGGTCCAGGCCGGTCGCGATCCGGCGCAGGTCGGCCCAGGGAACGCCGAGGCCGCCGCCCTGGGCGTGCGGATTGAGCCACAGTCCCCAGCGGTCGGGGTAGAGGGCGCGGGCGATGTCCCGCCCGGTGACCACCTCGTAGCCCCGGTTCCAGCCGCTGGCGGCCAGTTCCTGGGGCGAGGTCACGCAGGGCGCGTAACCCAGGCTCTCGACCTCCATGCCCCCGTACTGGGCGTCCGGGGAGCCCGGCCGCCCTTGCCAGAGCAGCATCCACAGCCGGCCCTCGGCGAGGGCGTGCAGGAGTGACTCGTAGCTCTCATAGCGCCCGGGAGTCACCTGGCGCAGCATGTGCTCGACCTGCCCGGCCGCGGCCGTGCCTGACGCACTCACCCGGTACCCCTCTTCGTCTCTTCTTCCGCCCGTCGTCAACGCGTGAACAGCTTAAGCGGCGCTACGGGACGTAGAAGGGGCGTACGCGCTCACGAATCCAGTCGGTCACCGGGTCCTGCGCCGCGTCCAGGAGGATCAACTGCACGGGCCAGGGCGCCGGGACGCGGGCCAGGGCCCGCCCGAGGGCCTCCATCGGGGCGCTCTGCGTCCCGGGGTCCCATCCCACCAGGCGGACGCCGATGAACAGCTGCGGCTCCCCGCCCTCGACGCTGGCGAGGCAGCGGTGGGCCGCGGCGACCGCCCCGACGGCGCGGAACTCCTCGGCGGCGGCGGCCAGGAAGTCCACCGGGTCGTCCTGCCAGTCGGGCTCGTACAGCCGGACCCGGCCGCCGGTGGCCGGGCCGTCGAGCGGGGTCCGGCCGGTGCGGCACAGCTCGGCGACGGCGGCGGGGGGCAGCGGGACGCCGACGGCGCCCTCGGGGTTCACGGCGATGCCGAGCTGCGGGGGCAGCCCGCGGGCGAACTCGACGGCGGGGGCCACGGCGAAGTCCATGCCGGGGCCGACGCAGGCGCGGAACTGGGCCTCGGAGCTGTACACCGGGACGTACGCCGCCCCGCCGATGTCCATCGTGGGCAGGCTGAGGCCGGCCGAGTCGGGGCCGCCGCCGCCGGGCAGCGGCACCCAGACCATGCTGCGCCCGAGCACCTCCAGGATCCGCCCCCCGGCGTCCGGCTGCCCGAGCGCCGCCCCGAGCACTTGCTCCAGCTCATTGTCCGGCCAGCCGCCGCCGCTGCCGTTGCCTTGCATGTGCCGCTGCCTCCGTCTGTGGTCCCGCCGAACGTCGTGCCGAGGTTATCGGTGCGGCGCCGCTGCTGGGGCTCCGCCCCAGACCCCGCTCCTCAAACGCCGGAGGGGCTGGATTTCACGCGGGTCCGGGCAGAGCCCGGCACCGGCGCTCAGCCGTGGAAGGCGATCCGGCTGACCGCGGCAGCGGAGCGGCGGTCCAGGAGGGTCACCGAGGCGCAGCCGGCCGGGGGGAGGCCGGACTCGGCGTCGCGGAGCAGGCGGGCCACGGCCCCGCGGTGCCGGGCGAAGGCGTACGCGGACACGTGCCGGCCCCGGGCGGCCTGCCCGGCCAGGGCTTCCTCGGCGCTGCTGTCCAGCAGCAGGAGGTGCAGCGCCCGGCCCCGGCGGCGCGCGGAGGCCGCGAGCAGGGCCCGTACCCAGGTCTGCGTACCGCAGTCGTGGACGACGACCGAGGCGCCGGAGCGCAGGGTCCGCCACAGCCCCCAGTAGTGGTCGGCCCGGACCAGCGGCCGGTACACGGCGTACGGCAGCGCGGCCGGCATCCGGCGCTCCCAGCGCTCACGGGTGTCCTGGGAATCGATGGAGCCGCCCGCGGCGGCCGCCCGCTTGATCAGGGTGCTCTTGCCGCCGCCCGGCAGGCCGGAGACCACGACGATGTCCCCCTCCGCGAAACCGAGCCGCTGGGGGCCGCCGACGCCCGGCCCGCGCAGGTCCCGGACCCGGCCGAGACCGGCTTCCGGCGCGGTGGTGCGCCCGCGCGCGCCGCGCTGGGGCGGTACCCCGTCCACGGTCCCGGTCGTCGCCAGCAGTCCGAATCTCCGCACAGTGATCGCCTCCCCCGAATCGGGTCACCAGGACCCTTGCCCACTGAGTGTAAAGAGACGGTAATCCGGCAGTCCCGGTTCCGGTCCGGCCGTCCGAAGCCCGGACAGACTTCCGGGCCCGCACGCCCGATCACGACCGTGGCGTGCAATGATGTGCGCCATCTGGACCAACTGCATACCGGCCGCTTGAATCCGCGCGGGAGAGTCCCGGCACGCCGCAAGGCCGTGCGCGGGCGCCGAAGGAGCAAGAACCTCCCTTGAATCTCTCAGGCCCCGTACCGCGTGGATGAGGCAGATCTGAAAAGCGAGCTGCGCCGCAGCAGCTCCACCCAAGGTGCAAGTCGACGCTCCCCGGTGACCGGGGGCTCTCGGCGAACCTCTCAGGTTCCGATGACAGATGGGGAGGAACGTCCTCGTCATGTCATGTCGATGCCCTGGGACCCGGGAGCCACACCCATGAGCACTGCCCCCCGTCTGACCGCCCTCGATGCGCTGCACCGTTCCCTCGGTGCGACCATGACCGATTTCGCGGGCTGGGACATGCCGCTGCGGTACGGCAGCGAGCGCGACGAACACAACGCCGTGCGCACCAAGGCCGGCCTCTTCGACCTCTCCCACATGGGCGAGATCACGCTGACCGGCCCCGAGGCCGTCAAGGTCCTGGACTACGCGCTGGTCGGCAACATCTCGACCGTCGGTGTCGGCCGCGCCCGCTACACGCACATCTGCCAGGAGGACGGCGGAATCGTCGACGACCTGATCGTCTACCGCCTGGGCGAGACGGAGTACATGGTCGTCGCCAACGCCTCCAACGCCCAGGTCGTCCTGGACGCCATCACCGAGCGCGCCGCCGGTTTCGACGCCGAGGTCCGTGACGACCGCGACGCCTACGCGCTGCTCGCGGTGCAGGGCCCGGAGTCCCCCGGCATCCTCGCCTCGCTCACCGACGCCGACCTGGACGGCCTCAAGTACTACGCCGGCCTGCCGGGCACGGTCGCCGGGGTGCCCGCGCTGATCGCGCGTACGGGCTACACGGGCGAGGACGGCTTCGAGCTGTTCGTCTCCCCCGAGCACGCCGTGGAGCTGTGGCAGGCGCTGACCAAGGCGGGCGAGGGCGTCGGCCTGGTCCCGGCCGGCCTGTCCTGCCGCGACACCCTGCGCCTGGAGGCGGGCATGCCGCTGTACGGGCACGAGCTGAGCACCTCCCTCACCCCGTTCGACGCGGGGCTGGGCCGGGTCGTGAAGTTCGAGAAGGAGGGCGACTTCGTCGGCCGCGCCGCCCTGGAGGCCGCCGCCGAGCGCGCCGCCACGAACCCGCCGCGCAAGCTGGTCGGCCTGATCGCCGAGGGCCGCCGCGTCCCGCGCGCCGGGTTCCCGGTCGTCGCCGGCGGCCAGGTGATCGGCGAGGTCACCTCGGGCGCGCCCTCCCCGACCCTGGGCAAGCCGATCGCGATGGCGTACGTGGACGCGGCGCACGCCGCGCCCGGCACCTCCGGCGTCGGCGTCGACATTCGCGGTACGCATGAGCCGTACGAGGTCGTGGCCCTGCCGTTCTACAAGCGGCAGAAGTAGTTCCGCGACGATCTCCGCTGTACGGCAGGGCCTCCGGGCAGCCGTACGGCTCCGTCTCAGTACCCAAGACCACTGTTCGTATCCACTCCCCCGCATCCAGGAGAATCAGGTCATGAGCAACCCCGAGAAGCTGCGTTACACCAAGGAGCACGAGTGGCTGTCGGACGCCGTGGACGGCGTCGCGACGGTCGGCATCACGGAGTTCGCGGCCAACGCGCTCGGTGACGTCGTCTACGCCCAGCTCCCCGAGGTCGGCGAGACCGTGACCGAGGGCGAGACCTGCGGCGAGCTGGAGTCGACCAAGTCGGTCAGCGACCTGTACTCCCCCGTCTCCGGCGAGATCGTCGAGTCCAACCAGGACGTCGTGGAGGACCCCTCGCTGGTGAACTCCGCTCCCTTCGAGGGTGGCTGGCTCTTCAAGGTGCGCATCTCGGAGGAGCCCAAGGACGTGCTCTCCGCCGAGGAGTACGCCGCCCTCACCGCCGGTAACTGACCCCAGGGGACCCTGATGTCTGTACTGAACACCCCTCTCCACGAGCTCGACCCGGACGTCGCCGCCGCCGTCGACGCCGAGCTCGTGCGCCAGCAGTCCACCCTGGAAATGATCGCGTCGGAGAACTTCGCTCCGGTCGCCGTCATGGAGGCCCAGGGCTCGGTCCTGACCAACAAGTACGCCGAGGGCTACCCCGGGCGCCGCTACTACGGCGGCTGCGAGCACGTCGACGTGGTCGAGCAGATCGCGATCGACCGGATCAAGGCGCTGTTCGGCGCCGAGGCCGCTAACGTCCAGCCGCACTCGGGTGCGCAGGCGAACGCCGCCGCGATGTTCGCGCTGCTCAAGCCGGGCGACACGATCATGGGTCTGAACCTGGCCCACGGCGGTCACCTGACCCACGGCATGAAGATCAACTTCTCCGGCAAGCTCTACAACGTGGTCCCGTACCACGTCGACGAGAGCGGCCAGGTGGACATGGCCGAGGTCGAGCGCCTCGCCAAGGAGTCCAAGCCGCAGCTGATCGTCGCCGGCTGGTCCGCGTACCCGCGCCAGCTGGACTTCGCCGCCTTCCGCCGCATCGCGGACGAGGTCGGCGCGTACCTGATGGTCGACATGGCGCACTTCGCCGGTCTGGTCGCCGCGGGTCTGCACCCGAACCCGGTGCCGCACGCCCACGTCGTCACCACCACCACGCACAAGACCCTCGGCGGTCCGCGCGGCGGTGTCATCCTGTCGACGCAGGAGCTGGCCAAGAAGATCAACTCTGCGGTCTTCCCGGGTCAGCAGGGCGGCCCGCTGGAGCACGTGATCGCGGCCAAGGCCGTCTCCTTCAAGATCGCGGCCTCGGAGGACTTCAAGGAGCGCCAGGTGCGCACCCTGGAGGGCGCGAAGATCATCGCCGAGCGCCTGGTGCAGCCCGACGTCACCGAGGTCGGCGTCTCCGTCCTCTCCGGCGGTACGGACGTCCACCTGGTCCTGGTCGACCTGCGCAACTCCGAGCTGGACGGCCAGCAGGCCGAGGACCGGCTCCACGAGATCGGCATCACGGTCAACCGGAACGCCATCCCGAACGACCCGCGGCCGCCGATGGTCACCTCGGGTCTGCGGATCGGCACCCCGGCGCTGGCCACGCGCGGTTTCGGCGCGGAGGACTTCACCGAGGTCGCGGAGATCATCGCGGCCGCGCTGAAGCCCGCCTACGACAGCGAGGACCTCAAGGCGCGCGTCTCCGCGCTCGCCGCGAAGTTCCCGCTGTACCCGACGCTCTAAGCAGCGCCACGGGAGGGGCCCGGCCTTTGTCTGCGCACAGGCCGGGCCCTTCCCGTGGTCCGGGGCGCGGTCCTCGATGTCGGGGCCGCGAAAGCCGCCGTACAGGTCGGCGTAACCGAGCCCCTCACGAACTGACGTACGCTGATTAACCGGGGCAAGGGCGCCCACGAGGCGATCTTTGCCCGCAATCCCTGCACATTCCGCACACTCCGTCGGCCGCCTCGCTACGCTGCGAGAGCGACTGGACGGTCCGTTCCCCGCCACCGCGGGGATGACCCGGGAGTCCGCCAACGTGGCCATTTCCGTTTTCGATCTCTTCTCGATCGGCATCGGTCCGTCCAGCTCGCACACCGTGGGTCCGATGCGGGCCGCCCGCATGTTCGTGACGCGGCTGAAGAAGGACGGTCTCCTCGCCCAGACCACCTCCGTCCGCGCGGAGCTGTACGGCTCGCTGGGCGCCACCGGCCACGGGCACGGCACCCCCAAGGCGGTCCTCCTTGGCCTGGAGGGGCACTCCCCCCGCACCGTGAACGTCGAGACCGCCGACGACGAGGTCGAGCGCATCCGCAAGAGCGGCCGCCTGCGCCTGCTGGGCGCGGAGATAGGCGATGGCCACGAGATCGCCTTCGACGAGCCGAACCAGCTGATCCTCCACCGCCGGCGCTCGCTGCCGTACCACGCGAACGGCATGACGCTCTTCGCGTACGACGCCGCCGGGACCCCGCTGCTGGAGAAGACCTACTACTCGGTCGGCGGCGGTTTCGTCGTGGACGAGGACGCGGTCGGCGAGGACCGGATCAAGCTCGACGACACGGTGCTGAAGTACCCCTTCCGCTCCGGCGACGAGATGCTGCGCCTCGCGAACGAGACGGGCCTGTCGATCTCCTCGCTGATGCTGGAGAACGAGAAGGCCTGGCGTACGGAGGGGGAGATCCGCGAGGGCCTCCTGGAGATCTGGCGCGTCATGCAGTCCTGCGTCTCGCGCGGCATGTCCCGCGAGGGCATCCTCCCCGGCGGCCTGCGCGTCAAGCGCCGGGCGGCCTCCACGGCGCGCCAGCTGCGCACCGAGGGCGACCCGATGATGCACCGCAGCGAGTGGACGACCATCTACGCGATGGCGGTCAACGAGGAGAACGCGGCGGGCGGGCGCGTGGTGACCGCCCCGACCAACGGCGCGGCGGGCGTCCTGCCGGCGGTCCTGCACTACTACACGAACTTCGTGCCGGGCGCGGACGAGGACGGCGTGGTCCGCTTCCTCCTCGCGGCGGGCGCGATCGGCATGCTCTTCAAGGAGAACGCCTCCATCTCCGGCGCCGAGGTCGGCTGCCAGGGCGAGGTGGGCTCGGCCTGCTCCATGGCGGCCGGCGCCCTCGCCGAGGTCCTCGGCGGCACCCCCGAGCAGGTCGAGAACGCGGCCGAGATCGGCATGGAGCACAACCTGGGCCTCACCTGCGACCCCGTCGGCGGCCTGGTCCAGATCCCGTGCATCGAGCGCAACGGCATGGCCGCGGTCAAGGCGGTCACTGCCGCCAAGATGGCGATGCGCGGCGACGGCACCCACAAGGTCTCCCTCGACAAGGTCATCAAGACCATGAAGGAGACGGGTGCGGACATGAAGGTCAAGTACAAGGAGACGGCCCGCGGCGGCCTCGCGGTCAACGTCATCGAGTGCTGATCCCGTCCCTGATCCCGTCCGGGTGACCCGCGGGGGCCCGGCGCGCGTGCGCCGGGGCCGCCGGTGCGGCCCTGCTGCGCGCGGCCCTGCTGCGCGCGGCCCTGCTGCGCGCGGCCCTCGGTCTCGTGGCCCTACGGTCCCCCGCGCCCCCGCGGCTAGCCGCGCAGGGCCTTGAGGGCGCCCCGGGCGAAGTCGTCCACCGAGGCGTCGAAGGCCTTCAGGCTCTCGGGGGTGGGGGGCGTACGGGCCTCGGCCGTGACGGTCACGTCGATCATCAGGTTGCTGTCCCGCAGGCGCAGCTCGCGCACCTGGCGCAGCTCGGTCGGTTTGTTGAAGAGGATCCGGTACGCCTCCTTGCCGACCCCCTGCACCTCGGCCAGGCCGCCTTCCGGCTGCACCCGGGCCGGGTCGGACTTCACCCTGCCGAAGACGTCCTTGGCGAAGTCGACGCTGTTGCCGTAGGAGAGGTCCAGCTCCACCTTGACGTTCCCGTACTTCGCCGGGCCGGTCTCGACGAGCGGCTGGACGCACTGCACGCCCGGGGAGCCCCCGCCCGCCCTCTTGTTCCGGTCGGCGGCCTCCTCCCGCGCGCCCAGCGGATCGGCGAGCTCCCCGTACGGCAGCGCGTTGCAGATCTCGTCCGTGGCCTTCCAGGGGTAGCCCCCCGCACCCTCCTGCGAGACCTCGCCGTCCGCGTCGCCGCCGCAGGCGGTGGCCGCCAGGACGAGGGCCGCGGCGACCAGTACACGGCGGGGAAAGCGGTGAAGACGCATCCGGTTCTCTCCAGTCACACGGGGCCCTCGGTCAGTCAACCACCCTGCCATCAAAGCGAGTTGCGCACCCGAGGATTCGCGGCTTCCCGGCCGCCGACGGCGGGCAGGAACCGGACGGCCATCTTCCGCCCCCGGGGTGCAACCATCGGCGTCCGGCCGGTGTCTCTACGGGTGACAGCACTGTCCCCGTCTCTGGAGAATCGGGGGGACGTCATGAACCGCCTACGTTCTCGTCTACGCCGTCGGCAGCTCGTGGCCCTGGCCACAGGTGCCCTGCTCACCGCCGGGATCGCGCTCGCGGCCCCGGCATCCGCCGCCACCACGGCCACCGCCGCCAGCACCCAGACCCCGCTGGTCGTCAACGCCCGCTGGGGCGGGCACTGCACGTACGACCGGCTCGTCATCGACATCGAGGGCTACGTCCCCGGGGTCACCGTCACTCCCGTCTCCCAGCTGTTCTACGACGGGTCCGGCAAGCCCGTCCCGCTGGCCGGGAAGCACTTCCTGGAGATCCGCCTGAACCCGGCCGCCGGGCACGACGACGCGGGTCAGAACGTCTACCGGGGCCCGCGGCTCCAGAAGATCTACCTGAGCAAGCTCAAGGGCATCGCCCTGACCGGCGACTACGAGGGCTACGTGACCTTCGGCGCCGCCTTCGACACGAAGCCGTACTACAGCACCACCGTCCTGCACTCGCCCGAGCGGCTCGTGGTGGACATCTCGCACCCGAACGTCTGCTGAGAAGGGCCGCCCGGGGCCTCGCAGGCCCCGGGCGCCCCGTGTCAGCCCGCCGGGCGGATCCGCATCATGCTCGGGTCCCCGTCGCCGAACCAGTCCTGCGTGCACGCGTACCGGCCCGGAGCCGCCGCACCCACCAGGCCCAGGCAGGCCGCCATCGCCCGCTGGCCGTGGGCGTTGGGGTGCATGGACTCATCCAGCGTGCCCTGCGTGTTGACGTGGTCCAGGAAGCGGAACCACTCGTGCTCACGCGGGTCCGGCCCGCCCTGGCCCACCTGTTCCGTGCCCAGCGCGCACACCTCGTGTCCGGCCAGCGCGTCCCTCAGGTCCAGGTAGTCGGTGCCGCGCGCGCCCGCCACCGCCTTGACCATGTCGCCGATCCTGGGGACGAGGGTGTACGCCGCCCAGTCCGCGTCCCGGTCGTTGAAGGGGCAGCCGTCCTTGAACATCCGGTCCGAGTCGTTCTGGTCCAGCCGGAAGGACTCCCCGCCCGGGATCGGCGACGGGTAGGACTGCAGGACGAGCCGGTAGTCGCCGTCCGCGTACCCGGCGGCCCGCATCGTGGCCCGGATGTCGTCCACGACCGCCGTGACCTTGACCTTCACGCCCGGCAGCTGGTGCTCGACCACCGGTGCCTGCTTCTTCCAGCACAGCCGCTTGAAGTACCAGTCGTACGCGCAGTCGCCGATGATCCGGCCGAAGCCGAGGTCGTTGCCGCCGATGGACAGGGCGATCAGCCTGACCCGCGAGGTCCGCGCCACGGCGGCCAGCTGATCGGTCTGCGGGGCCTCCCCCTGGTAGGGCTGCCCGCCCGCCGCCGCGCTCAGGACGTTGCCGTCTCGGCCCCCGAGCAGGCCAGGTTGACCCGCTGCTCGATGCCGGGCAGCGGGGCGGTGGCGATCTCGGAGACGTCGGAGCGGTGGCAGCCGCCGACCTCGCCGGTGGCTCCGTAGACCTTGGCGGGGTCGTAGTCCGAACCCCCGGTCCAGGCCCGGTCGGTGCCGTTGCGGGCGCCCTGGTAGCGGTCGGTGTTGCCGAGCCAGCGGCCGCCCTCGCCGGAGATGAAGCTGTCGCCCATCGCCACCGCGACGGTGGGCCCGGCGGGGGCGGCCGAGGCCTCGGGGGCGGTGAGTCCGGCCAGGGCGAGCAGCGCGACGGTCAGCAGCGCGGCGCCCCGGGAGGCGGTGCGCGTGCGGAGGGGCATGGGGGTGTCCTCTCTGGGTGGCAGCCGAAGCGGAAGGGGATCCACCCCTGCTCCGGCGGGTGGCGAGAGGCTACGATCGGCGCCCACCGGCGGCCCATCCGCCGGCCATCCGTCCACCACGCAGTGCCGCGGAGTCCGCCATGGCCTTGGTCTTCTCCCTGCTGGGCCCGGTGCTCGTCACCCTGGACGACCGGCCGTTGGAGCTGGCCGGGCCGCGCGGGCGGCGCGTGCTGGCGGCGCTGGCGCTGGAGGCGGGCCGGGTGGTGCCGGCCGCCGGGCTGGCGCAGGCGGTGTGGGACGACCCGCCGGCCACGGCGCGGGAGCAGCTGCAGAACGCGGCGGGTGCGCTGCGGAGACGGCTCGCGGGCTCGGGCGCCTCCGTGAGCCGCACGGAGGCCGGCTTCGTCCTGGATCCCGGTCAAGCAGCTCTGGACGTACGGGAGTTCGCGCACCTGCGGTCGGCTGCGGAAGCCGCCGCCGACCCGGCCGAGGCGCGGCGGCTGCTCGGCGGGGCGCTGGAGCTGTGGCGGGGCCCCGTCGCGCTGGGCGGGCTGCGCGGGCGGATCTTCGAGTCGGCGGCGGCCCGGCTGGAGCAGGAGCGGCTCGACTGCGTGGAGCGGGCGCTGGCCGCGGATCTGGAGCTGGGCCGACACGCCCGGGTGTGCACCGAGCTGGCCGGGCTGACGGCCGAACACCCCTTACGGGAACGGCTGGTGGAGCTGCACATGCTGGCCCTGTACCGGTCGGGGCGGCGCGGGGAGGCGCTGGAGGCCTTCGACCGGGCCCGCCGGCACCTCGCCGGCCGGGCGGGCCTGGATCCCGGCCCGGAACTGCGGGCCCTGCACGCGGCGGTCCTCGCCGACGCCCCTGCACTGCGCGGGCCGCGGCCGGTACGGGTGCCGGCCGCACCGCACGGGACCGGCGACGCCCCGCTCTCGCGGGCCGAGCTGCACGGCACCGGCAGCGCCCCGCCCCCGCGGGCCGAACCGCCCCGAGGCCCCGCCGTCCCGGCCCAACTCCCCGCCCAGACCTTGGCGTTGGTCGGGCGGGAGAGCCAGGCCGGCACCCTGCGGCGCGGGCTGCGCGCCGCCGAGGGCGGCGTCTGCCTGGTCACCGGGCCGCCCGGCATCGGCAAGACCGCGCTCGCCCTGCGGGTCGCGCACGGCCTGCGCGAGGAGTTCCCCGACGGGCAGCTCTACGCCGACCTGCGCGGCGCCGACCCCACGGCGGCCGCGGACCCGGCGGAGGTCCTGGCGGGCTTCCTGCGCGGCCTCGGCGTGGACGGCCGGGCGGTGCCCGCGGACGCCGGGGAGCGCGGGGCCCTGTACCGCAGCCTGCTCGCGGGGCGTCGGGTGCTGGTGGTCCTGGACAACGCGGGCGGCGAGGCCCAGGTCGAACCCCTGCTCCCCGGGGCGGGCTGCGCCGTACTGGTCACCAGCAGGCACCGGCTGACCGGGCTCGACCTGCGGGTCGCCCTTGGCCTGCCGCTCCTGGACGAGCGGGACGCGCTCGGGCTCCTGGCGCACATCGCCGGGGCGCGGCGGGTGGCCGCCGAGGCGGAGGCGGCGCGGGAGCTGGTGCGGCTGTGCGGGCGGCTGCCGCTCGCCCTGCGGATCGTCGGGGCCGAACTGGCCGCGCTGCCGCACCGGGAACTGGCCCGGCTGGCGGCCCGGCTGGGCGACGAACGGGCCCGGCTGGACGTGCTCGACGGGGTGCGGGCCGGGCTGCGGCTCGGCTACCGCGCGCTCCCGGGCGAGGCCCGGGCCCTGCTGCGCGGGCTCGCCCTGCTCGACGCCCCGGACTGCGCGGCCTGGACGGCGGCGGCCGTGCTGGGGTGCCGCCTCGGCGCGGCGGAGGAGGCCCTGGACGCCCTGGTGGCGGCGCACCTGCTGGAGGTGGCCGGCCGGGACGAGGCGGGGCAGCAGCGCTACCGGATGCACGACCTGGTCCGCGCCTTCGGCCGGGAGCTCGCGGGGCCGCCGCGGGCCGAGCCGCTGCGCCGGGTGCTGTCCTGCTGGGTGGCGCTGGTGCGCGAGGGGCGGCGGGCCCACCAGGGCCTGGACTACCCCGGGCTCGGCGGCCGGACGGCCGCCCGCGTACCGGACCCGGCGGTGCTCGCGGGGCCGCGGGCCGAGCCGGTGCGCTGGCTGGGGGCGGAGCGGGAGGCGCTGGTGGCGACCGTACGGCAGGCCGCGCGGGTGGACCCATACGCCTGCTGGGAGCTCGCGGCGGCCGGGGAGTACCTCTTCGACCTGCGCAGCGACCTGGCCGGCTGGCAGACGGTCCAGGAGCTCGGGCTGGCCGCCGCGCGGGCCGCCGGGGACCGCACCGGGGAGGCGGTGATGCTGGTCGGGCTGGGCCGGCACCGGACCTGCCGCGAGGAGTGGGGGCCGGCCCGGGCCGTACTGACGGCCGGGGAGGCGCTGTTCGAGGAGCTCGGCGACGCGCACGGGGCGGCGTACGCGGGCTGGCTGCTCTCCTACCTGGACCGGATCCAGGGCCGGCTCGACGAGGCGATGCGGCGGTGCCGGCGGATCGCGGTGGTGTTCGAGGCGGCGGGCGACCGCTACGGCCAGGCCCACGCGCTGCGCGGCATCGGCCAGGTGCTGCTCGCCCGCGGCGAGGGCGGGCACGCCCTGCCGGTGCTGCGCGAGGCCCTGGCGGTGGCGGAGCTGGGCGGCGCGGCCTGGCCCCGGATGTGCATGCTCCGCTGGGTCGCCGACGCCCAGCGGACCCTCGGCCGGCTGGACGAGGCCGAGGCGGGCTTCCGGGAGGTCCTGGCCCACACCCGGGGCAGCGGCGACCTGGCCGGGCAGAGCGCGGCCCGCATCGGGCTCGGCCGGATCGCCCTGGACCGGGGGGAGGCGGCCGAGGCCCTGCGTCAGCTGCGGGCGGCGGACGAGCTGGGCCGCCGCTCGGGGCAGAGCCTGGTGCGGGCCCTGGCGGTGGAGCCGCTGGCGCGCGCCCTGCTGGCCTCGGGCGACGCGGCCGGGGCCCGGGCCGTACTGGAGGAGGCCCTCGCGAGCTGCCGCCGGATGGACGCACGGCCGCTGCTGGCGCGGCTGGAGTCGACGCTGGCGGAGGTGCCGGTGTAACGGGGCTTCAGCGGTGCTCGGGGTTGGGGAAGTCGAAGCGGCAGCCCGCGTCCCACAGCGAGCGCTGGTTGCCGTGCGCCGGGATGCCGCCGGAGCGTTTGAGCAGGGCGGCCAGGTGCATCAGGTTCCACGACATGAAGGCGGTGTTCCGGTTGGTGAAGTCGTTCTCGGGGCCGCCCGAGCCCGGGTCCAGGTAGGAGGGGCCGGGCCCGGCCTCGCCGATCCAGCCCGCGTCGGCCTGCGGCGGGATCGCGTAGCCCAGGTGCTGGAGGCTGTAGAGCACGTTCATGGCGCAGTGCTTGACGCCGTCCTCGTTGCCGGTGATCAGAGCGCCGCCCACGCGGCCGTAGTAGGCGTACTGGCCCTGCTCGTTCAGGATCGAGGAGCAGGCGTAGAGGCGTTCGACGACCTGCTTCATCACCGAGCTGTTGTCGCCGAGCCAGATGGGGCCGCAGAGCACCAGGATCTCGGCGTCCATGATCTGGCTGTAGAGGACCGGCCACTGGTCGCTCTCCCAGCCGTGCTCGGTCATGTCCGGCCAGACGCCCGTCGCGATGTCGTGGTCGACGGCGCGGATCAGGGAGGTCCGGGCACCGGCCGCCTCCATGACCGCCCGGCTCTTGTCGATCAGACCTTCGGTGTTGCTGGTCTCGGGCGAGCGCTTGAGCGTGCAGTTCACGTAGACGGCGGTCAGGTCGGAGTAGTCGTAGTCGGCAGCCACCCCCTCAGCCTGCGCAGCGTGGGGCGCGGACGCCAGCCGACCGCGCCCGCCCGTGGCACTCCCTAGAGGCTTTCGATCATCGCGTCCGCACTCGCCGCGTTCAGCGCGAGCCGGACGTCGGCCAGCGCCACGAGGCGGATCAGCGCGCGGACGTCGTCCCCGTGCGGGTGCGAGGCGAGCGGGTCGAAGAAGAAGACCAGCATGTCGATCTCACCCTGGGTGACGAGGGCCCCGATCTGCTGGTCGCCGCCGAGCGGGCCGCTGCGCAGCGGGGTGACGTCCAGACCGATCAGACGGTTGATCAGGGTGCCGGTGGTACCGGTGCCGTAGAGGCGGTGCGGCTTGAGGTCGGCGGCCCGGCGCTCCGTCCAGGCCAGCAGGTCGGCCTTGCGGGAGTCGTGGGCGACCAGGGCGATGCCGCGCGGGCGGTCGGGGCGGGCGCCCCCGCCGCTCAGCCAGCTGGGGTCGGCCAGCGGGAAGAGGTACACGGCTGCGGCGCGCAGTTCCTCGCGGCTGACGGACCCGTCGCCGTCGGCGTCGACGCTGTCGAAGGCCAGGGCGTCCGTGGCGCCGGACAGACCCGTCGCGCCGAAGATCCGCTCGTACTCCTCCCGGTCGATGCGGCCGTCGCCGTCCCGGTCGAGGGCGTCCGCGAGCGCGTCGAGGGCGCGCAGGGTGGAGGCGCGGAAGGAGGCGTCCCCGTCGAAGGCGTCACGGGCGGCTGCCGCGACGAACTCCTGCTCGCTGATGCGGCCGCCCCGGTCGGTGTCGGCGGCGGCCTGGAGCTGGGTCCACAGTTCCGCGTACACGTCGTACAGCGCGGCCCGGCGGCGGGTGTCCCCGGGCTCGGTGAGCTGCTCGGCCAGCCGTCCGGCGTAGGCGATCAGGTCCTCGCGGCCGAGCTGGCCGTCGCCGTCCAGGTCGTACGCGCGGAACAGCGCGGCGATGCGGGGCAGCCAGTCCTCGGCGGTCACGGACATGCGGAACTCCCTCGTCAGGTGCGGTTGTTGGTGCATATGGTAGCGGGTCGAACACGCACAGTGAGCGCAAGCGGAATCCGAGCTCCGCCGGCGGTTCCGAGGGTGGGTTGGTACCCGTCCGCGCGGCCGACTAGGGTCAGCGGGCCTTGGTGTTCGGGAAACCGGTGTGAAACCGGTGCGGCCCTCGCCACTGTGATCGGGAAGTCCGGCTCCACTCCTGCGGGAAGCCACTGGGCCCGCGCGGGAGACCGCACGGCCCCGGGAAGGCGGAGTCCGGGCATCAGTACCCGTGAGCCAGGAGACCGGCCGGGGCGCGTTGTCCATCCACGAGGTGCTGGAGAGGTCTCCCTACTCATGCATATTGCCGAGGGGTTTCTGCCCCCCTTGCACGCGGTCGCCTGGGGCGCCGCGTCCGCTCCCTTTGTCGTGCACGGCGTGCGCGCCCTCACCCGCGAGGTGAAGGCCAACCCGGAGAGCACCCTGCTCCTCGGCGCGTCCGGAGCGTTCACTTTCGTCCTGTCCGCCCTGAAGATCCCTTCGGTGACGGGCAGTTGCTCGCACCCCACCGGTACGGGGCTCGGGGCCATCCTGTTCCGGCCGCCGATCATGGCGGTGCTCGGCACCATCACCCTGCTCTTCCAGGCGCTGCTGCTGGCGCACGGCGGGCTCACCACCCTCGGCGCCAACGTCTTCTCGATGGCGATCGCCGGGCCCTGGGCGGGCTACGGCGTCTACCGGCTCCTGCGGAAGTTCGACCTGCCGCTGATGGTGACCGTCTTCTTCGGCGCCTTCTTCGCCGACCTGGTGACCTACTGCGTGACCTCCGTCCAGCTGGCGATGGCCTTCCCGGACGCGAGCAGCGGCTTCGTGGGCTCCCTGGAGAAGTTCGCGGGCATCTTCGCGGTCACCCAGATCCCGCTCGCCGTGAGCGAGGGGCTGCTGACCGTCCTCGTCGTACGGCTGCTGATGCAGTCCAGCAAGTCCGACATGGTGCGCCTCGGCGTCGCCAAGCTGACCGGGGGCAAGGCGAAGCAGGAGACCGACCAGGAAGCGGTGGCCCGATGACCAGGAACGCGAAGATCAACACCCTGCTGCTGCTCCTGGTGGCGGCGCTGGCCGTGCTCCCGCTCGCGCTGGGGCTCGGCGAGGGCAAGGAGGAGCCGTTCACGGGTGCGGACGCGCAGGCGGAAGCGGCGATCACCGAGCTGAAGCCGGACTACGAGCCGTGGTTCACACCGCTCTACGAGCCCCCCTCCGGCGAGATCGAGTCGGCGCTGTTCGCCCTCCAGGCGGCGCTCGGCGCGGGCGTGCTCGCGTACTACTTCGGAGTCCGCAAGGGCCGCCGCCAGGCCGCTGCCGCCGCGGCGGCCACGGCAGCCCCGGCCGCCGCCGCTCCGGCGGGTACGGCGGGCACCGCCGCGGAGTCGTAGGCGGTGCTGCCGATCGACGTGGCGGCGCACAGCAGCCGCTGGCGTCACCGCCATCCCCTGGAGAAGGCCCTGCTGGGGATCGGGCTGACCGTCACGGCGGTGTGCCTGCCGCCCTGGCCCGGCGGGCCGCTGGTCGCCGCCGCCACCCTGGCGGTGCTCCTCGGGCCCGCCGGGGTGTCCGGACGGCAGCTGTGGCGGGCCTTCCGGATCCCGCTCGGCTTCTGCTTCACCGGGGCGCTGCCGCTGCTGGTCTCGGTGGGCGGGCCGGCCGGGTTCGTGGTGCTCGCCCCGGACGGCCCCCGGCACGCGGCGGAACTGCTGCTGCGCACCTCGGCGGCCTCCCTCGGGGTGCTGCTGTTCGCCTTCACCACCCCGGTCTCGGACGTACTGCCCCGGCTGGTGCGGGCCGGGGTGCCGGCTCCCGTGGTGGACGTGGCCCTGGTCATGTACCGGATCGGGTTCCTGCTGCTGGACTCGATGGCCCAGATCCGCCGGGCCCAGGCGGCCCGTCTCGGGCAGCGCGGCCGGGCGGCGGTGTGGCGTTCGCTGGCAGGGCTGGCGGCGACCTCGTTCGTACGGGCCTTCGACCGTGCGGCGCGGCTCCAGGACGGGCTGGCCGGGCGCGGCTACGACGGCGCGCTGCGGGTGCTCGTACCGGAGGCGACGCTGTCCTGGCGGTTCCTGGCCGGCTCCGGCGCGCTGCTGACCGGCCTGGCCGTCCTGACCCTCGTACTGAAGGAGCTGTATCTGTGACCCCGTTGGTGGAACTGGTCGGCGCGGGCTACGCCTACGAGGACGGGCCGTCCGTGCTGTCCGGCGTGGACTTCGCCATCGAGGAGGGCCGCGCGCTGGTCCTGCTGGGCCGCAACGGCAGTGGCAAGACCACGCTGATGCGGCTGCTGAGCGGGGGTCTGCGGCCGGGTTCGGGTCAACTGCGGCTCGACGGAGCGGTGGTGGCGTACGACCGGAAGGGTCTGACCCGGCTGCGGACCGGCGTCCAGCTGGTGGTGCAGGACCCAGACGACCAGCTGTTCGCGGCCTCCGTCGAACAGGACGTGTCCTTCGGCCCGATGAACCTGGGCCTGCCCGCGCCGGAGGTCCGCCGGCGGGTCGACTCCGCCCTGACGTCGCTGGACATCACCGCGCTCCGGGATCGCCCGACGCACCTGCTGTCGTACGGGCAGCGCAAGCGCGCGGCGATCGCGGGGGCGGTGGCGATGGCTCCGCGCGTGCTGATCCTGGACGAGCCCACGGCCGGGCTGGACCCGGACGGGCAGGAGCGCCTGCTGGACGTGCTGGCGGGGCTGCGGGCGGACGGCACCACGGTGGTGATGGCCACCCACGACGTGGAGCTGGCGGTCCGCTGGGCCGACGACGCGGCGGTCCTCACCCCGTCGGGCATCCGGACGGGGGCGGCGCGGGACCTCCTGTCGGACCCGGAACTGCTCGCCTCGGCGGGCCTGCGCCAGGCCTGGTCCCCGGCGGTCACCGCGTTCCTGCGCGCCCACGGCTTCCTCGACGCGCACACCCCCGGTCCGCGCGTGCCGGAGGCGCTGGCCGCCTGGCGCTAGACCCTCCCCCGCGGGCGTCAGGGCCCGCCGGGACGGCACTCCCTAGGATGGCCGCATGTCGCTCCCGCACGCCATCCTCACCGCCCTCCTCGAGAAGCCCTCGTCGGGGCTGGAGCTGACCCGGCGCTTCGACAAGTCGATCGGGTACTTCTGGTCCTCCACGCACCAGCAGATCTACCGGGAGCTGGGCCGGCTGGAGGAGGCCGGGCTGATCCGGGAGCTGCCCAGCGAGGTGCCCGTCCGCGGGCAGAAGAAGGAGTACGAGGTGCTGCCCGACGGCAGCGCGGAGCTGGCGCGGTGGGTCGACGAGAGCCAGGACCCCAAACCGCTGCGCGACGCGCTGCTGCTGCGGATCCGCGCGGCGGCGGTCGTCGGGCCGCCCCGGCTCGGGCCCGAGCTGCGGCGCCATCTGGAGCTGCACCGGGAGCAGTTGGCGAAGTACGAGGCCATCGAGGCGAAGGACTTCCCGCCGGAGCGCGCCGCGGTGGAGGACCGGCTGCGCCGGCTCGTCCTGCACGGCGGGATCGCCCTGGAGACGTTCTGGCTGAGCTGGCTGGAGGAGGCCCTGGCGGAGGTCGAGGACATGACGCCGCCGGACGGCACCACGACGGCCTGACGCGCCCCCGCCCCGGGCAGGTGGGGCGACGGCGCGTGGGGCCGGACGTGGGGCCGGAGCGGGCCTGCTCGTTCAGCCGGACCCTGCTCGTTCAGGCGGGCCCTGCTCGTTCAGCCGGGCCCTACCTGTCCAGGCGGGCCTACTTGTTCAGGGAGGCCCAGAACTCGTCGAAGCTCAGCAGGCCGTCGCCGTTCGCGTCCTTCGCGGCGATGACGGCGTCCGCGACCGGGCCGGTGACGAACGGGTCGCCCATGGCCGCCAGGGCCGCCCGGAACTCGTCCGCCGTGACGAAGCCGTCACCGTTCACGTCGAACTTGCCGAACGTCGTCCGTGCGCTCTCGATGTCCGCCACTGGGTCCACCCCTTCTTGGTGCTTGTTGACCGGCTCAGGGTAGCGGCCTGCGCGGAGCTCCCCCGCCGCGGGTCCCGTTCGAGCGGCAGATAGAAATTCCATTACCCTTCCGTAATGCGGAAGCGATAATTCCAGCCAACAAATCCGGCCCGGACTTGTCACGCTCCGGCACCACGGCATAACGTACCGACATTGCCGCCACACCAGGAGCGCAGGGCTCCCAGGGACAAGCGGCAATGAGGGCGATCACACAGGTGACGATCACAGCCGACGCATCATTCGAAGTTCTGCCCTTCACCCGCACCTGCCGCCATATCTGGGAAGACGGCGACCATGTGCTCATCGGAGTGAGTCCTGGAAACAGCTACTTCAGCTCCGAGCGCATCACCGGTCTCGCCCAGTGGGCCACGACCCGCTTCGCGCAGGTCGACTTCGTCTACGCAGACCTCCACGTGGACCGGATGTTCGCCGCCTTCGGCTACACCCAGGAGCACGCGGAGAAGCGCGCCACGAAGGAGATCAAGGCGGTCCGGAGAAGGATCCTCAAGGGCGTGGAACAATCAGGGACCTCACACGCCGAGATCCGCGTCAGAGCACTTTCGGAGTTCCAGGAGAACCCCGTCTACCAACTACTGCACCGGCGCGTACTGCATTTCCTGGAGACCGACGACGAATTCCGTAAGGGCTGCGAGAAAATGGCCCTGCACTTTGTCGGCTCCAAGTTGCCGGAAGGTGAATCCATCACTGCGGAGCAGTTGCAAGTCTGTTTCGATTACATGGCGGCCGAGCTGCCGTTCTTCGTGGACACCCCGAGCATTCTCGACGTGCCGTCCTCGGTGGCGGCCTACCACGTCAAGATGCCGCTGACGGATGTCCTCTTCGCACGCGGCGGGGGCCTGCGCGCGACCAGGAACCAGGCGTACGCCGTCGTACGGCCCGAGGCCGCCGAATCGGTGCGCGAGGTGCCCGAGCGCGGAGCGCCCGAGGGCACGGCACCACAGCACAGCGTGAACCACGTACCGACCGAAAGGATCGTCGATGAGCGTCGAGCAGCTTGAGGGCCGGGGGACTCAGGAGCAGCCGCTCCTCGACTTCCCGCTCTCGCGGCGCGGAGACGTGCTTCCGGAGGAGTGCGGCTGGCTCCGCGAGAAGGCCCCAGTCGCCAAGGTCCGTACCCTCACCGGGGATCCGGCCTGGCTGGTCAGCAGCTACGCGCTGGCCAAGCAGGTGCTGGAGGACGAGCGGTTCAGCCTCAAGGACACGGCGAACGCCGGGGTCCCGCGCCAGTACGCGCTGACGATCCCGCCCGAGGTCGTCAACAACATGGGCAACATCAACAGCGCCGGTCTGCGCAACGCGGTGATGAAGGCGCTCAACCCGCGCCAGAAGGGGCTCCAGGACCGGCTGCGCGCCATCGCCGGCGAGCTCATCGACCAGATCGTGGCCGAGGGCGGCCCGGCCGACCTCCGGGCGGGGTTCGCCGACCCCTTCTCGGCGGCGATGCACTGTCAGGTGCTCGGGGTGCCCTTCGAGGACTGGCGCCGGCTGATGTCGGGGCTGGACGTGGCCTTCATGACGGCGCGCGAGCCCTTCGCCGACTCCGCGCTCAACTGGTACAAAGACGTTGGCTACTTCGCCGACCAGCTGGGCGCCCAGCTCGCCCGGCCCGCCGAGGAGCGTACGGGGCTCCTCGGCAAGTTCGCCGAGCTGAAGGAGGCCGACCCCGAGTCGGCGCACCTGACCGACGACATGTTCGCCACGGTCGCCGTCTCGCTCTTCGGCGCGGGCGCGGTGTCCACCTCAGCCTTCCTCACCCTCGCGGTCCTCGCGCTGCTCCAGAAGCCCGAGCTCATCGGGTACCTGCGCGAGCACCCGGAGCGCATGGGCAAGGCCGTGGACGAACTGCTGCGCTGGAACCTGTCCGTCGGCGACGGCCTGCCGCGCATCGCCCTGGCGGACATCCAGCTCGGTGACGTCCTGGTGAAGGAGGGCGAGCTCGTCCTCGTCCTGCTGGAGGGGGCCAACTTCGACCCCGAGGCCTTCGAGAACCCGGACGTACTGGACCTGGAGCGCGAGAGCCCCCACGCCAACCTCGCCTTCGGCGCCGGCCGGCACTTCTGCCCGGCCTCCGCGCTGGGCCGGGCGCACGCCGAGATCGCCCTGGAGGTGCTGGTCGAGCGGCTGCCCGAGCTGCGGCTCGCGGTACCCGCGGAGAACCTCGTCTGGCGTACGGGCTTCATCAAGCGGCTTCCGGAGCGGCTCCCCGTCGCCTGGTAGTACGGCGGCGGCGAGCGTGTGCCGGTGTCCCGGGAGCTGTGCGAGCTCCCGGGGCACCGGCATACCCGGGCCGCTAGCGGAAGATGCCGGTGTGGCCGAGCGAGTAGCGGCCGGGCTGCGGGTACACGGCGAGGCCGTGCGGACCGCCGCCGACCGGGATGCGGGCGAGCTGCTTGCCCGTCACGGTGTCGATCGCGTAGACCTCGTCGTTGTAGCGGCCCGACAGCCACAGCACCTTGCCGTCGGCGGAGACGCCGCCCATGTCGGGGCTGCCGCCGTCCGGCAGCTCCCACTTCTTGGTCAGCTTGTTCTGCGGGAAGTTGAAGACGGAGACCGTGCCCTCGCCCCGGTTGGACACGTACATCTCCTTGGAGTCACGGCTCACGTACAGACCGTGGCAGCCCTTTCCGGTGGGCAGCAGCTTGGGGGTCTCGAAGGTGTCGCCGCTGAGCACCCACATCCCGTGCGCCATCATGTCCGCGACATAGAAGGTCTTTCCGTCGGGCGAGACCTTGACGTCCTGCGGCATCGCGCCCTCGAAAGGCAGTTTCTGCTGCCCGACGACCTCCATCCGCTCGGTGTCGACCTTGAGCAGTTCGCCCGAGAACTCGCAGCTCACGATGAAGTACCGGCCGTCGGCGGAGAAGTCGGCGTGATTGACGCCGAAGCAGCTCACGGGAACGGTCTTCACCCGGTCCATGGTGTGCGGGTCGCGGAAGACCAGCTCTTTGTCGAGCGAGGCCATGACGATCGCGTACTTGCCGTTCGGCGTGAAGTAGAGGTTGTACGGGTCGTGCACCTCGACGGGCTTTCCGGCCTCGCCGGTGGCCGGGTTGATGGGGGTGAGCGTGTGGCCGCGGTTGTTGTTGACCCACAGCGTCTTCATGTCCCAGGAGGGGACCACGTGCTGGGGCTGGATGCCGACCGGGATGGTGTCGATGACCTGGTAGGTCACCGGGTCGATGACGGACACCGTGTTGGAGTTGGTGTTCGGGACGTAGACGCGGGACGGGAAGTCCTTGACCACCGGGGAGAGCTGGTTGGGCCGGTCCGCCGCGTACACGTCGTGCGGATCGAGGAGCGGGGGCATGCCGGGCAGTCCGGGCGGGGCCGCCGGGACCACCTTGACGGGCTTGGCCGGGCCCTTGGTGCCGAGTGCCTCGGCGGGTCCCTTGTCGGCTGATCCGCAGCCGGCCAGGGCGGCGAGGACCAGACCGGCGAGCAGCACGGTGGCCTTCCGGGGAAGGCGGATGGTCGTCATGGCGTCAGCAGCTCCGTGGTGGTCACCGCGCGCAGTTCGCGGCGCGCGAGTTCTTCGAGGAGGGGCGGCATCGCGTCGACCGTGTCCGCGTAGCCGAAGTGCAGGCTCACCACCGATCCGCTGCGGATCGTCCCGGTGACGGTGCGGATGACGGCCGCGGCACCGGGCGAGGTGAAGTCGAGTGAGTCCACGTCGTACGAGAGGACGTGCGGGTAGCCCGCGCGCTGGGCCAGCTTCTGGACGAGCGGGGTCGCGTACTGGGTCCGGGAGGGCCGGAACCAGGCGCCGATGGAGCCGGTGAGGCGCCGGAGCCGCTGGGCGCAGCCGGTGATCTCGGCGTAGGCCTCCGCCTCCGGCATGGTGTTGATCGAGAGGTGGCGCTGGGTGTGGTTGCCGAGCTCGTGGCCGCCGTCGAGGATCCGGCGGGCGAGCTCCGGGTGGGCGTCGAGCCAGCTGCCGATCGCCAGTACGGTGACCCGCGCGCCCGCTCTCTCGGCCTCGGCCAGGACCGACCGGGCGGTGGCGGGGTCCCCGTTGCCGTGGAAGGTGAGGGCGACCCGGGGCCGGTCGCGCGGACCGTGGCCGATCTCGACGGGCTGCCCGGCGAACCGGCGCGGCGCGGCCGGCGCCGCCTTGGCCGCCTTGGCCGGTCCGGCCGAGCCCGGGGGCGCGGCGGAGGGTGCGGAGGCGGGGCGGCCCGGTCCGCAGGCGGCGCTGAGAGCGGCCGCGGCGGCGCCGGCCGTGGCGAGACCGGTCGCGCGCAGGACCGTACGGCGGCCTGGATGTGAGAGCACTTGCCCATTTAAGGGGTGGATGACGCGGAAGGTAATGATTGACCCAATTCGGGACGTCTACCGGAAGGGGCCGAACGAGCGGCCTGACCGCTATGTGATCAACGATTCACACAGAGCGGTCGATATTTATTCATTGATTACCAGGCGAGTGGCCCATCTCACCTAGGATTTAGCTAGAAACTCTCACTATTTGCACACTTATGTCCGACTAGGGACTTTTGGCATTCGGGGCCACGTCTGCCATAGTCGGAACCACGACTTCCCCATTGACCCGAGCGAAGTCACCACGCCGAGGATCACACCCCAATCGATCCTCGGCGCACCCATGAAACCCCCGCGACGCCCCACCACGGCGACAGGGGGTTTCTGGCGTTCCGGGGCCGGGTCGCCTAGCGGTCGGCGACCCGCATCTCGAACCAGGTGATCTTTCCGCGGGGCAGCAGGTCCGCGCCCCAGCGGTCGGAGAGCTTGTCGACGAGGAAGAGCCCCCGGCCGGTGGTGTCCAGCTCGTGGACCGGCATCAGGCAGGGCAGCCCGCGCGAGGGATCGCGCACCTCTACGCGGATCCAGCCGCGCCGGCGCAGCATGCGTAAGCCGAAGGAGCGGGCCCCGGTGTGCCGGACCGCGTTGCCGACGAGTTCGGAGACCAGCAGGACGGCGTGCTCGGCGATCTGCGGCGAGAGGCCCCACATGCGGACCACCACGCACTGGGTGAGGCGGCGCGCGGTGCTGGCCGACTCGGGCTCGGACGGCAGGGTCACTTCCGCCTCGGCCGGGTTCCCGTACAACTCCAGTGCCTTGAGGCCCTGTTCGTCCTCAAGAGCCGCCGTGAGCCGTACGGCCGAAGCGCTGCTGCGCTGCCGCGGCTGTTCCACACCCTCCAGGCCCGCCATGCACCCATCATGGACGGCCGACCTGCCCGTCCGGGCAGTTCCGCGGGAAAACACCCCCCGGATTCAACGACTCCCGGGGGGTGTTCTGTCATATGCGTAAGGCAAGCGGAGGGCCTCGATACACAGGATGACCTGGTGTGACGCACCGCATTTCGGCGATCACCGTGAGTGGATCACCCATTCCCCTTAAGGCTCCCTTAAGGCCTGGCTAATCCACCCACAGGGAGGAACGCCGGCCGGCGCCCGATTAGAGGAACTTGGCCTTGCCCGGGCCCTCTTCGACGAAGCTGCGCATGCCGCGCTCACGGTCCTCGGTGGCGAACAGGCCCGCGAACCAGTTGCGTTCGATGGTCAGGCCGGTGTCGATGTCGGTCTCCAGGCCCGCGTCCACGCACTCCTTGGCGGCGCGCAGCGCGATCGCCGGACCCTGGGCCAGCTTCGCCGCCCAGGCGTGGGCCTGCTCGTACACCTCCGCGGCCGGTACGACCCGGTCGACCAGGCCCAGGGACAGCGCCTCGTCGGCCTTGACCATGCGCCCGGTGAAGATGAGGTCCTTGGCCTTGGACGGGCCGACGAGCCGGGACAGCCGCTGCGTGCCGCCCGCTCCCGGGATCAGGCCGAGCAGGATCTCGGGCTGGCCGAGCTTCGCGTTGTCGGCGGCGATCCGGAAGTCGGCGCACAGCGCGAGCTCGCAGCCGCCGCCCAGCGCGTAGCCGGTGACGGCCGCGACGACGGGCTTGGGGATGCGGGCCACGGCGGTGAAGGCGTCCTGCAGCCCGCGGGACCGGGCGATCATCGCCGCGTGGTCCATGGTCTGCATTTCCTTGATGTCCGCTCCGGCCGCGAACACCTTCTCGCCGCCGTAGATGACGACCGCGCGGACGTCGGACCGGTCGGTGGCCTCCACCGCGAGCTCGCGCAGCCGGTCCTGGGTGGCGATGTCCAGGGCGTTCATGGGCGGCCGGTCCAGGCGGAGGGTGCCGACGCCTTCGGAGACTTCGAGAGAGAGGGTCATACGGGCCAGGTTAGTGCCGGTTAACGGACAGCGGCCCGGTGCTGTGTGTCACAGCACCGGGCCGGCCGTACTACGGGGCGGGGAGGACTACTTGATCCACTCCGACCACGCCATGTTCCAGCCGTTGAGGCCGTTCTCCGGGGCGATCTGCTTGTCCTTGGAGTTCTTCACGACGACCACGTCGCCGATCAGCGACTCGTTGAAGAACCAGGCGGCGGGCTGGTTCCCGTCGCCGCCGCCGCGGGCGTCCTTCAGGCCGACGCAGCCGTGGCTGACGTTCTCCGAGCCGAACGTGCCGGAGGAGGCCCAGTAGTTGCCGTGGACGAAGGTGCCGGAGTTCGACAGCCGCATCGCGTGCGGGACGTCGGGGATGTCGTACTCGCCGCCGAAGCCGACGGTCGCGCCGTTCATCCGCGTCACCTTGTACTTCTCGCTGATGACCATCTGCCCGTTGTAGGTGGTCGTCGACGGGGCGCCCGCGGTGATCGGGACGGTCTTGAGCACCTGGCCGTCACGGACGACCTCCATCTGCTTGGTGCTCGCGTCGACCGTGGAGACCTGGGAGCGGCCGATGGTGAAGGTGACCGTACGGGTCTGCTTGCCGTAGACCCCGGGGCGGCCTTCGACTCCGTCGAGGGCGATCTTCACGGTGACCTTGGTGCCCGCGGCCCAGTAGTTCTCGGGGCGGAAGTCGAGGCGGTCGTTGCCGAACCAGTGGCCCTCGACCGGAACGGACGGCTCGGCCGTCACCGTGATGGCCTTCTCCACGGCCTCGGGGTTGGTGATCCCGCGCGTGAAGTTGATCGACACCGGCATGCCCACGCCGACGGTCGAACCGTCCTCGGGCGTGTAGTGGCCGATGAAGGTGTTCGTCGGGGTCAGGGTGGTGAAAGTGGTGTCCTTGGCGGACTCCCGGCCGGCCTCGTCCTTGGCGACCGCGTGCACCTTGTACTCGGTGGCGGAGGCCAGGTGGCGGGCGGGCTCCCAGCTCGCGCCGTCGTCGGCGATCTTGCCCTCGACCGCGTTGCCCTTGGTGTCGGCCACGGTCACGGTGGCCAGCTTGCCGCCGGTGGTGGATATCTTCAGGACGCCGCTCGTCGCGACCTCCTTGGCAACGTCGTCCGGCTTGATGCTGACCACGGCCTTGGACGCCTCGTTACCGGTCTGGCCGCCACCCCCGGCCTTGTCACCGCCACCGCTGCCACTGTTGCCGCCACCGCCGCTGCAGGCGGTGGTGAACAGCAGGGCCGCCCCCAGCAGGAGGGCCGGCAGGCCGGTGCGGCCGCGGCCGCGTATCGGCTGCAGGTTCACTCTTGTTCTCCCCATGTCCCCCGCGCGCGTGCAGTCGCGCGCTTGCCGACAGGTAATCACATGGGGACAACACGAATAGGCACGGTCTTGTCACCGTTCCGTCCCAAGTGCCGGAAGCGGGACGGGGCGGGGCGGAACGGGACACGGCGCCGCGCTCGCACGAGTCGCCCTTCCGGGCAGGGGGCGGCCCGCAGGTCAGGCGATGGCGGAGCCCGCCACCCAGTCCGTCCAGGACATGTTCCAGCCGCCCAGGCCGTTGTTCGGGGAGACCGTCTTGTCCTGCGAATTGACGACCTCCACCACGTCCCCGACCAGCGTGCGGTCGAAGAACCAGCCGGCCGGGGTGTCCGAGCCGCCGCCCTTGTCGTCGCGCAGGCCGACGCATCCGTGGCTCACGTTGGTGGTGCCGAAGGTGTCGGGGCTGGCCCAGTAGTTCCCGTGCAGGAAGGTGCCGGAGCTGGTGAGCCGCATGGCGTGCGGGACGTCGGGGATGTCGTACTCGCCGCCGAAGCCCACGGTCTGGCCGTTCATCCGGGTCACGTCGAAGAGCTCCATGACCACCATCTTCCCGTTGTACGTGGTGGTCTTCGGCGCCCCCGCGGTGATCGGCAGGGTCGACACCAGCTGTCCCTCCCGGCGGACCTCCATCGTGTGGTCGGCCGCGTCCACGGTGGAGATCTGGGAACGGCCGACGGTGAAGGTGACGGTCTTGTCCTGGATGCCGTACGAGCCGGCCGCGCCCTCGACGTCGCGCAGCTTCAGCCGCACCGTGACCACGGTGCCGGGCTTCCAGTACTGCTTCGGCCGGAAGTCGAGCCGCTCGTCGCCGAACCAGTGGCCGACCACCTCCACGGGCGGGCTGGAGGTGACGGTGATGGCCCGCTCCACCTCCGCGCGGCGCTCGATGGAGCGGTTGAAGCTGAAGGAGACGATCATGCCGGTGCCGACGGTCGAGCGGTTCTCGGGCTTGAAGTAGCCGATGAACCGCTCCTCGGGCACGTAGGTGGTGAAGGTGGTGTGGCGGGCCTGGCGGCGGTTGTGTCCGTCGAGGGCGACCGCGTCCACGGTGTACTTGGCCGCGAGCGCGAGCCGGCCCGCCGCCGGATCGGGGCTCCAGCTGAGCCCGTCGGCGGCGATGGCGCCGGGGACCTGCTCCTGCTGGGCGTCCTCCACCTTGGTGACCACCACCCGCTCCAGCCGGCCCTCGGGCACGCTGACCGTCAGCCGCCCGTCGGCCGGGACCCCCTTGGCGTTGTCGTCGGGGCTGATCCGGATGGCCTCCTCCGGCGAGCGGGGTTTTCCGGGCAGCTGGATCTCGACCGGCGATCCGCCGTCCTTGGTGCACCCGGCCAGGCCGCCCAGGAGGGCCGCCCATGCCGCCACGGCGGCCAAGCCCGCCCCTGCCCGCCTCGTCAGAAAAGTCACGAACCGTCCAACGACCGCGCCCCTCCGGGGGAAACGTGAGCGCGGCGTACGTTCCGGGCAGAACAGTCGGGGCAGAACAGTGGGAAGGACCACACGGGGGCAGGCCCGGGCCGGGACGCCGGGGCCGCACTCCCCTCCCCCTGCCGGTACCCAGGAGCCGTGGAGGCGGGCAGTGTCGAGCGCAGCCGAGCAAGAGGCGGTGGAAGCCGTCGGGAACGCCGGGAACTCCCCGGAAGCGGTACGGGGCGGCCCGGCCGTGCCCGCACCGCAGACCGAGGAGCAGCTGAAGACCGAGGAGCAGCCGAACAGCCGCAACGGTCGGCACGGCCGGCCCGAGGGCCTGCCGAACGGTCAGGTCAGAGGGCAGGTGTTACGCGTGTCCGCGCGCCCGGGGCCACCGGTGTGGCCCGGCTCCGCGCACCCCCTGGGGGCCCGCTTCCACACCGGCCCGGACGGGACGGCCGGCACCAACTTCGCGCTGTGGGCCCAGGGCGCGGAGGCGGTGGAGGTCTGCCTGTTCGACGAGGACGGGGGCGAGGCCCGCTGCTCCCTGACGGAGCTCACCCACGAGATCTGGCACGGTTTCGTGCCGGGCGTGCGCCCCGGACAGCGGTACGGGTTCCGCGTGCACGGCCGCTGGGACCCGTGGACGGGCGCCCGGTTCAATCCGGCGAAGCTGCTCCTGGACCCGTACGCGCGGGCCGTGGACGGCGACTTCACCCTGCCGCCCGAGGTGTACGGGCACGTCCGGGACTGGCCCCAGCAGTACATCGCGGACACCGTGCGCGACGACCGGGACTCGGCCCCGTACGTCCCCAAGGGGGTCGTGGTCCACGATGACGACAACTGGGCCGACGACGTGCGGCCGAAGACGCCGTGGGCCGACTCGGTCATCTACGAGCTGCACGTGCGCGGCTTCACCATGCGCCATCCCGGCATTCCGCGGGAGCTGCGCGGCACGTACGCGGGGCTCGCCCACCCGGCGGCGGTCGAGCACCTGCTGAAGCTGGGCGTGACGGCGGTCGAGCTGCTGCCGGTGCACCAGTTCGCGCACGAGGACCACCTGCTGCGCCGCGGGCTGCGCAACTACTGGGGCTACAACTCGGTCGGCTACTTCGCCCCGCACGCCGGCTACTCGTCCTCCGGTACGGCCGGGCAGCAGGTCGGCGAGTTCAAGCGGATGGTCAAGGCCCTGCACGCGGCCGGGATCGAGGTCATCCTCGACGTGGTCTACAACCACACGGCCGAGGCGGGCGAGCTGGGGCCGACGCTGTCGCTGCGCGGGATCGACAACCGGGGTTACTACCGGCTCCAGTCCGACCAGCGCCGGTACGCCGACTACACCGGCTGCGGGAACACCCTGCACGCCGGGCGCCCCCACGTGCTGCGCCTGATCACGGACTCCCTGCGGTACTGGGTGACGGAGATGGGGGTGGACGGCTTCCGCTTCGACCTGGCGGCGGCCCTGGCCCGTTCGATGCACGACGTGGACATGCTGTCGCCCTTTCTGGCGGTCATCGCCCAGGACCCGGTGCTGCGGCGGGTCAAGCTCATCGCCGAGCCGTGGGACGTGGGCTCGGGCGGCTACCAGGTGGGGGCGTTCCCCCCGCTGTGGACGGAGTGGAACGACCGCTACCGGGATGCCGTACGGGATTTCTGGCGGGGCGCGCTGCCCGACGTACGGGATCTGGGCTACCGGCTGTCGGGGTCCAGCGACCTCTACGCGTGGGGCGGGCGGCGCCCGTACGCCTCGGTGAACTTCGTGACCGCGCACGACGGCTTCACCCTCCGCGACCTGGTGTCCTACGAGCGCAAGCACAACGAGGCGAACGGGGAGGCGGGCCGGGACGGGACCAATGACAACCGCTCGTGGAACTGCGGGGTGGAAGGGGAGCCGCCCGAGGGCACGGACCCCCGGATCGCGGCGCTGCGGCGGCGCCAGCTGCGCAACCTGCTGACCACGCTCCTGCTGTCGACGGGGGTGCCGATGCTGGTGGCGGGCGACGAGTTCGGGCGTACCCAGGGCGGCAACAACAACGCGTACTGCCAGGACAACGAGACGGGGTGGGTGGACTGGTCGCTGCTGGAGGACCCGGCCTGGGCCGGGCTGTTCGCGCTGGCGGCCCGGCTGGTGAAGCTGCGCCAGGAGCACCCGGTGCTGCGCCGGCGGGCGTTCTTCTCGGGTCGTCCGCAGGGCGCGGACGGGCTGCGGGACCTGGCCTGGTTCACGCCCGCGGGCGCGGAGATGACCGAGCGGGACTGGTACGCGCCGGCCGCCGCGCTGGGCCTGTACCTGTCGGGGCGGGACATCCCGGGCCGCGACGAGCGGGGGCGGCAGGTGACGGACGACAGTTTCCTGGCCCTGCTGCACGCCGGTGACCGGCCGGCGGCGTGGGTCCTGCCGGGCGCGCCGTGGGCGGCGGGGTACGAGCTCGTTCTGGACACCTCCCGGGAGGACCAGGCCGCCGCGCCGGGCACCGCGCACCGGGGCGGGGAGACCCTGACGGTCCCGGCCCGGTCGGTGCTGCTGCTGAAGGTGGTGAGCTGAGGGACCGGCGCCGCGCACCGCTCCTCACCCGATTTCCGGACGTACGTGATCATCCGGAGCGGAACGGGGGCTCCGCCCTGCGATGATGTGCCCGTCGTACACGCGTGCACGGGGACGCGCGTTCCATCGAGGGGGTCAGGGGTAGGCATGACGAGTGTCGGGACCGCGCTGCGGGAGCTGCGCGGGGCGCAGAAGTCGGCGAAGGGGGTGTCGCTCTATTCGCGGTTCGTCAACCGGCCCGCGGGCCGGTACCTGGCCGCCGGGTCGTACGCCGCCGGGCTCACGCCGAACCAGGTGACGCTGATCAGCGCCGCCTTCAGCTTCGCCGCCGTGGCCGCGGTCGCGCTGGCCGCGCCCTCCTGGGGGCTCGGCGTCGCCGTGTGGGCCGCTCTGGCCGTCGGCTTCGCCTTCGACTCCGCCGACGGGCAGCTGGCCCGGCTGCGCGGGGGCGGCAGCGCCGCGGGCGAATGGCTCGACCACGTCGTGGACTGCGCCAAGCTCACCGCGCTGCACACCTGCGTCCTGATCGCCTTCTACCGCTTCCCCGACGCGTACGGCACCGGCTCCGACGGCTGGCTGCTGGTGCCGCTGGGCTTCCAGTTCGCCTCGGTCGTCACCTTCTTCGGGGGACTGCTGACCGAGAAGCTGAAGCCGAAGCCGGCGCCGGGGAGCCCCGCCGCCGCGCCGTCGACCGTACGCGCGGTGGCGCTGCTGCCCGTGGACTACGGGGTGTTCTGCCTGGTGTTCCTGCTGCTGGGCGGCGGGGAGCTGTTCCGCTGGGCGTACGCGGGGCTCGGTGCGGTCGCCGCGCTCTTCCTGCTGGCGTTCCTCGCCAAGTGGTTCCGGGAGCTCAGCGCCGTTCGGCGGTGAGCTGCTCCGGCGCCGCGAGGGGTTCCGCGAGCGCGTCCAGGGCCCGGCGCAGCTGGGTGCTGGACGTGTGGACGGTGTAGGGGAAGTAGACGACGTCGACGCCGACGGCGGCGAAGTCCTTCTCCAGCTTGTCGCCCTTGGCGGTGCCCCGCCAGTCGTCGCCCTTGAAGATGACGTCGAAGCGGACCTGCTTCCAGGTCTCCAGCTTGTCCGGGACGGTCTCCACGAAGGCGGCGTCGACGTACTTCACGCTGCGGACGATCTCCAGCCGTTCGACGAGCGGGATCATCGGGCGCCTGCCCTTGGCCAGTTCGGCCATCTCGTCGGAGACCACTCCGGCCACCAGGTAGTCGCACTGACTCCGGGCGTGCCGAAGGATATTGAGATGTCCGATATGGAACAGATCGTACGCACCTGGCGCGTAGCCCACTCGGTACGGTCTGCGCGTGGGCGCGCCAAGTTCGGACATGTCCCGCTCCGTCATCTGTTACCCCCCAGAAGCCACACCCCCCGGTGTGGCAGATCAGCAGACAATAGCGTGCACGTTCCGCACCACGCGGGTGAACGAATAGGGTGACGTGCGCATCATCCAGGGGAGAAGGGGACCTTCAGTGTCCAGATCCGGTCACCGGCGCCTGCTGCTGGTTTCCACCAACTACGCTCCCGAGCACGCGGGGATTGGGCCGTACGCCACCCAGATCGCGGAGCACTGGGCGGATCTCGGCCACGAGACCCACGTCCTCGCGGGCATGCCGCACTATCCGGCGTGGTCGCTGGAGCCGGAGTACAAGGGGGCGCTCCGGCGCACGGAGGAGCGCGCGGGAGTCACTGTGCACCGGCGTGCGCACACCGTGCCGCCGCGCCAGACCGCCGTGAAGCGGGCCCTGTTCGAAGGATCGATTCTGCTGCACGGCGCCGTGGCCCCGCCCCGGATGCCGAAGCCGGACGCGGTCATGGCCCAGATGCCCAGCCTGGCCGGCGGGGTGCTGGCCGCCCGGCTCGCGGCGCGGTGGAAGGTCCCGTACGTCCCGGTCGTCCAGGACCTGATGGGCGCCGCCGCCGCGCAGAGCGGGATCAGCGGCGGCGACAAGGCGGCCGCGGTCGCCGGCCGCGCCGAGGCCTACGCCCTGAAGCGGGCCACCCTCGTCGGCGTCATCCACGAGACCTTCGTGGACCGGGTCGTCGGCATGGGCGTCGACCCGGACCGGATCCGGCTGGTCCCGAACTGGTCGCACGTCGCGGTGCCCACCAAGCCGCGCGGCGAGACCCGGCGCCACCTCGGCTGGGCCCCGGGCCAGACCGTCGTCCTGCACTCCGGCAACATGGGCCTCAAGCAGGGACTGGAGGTCCTCGTGGGCGCCGCCCGGCTGGATCCCAGCGTCCGGTTCGTCCTCATGGGGGACGGCAGCCAGCGCTCGGCCCTCGCCGACCTCGCGGCCGACGTACCCAATCTGGACATCATCCCCCCTGCCGCCGACGGCGAGTTCCCGGATATCCTCGCCGCGGCGGACGTGCTCGCGGTCACGCAGCACGCGGCGGTGATGGACATGAGCGTGCCGTCGAAGCTCACCTCCTACTTCCAGGCCGGCCGGCCCGTCGTCGCCTCGGTGGCGGCGCAGGGCGGTACCGCCCAGGAAGTGGAACGCTCGGGCGCGGGGGTGCTCGTACCGCCGGAGGATCCCGACGCCCTGCTGAAGGCCGTACGGGCCCTGGCCGAGGACCCGGCGGGCGCGGACGAGCTGGGCGCGGCCGGACCGCGTCACGTAGCGGCCCACCTGAGCCGCGAGGCGGGCCTGGCCCGCATCGACGCACTGATGGACGAAGCACTTGGGGGGCCCAGGCCGTGATCGAGACGAACCGCCCGGCAGCGGCTCCGGCGGAGGACGAACCCGACCTCCTCCGGGACCAGTTCCGGCAGCTCCTGCGCTACCGCCGGCTCATCGGCGCGGGCATCGGAATAGGCCTGCTGGGCGGCGTCTACCTCGGCATATCCACGGCCGACACCTACGTCGCGACCGCCGACATCGTGCTGCGGGCGCCCACCGACGACCCGTTCAACCCGAGCCTGGCCCCCGACAAGGCGATCAACATCGGCTCGGAGCGCCAGGTCGCGCTCAGCTCCTCCATCGCCAACGAGGCCGCGAAGAAGCTCGGCGTCGACGCATCCGGCTTCGCCGCCCTGCGCAGCGGTCTCCAGGTGACCAACCCGCCGCAGTCCATGGTGCTCCGCTTCACCTACACCGCGTCCTCCCCCAAGGAGGCCGCCAAGCGCGCCAACGCGATGACCGAGGCCTACCTGCTCAAGCGGCAGGAAGCCCTCGACCTCACCCGCGACCAGATGGTCAAGGGCTACACGGACCAGCGCGATCCCGTGGCCAAGCAGCTCGACGACCTGGTCAAGCAGATCAACACGATGCCCGCCGGCACGGCGCGCGACGCGGCGTACGTCACCAAGACCGACCTCCAGAGCAAGGTCAACACCCTCAACAACAACATCGCCAAGCTCCAGGCCCTGGACATGACCCCGGGCCGGGTCACCAGCGCGGCGACCGCCCCCCACGCCCCCGACGGCCCCGGCATCCCCCTGTCCCTCGCCCTCGGCGCGGCCGTGGGCCTGGCGCTCGGCCTGCTGGCCGCCTGGGTCCGGCTCGTCTTCGACCCGGCCCCGCGCTCCGAGGGCGACGTGGCACGGGCCCTGCGCGCGCCCGTCCTGGGCTACCTGCCGAGGGACAAGACCGGCGGCGGGCCGCTGCTCGCGGCCGGCGAGGCCGATCCCCGGCTCGCCGAGGAGTACCGCTCGGTGGCCTTCCGGCTGGCCTACGACTCCCGCTTCGCCGACCGGCGCCGCCTGCTCGTCGTCGCCCCGCGCGGCAGCAGCGAGACCGCCGCCGCGGTGGCCGTCAACCTCGCCGCCTCCTTCGCGGAGACCGGCAAGGACGTGCTCCTCATCGAGGCCGACCTGCGCACCCCGGTCCTCGCCAGCCAGCTGCCGACCGACGCGGGCGGGCGTCCGCGCTGGAGCCAGATGCCCGGCGGCCCGGCCGCCGGCGGACGTTCCCCGCAGCAGGGGGAGTCCGACTGGCCCGACGGCCGCCAGCTCGTCGTGGACGCCGGGGAGTCCGGCGCCTTCGACCTGATCCCGGGCGAGCGGGTGCGCAACGTCGCCCGCGCCCTGACCTCCCCGCGCGCCACCCGGCTCGTCTCCGAGGCCGACTCCCCCAACTCCACCGTCGTCGTGCTCGCGCCGCCCGTGCTCTCGTACGCCGACGCGCTCGCCCTCGTCGACCGCGTCGACGGGGTCCTGGTCGTCTGCGACCCGCGCGCCGTCCACCGCAGCGACCTGTCCCGCATCCGCGAGCTGATCAGCGGCGCCGGCGGCACCGTGCTCGGCGCGGTGCTGCACACCCCGCTGCCCGGCGAGAAGCGCGGACTCGGCAAGGGCCGGGGCAAGGGCGGCCGGGCCGAGGCGGCGCCGGCGGGTCCCGCCGGCCCGGGGCGCGCGGAGCCTCAGCCGATCCCCTACGAGGTGGCCGAGCCGGAGCAGCACATCCCCGGTGACGGCACCGACACCGTCGCGCTGCGCACCGTCCGCACGGGCCGCAGATGAGCCGACGCGGCCTCGCCGCCGTCTCCTCCGTCCTGGACCAGGCCGCCTCCAGCGCCACCAACATCCTGGTGGTGGTCCTCGCCGCCCGGCTGTCCTCGGCGTCCGGCTTCGCCGACTTCTCGATGGTGTACGTGACCTTCAGCGTGCTCCTCGGCCTGAACATGGCCTACGTAGGCCAGACCCTCGTCCTGGAGAAGGGCGAGCGGCTGGCCACGGCCTGCCGCTCCGGCGCCGCCTTCACCGCCGCCGCCTCGGCCTGCGCGGGGGCGGTGCTGGCCCTCACCGGGCTGCTGCTGCCCGGGGCCACCGGACGGGCCTTCCTCGCGCTGGGCCTCGTACTGCCCCTGGTACTGCTCCAGGACGGGCTGCGGTACTGCTTCTCCGCGCTGCGCACCCCCGAGCGGGCGCTGGCCGCGGACGCGCTGCGGCTGGTGTGCGCGGTCGCCGCGCTGGCCGTGCAGCCCGAAGGGGCCTCCGCGGGACGGCTGGTACTGGTGTGGGGCCTGTCCGCGCTGCCCGCGCTGGCGCTCGGACTGTGGCTGCTGCGGCCCTACGTGCGCGGGGCGCGGGCCTCGCTGCGGCCGTACCTGGTGCGCGGGCACCTGGGGCAGCGGTTCGTGGTCGAGTTCGCCGTCGGCAACGGCTCCAGCCAGCTCGCCGTGCTGGGCCTCGGCGTCTTCGCGACCCCGCTCGCCGTCGGTGCGCTGCGGGGTGCGACCACCCTCTTCGGACCGCTGAACGTGCTGTTCAACTCCGCCAACGCCTTCGGGCCGCCCGTGCTGTCGCGGCTCGGCGGCAAGACGGCCACGGTCCGGGCGACCGTGCTGCTGGGGCTGGTGCTGGGCGGGCTCGGCGCGGGCTGGGCGACGGCCCTGTACCTGCTGCCCGACCGGCTCGGGCGCGAACTGCTCGGCGACACCTGGGCGGCGGCCTCCGCGCTGCTGCCCGCGACCGGGGCCCAGTACGCGGTGATGGGCCTGGGCACCTGTGCGCTGCTGACCCTGCGGGTGCTGGCCCCCAAGGCCACCCTCTCCGTGCAGGTGGCCTTCTCCCTGCTCTCGGTGGCGCTGCTGCTGGCCGGGTACGCGGTCTGGGGCGTGGCGGGAGCCGCCTGGGGCCTCGCGCTGGGCTCGGCCCTCAAGGCCACGGCTGCCTGGTGGCGGGTCTCCCGGCTGCCGGCGGCGGTGCCGCAGCCCGCCTGATCCCGGCTGCCGCATGCGGGCCCGCGCGGCCGGTGGAATAGTGGTGATCGGGTGTGGTTCCTCGGGGGTCGTGCGCGACTGAGGAGGAGAAACCCATGCGTGGCAGATTCCTGTCGGCCGCGATCGCGACGGGTGTTGCGATCAGCGGCTGGACCGCGGTCACCCAATCGACGGCGGAGGCGGCCGAGGCGGCCGTACCCACCGCCACCTGCGCGGTCTCGGAAGGTCCCGGCGGCCTGTTCGGAGTCTCGGGAAACGGATTCGAACCGAACGAATTGATCTACGTCTACGGGTCGGACCAGCGGAAGGTGCGCGAGACCAGGGCGATCGCCGGAGGGTTCTTCGAGGTCACCGGGCTGCCGAACGACACCTACCGCGTCGACTCGTTCCACCGCGGGAACTACCGCAAGACGGTCTGCCCGAAATTCGTGTCGGACGAGGAAGCCGCGATCACGTGCACCGTGACCAAGGGAGCGGGCCAGACCTACGGCGTGTCCGGCAGGGGTTTCCCGGAGGCCGAGACGGTCACGCTGAAGAACTCTCAGGGCGCCGTCGTGGACACCACCTTGACCATCAAGGACGGGTTCTTCGAGTTCACCGGGGTGCCCAACGACACGTACTCGGTCACCTCGAAGTTCGCCAAGGTGACCTGCCCGAAGTCCGCCGACACGGGCACGGACACGGGCACGGATCCGGGCACTGACACGGACACCGGCGGCGACACGGACACGGGCACCGACACGGGCGAGTAGCCGGCTCAGCGCAGGGTGGTGGACCTGTCCGTGCGGTAGGTCGCGACCAGCGCCAGGCAGAGGGCTGCGATCGCCACGCGTCCGGACGCCTGGAGCAGCGGGCCGCGCAGCAGGATGAAGGAGTAGCCCGCGACCAGCGGGACCACGACCGAGATCAGGCTGCCCGGCGGGGACCGCCGCGTGGCTCGTTTCGCGTAGCGCCGGTCGACGCGGGCGGACGCGTACCCCATCGCCAGCAGACCCGCGCCCATGCCCAGCGGCCCGAAGTCGATCCACAGCTCCGCCCAGATCGGCGAGGAGAGGTTGGTGTTGACCGTGCCCATCCACTGGCCGACCATCACGCCCGTGTCGCGCGGCTTGCCGGGCCACACCGCGCGGGGCACCGCGAAGAAGACCGAACCGGCGAGCTGGCGCCCGTAGAAGTGGCCGGGGCCGGACTCCGAGAAGGTGATGGTGTTGGCGAACATGCCGATCTGGTCGTAGTCCTTGAGCGCCATCGGCTCCAGGAACGACGTGGTCTCGACCGGCTTGTAGTTCTTCTCGTCGTAGCGGAAGCGGTCCGCGAACGGGAAGATCAGCAGGGCCACGACCACGGCCATCGACAGGGCCACCCGGTACATGGCGGCGCTCACCGGGAAGATCGTGAAGAGCAGCGCGAACATGACGGTGAGGAACCAGTAGCGCGGGTTCGAGATCGGGTTGTTGACCACCAGGTTCAGCACGGCGAGCGCCGACCAGGTGACGATGACCGAGACCTTGCGGCGGGCGAACTTCGAGGTGATGAGCCAGCGCGTGTACAGCAGCAGCGCCAGCAGCGCCGGTACGGTGCCGAAGCCGCGCAGCAGGGCCTGGCCGGCCTGGCCGTCGCCGTTGGAGACGCCGGCCTCCTCGATCCCCGCGATGATCTCCTGGCGGCTGGAGAAGAAGACGGCGGGGCCGCCCAGCTTCATCACGAAGGCCGCGCTGCACAGGAAGGCGAGCCCGGTGAGCAGTTGCAGGCGCCGCCGGTGCGTCATGACCGGACGCGGCTCCTTCTGGGAGCCGCCCGCCCGCCCGGCCGGCCGGTGGCGGGCGAGCAGCACGCCGACGTCGAAAGCAGTGCAGCCGAGCAGGACCAGGCCGATGGCGGCGGTGAGGTCGGAGCGGGGGCCGACCACCGGGGTCGGGACCTGGCCGAGGACGGCCTGCGCGAGCGGGGCCACGCCCATGGCCATGTAGACGAACAGCCAGAAGGAGCCCTGGAGCAGTTTGCGGCGGCTGGTGAGCACCATCGCCGAGAGCCTGGCACCCGCGTACATCGTGAGCAGGAGCTGGAGCCAGAAGGCCGCGTCGTGCCGGCCGGCACCGGACTGGGCGGCGACGAAGAGCGGCAGGAATACGGTGAATCCGAGGGCGAGCGGGACGGACAGCGCCCGGGAGAGCAGGGTGCGCGGGGTGGTGACCCGGCCCCACTGCGCCTCGTCCTCGGGCAGTACCACCGGGGGCGTGACGGCGGGCTTGTGTATGTCCGTTGCCACTGCCGCCCCCACCCCATGTGCCTGGTCCGCGCGCAGTCTAGTCTGAGCGGGCGGCGCCCGGGGAGGCGCCCGCGGGCGGGGTCCCCCGGACTCGGTCCAGGGGGAGGACGAAGGGGCTTCAGTTGCGTGATCTTCCTGCCTTCACGCTGGCCGGATACGAAAAGGGCCGCGGACTGCTGACGCAGGCGCTCTGGTTCGCCGTGATGAACACGCTGTTCATGACCTGGTTCTGCCCGGCGCGACTGCGGGTCGCGCTGCTGCGGGCGTTCGGGGCGCAGATCGGCGAGGGCGTGCTGATCCGGCACAAGGTGCGGGTGCTGTGGCCGTGGAAGCTCACCGTCGGGGACCACACCTGGATAGGCGAGGGCGCCTGGCTGCTGAACCTGGAGCCGGTGACCATCGGGGCGAACGTGTGCCTGTCGCAGGAAGCGATGCTGTGCACCGGCTCGCACGACCACCGGGCCGCCGACTTCCGCTACCGCAACGCGCCGATCGTCATCGAGGACGGCGCCTGGGTGGCGGTACGGGCCACCGTGCTGGCCGGGGTGACCGTGGGCCGCTGCGCGGTCGCGGGCGCGGGCGCCGTCGTACACAAGGACCTGCCGGAGCTGACCCTGCAGACCCAGGACGGGCGTCGCCGCCCGGTGGAGGAGCCGAAGTGAGAGTCCTGCACGCGGTCACACTGCACTCCCCCTCGCACGCCTTCGGCGGGCCGGTCCGGGTCGCGCTGAACCTGACGAAGGGGCTGCGGGCCCGGGGCCACGAGGCGCGGCTGCTCGCGCTGGGCGAGGGTTTCCCCGAGCCGTGGCCGACGGAGGTCGAGGGGGTCCCCGCCAAACTCTTCCCGGCCAGGCGGTTGCTCCCGCTGGGCTTCAGCGGGATGACCTCACCGGCGCTGCTGGCCTCCGCCGGCCGTCTGGTGCGGGACGCGGACGCCATCCACGTGCACCTGGCGCGGGATCTGGTGACCCTGCCGGTGGCCCTGGCGGCGCTGCGGGCCGGCAAGCCGCTGGTGCTCCAGACCCACGGGATGGTGGACCCGAGCGAGAAGCTGCTGGCCAAGGTGCTGGACGCGGTGGCCGTACGACGGCTGCTGCGCGGCGCTGACGCGGTGCTGTACCTGACCCCGCACGAGCGGGAGGGCCTGGACGCGGTGGTGGGGGCGCCGTTGGCGAACGCGGTCCGCCTGGTGAACGGCACTCCGGCCCAGGAGGCGCGCCCCGCCCCGAGCGGGCCGCCGCGGATCCTGTACTCGGCGCGCCTGCAGGCCCGTAAGCGGCCGGTGGACTTCGTCGACGCGGCCCCGGCCGTCCTCGCCGAGCACCCTCGGGCGCAGTTCGTGGTGGCGGGTCCGGACGAGGGCGAGCTGGCGGCCGTACGCGCCCGGATCGGGGAGCTGGGGCTGACGGACCGGTTCACGGTCCCGGGGGCCCTGTCGAGCGCGGAGGTCCTGGCGGAGCTGCGCCGGGCCCACGTCTACGTACTGCCCTCCGTGGACGAGCCGTTCCCGATGTCGGTCCTGGAGGCGCTGTCGGTGGGCGTCCCCCCGGTGGTCACCCACTCCAACGGCCTGGCCCGCGACATCTCCGCCGCGGGTGCGGGTCTGGCGGTCGATCCGGGCCCGGAGGGCGTGGCGGCGGCGGTCCTGTCCCTGCTGGACCCCGAGGCCAACCGGGCCGCCGCACTGTCGGCCCGCGAACTGGCCGCCAAGTCCTTCTCGATGGACTCGGTGCTGGACACCCTGCTCCCGGTGTACGAAGCAGCCCTACGCTCCTGAGCTCCTAGCTCCTAGAGCCCGTCCCGGCGGTGTTCCTGCACCACCGGGACGGCGCCCACGGTGCGGCGGCGCTTCAGGACGCTCGTGTACACGGCGAGGCCGATGGACCCCACCGCCATCATGATCAGGCCGACCAGGTCGAGGTCGACGCTGCGCATCTCCCAGTCCGTCGCGAAGGTGAGGACCGCCCCCACCACGATCAGACCGATGCAGCCACCCAGGCCGTTCATAGGACTCGCCTCCGAAAGGTCGGTGTCTTCGTCGCGATCTGACCCCGCGGATACCCGCTCCGGCCCCGAAAACGCCCCCGGCGGCCGGTGTTTCGGCTGCGGGGGGCGTTCTCGTCGTGCGGGTGGTTGCGTACGTACGGCTGGGGAGCGGGCCTACGCCGGCACCCAGGCGTAGCAGCCGGTGGAGTTGAACTCCGTCGTGCCCGCCGGGATCGCCGCCGTGATCTTGTCACCGGGCTTCGGCGGGGCCTCGGGGCCCGAGGCCAGGACCGAGCCGTCCTTGCCCTTCGCCTCCCACGTGCAGTTCGTGGCCTGCGTCAGCGCCCGGTAGCTGCCCGCCGCGGGGGTCTTGCGGGGGCCTTCGGGGAAGCCCTTCTCCGCCGCCGCCAGGATCGGCTTCTGGGCGGGGCACAGGTGCGGGATCGCGTCCTTGGCCCCCGGGATCTCCCCGGTGATGACGGCTCCGGTCGCAGCGTCCTTGTCGCGCTTCGCGGTGCGCTCCACCCGCTGGCAGGCCTCCTGGCCGGTCTGCAGCACGGCCGCCGGGTCCATCTTCTCCGGGACCCGGCCGCTCAGGTACTTCTTCTCCTCGGCCGTGAAGCTGCCCGTCTTCGGGGTGAGCTTCGCGTCGGGGAGCACGGGGCCGGTGGGCTTCGCCTCGGGCGAGGTCCCGGCGGTGGGCGGGGTGTCCGCGGGGTCGGGGGCGGAGGACGAGGCCGGGGGCTTCGCCTTCGCCTCCGCGCCGGAGTCGGCCTTGTCGCCGCCCGAGCTGCAGGCGGTCAGGGTGAGGGCTGCGGTCAGCAGGACAGCAGCCGCTGCGGAGCGTCGGTACATCGGGTGGCTCCCGTACTTACTGGGTGGGATGAGGGGGCGTGCGGCGGAACGGGGCCGCGTTCCCCCGGCGTGCGGGGCCCGGCCTTTCTACGGCCGGGCCCCGCACGCCGTCAGGCGGTTGCTCCGGTCACTGCGCGCCGAAGGTGAGGACCAGCTGCGGGGTTCCCTCCGCCGCGGTCGCCTCCGAGGACCAGATCCACAGCGGGTCGGTGCCCGTGCTCGTCAGGCCCATGCTGTAGCTGCTGCCCAGCACCGCGGAGACCGCGGCGGTGTCCAGCTCGACGTTGTGGACCGCCGAGCCGTCCGGCACGCCCGCGATGGTGCCGAGCGGGGTGGTGCCGAGGGTGGGCTTGGTGTTGAAGGTGGTGCCCGCGCCGCTCCAGGTGCCGGTGACCGGGACCACGGAGACGGTGTCGGCGCTGCCGGCGCCCGCCTGCGTGGTGGTCTTGATCTGGAGGGAGGCGGCCTTCAGGACCTGGCCTGCCGGGGCGGCCGGCAGGTTGAACCGCAGGTACGTCTCGTACGCCGAGGTGCCCCGCACCGCGAGTGAGGAGGAGGAACCGTAGGCGGTGCCGGGGGCACCCTGGTTGATGTAGGTGTCCTCGGTCGCCTTGACCTCGGTGACCGTGTCGGTCGGGGCCTTGGCCAGGTCGAAGTGGTTCTTGACCTGGGCCTGGGTGAGCGCCGTCGGGTAGACGGCCGACTCGTCGAGCTGGCCGGCGAAGTAGTTGCTGGTCGGGCGGGTCGGCCAGCCGGCGAGGTTGTCGCCGCCGACGTGCCAGTAGCCGACGTAGGTGCCGGTGCTCTTCGCGTTCAGCGTGCCCTTGTTCTGGCCGTCGACGTACAGCGTGATGCCGCCGGGGCCCTGGGTGCCGACCACGTGGTGCCACTTGTTGTCGTTGTACGTCTCGAACAGGCCGGTGGAGACCGTCCGGTTGGAGCCGTCGTTGACGCCGAAGACCAGACGGCCGGTGTTGGTCATGTACAGGTGCCGGTCGTACATGCTGCTGTTGCGGGTGGTGTTGTTGCCGTACCCGATCAGCTTGCCGCCGCGCGTGGTGTTCGTCTTGAACCACGTCTCGACGGTGAAGGTGTTGCCGACGCTCTGGCGGCGGTCGCCGTACAGCTGCTGGCTGGTGCCGTTGAAGCCCATCGCCGTGCTGGCACCGGTGACGGCGCCGGGGCTCTGGCGCAGGGCCGGGGCGTTGAACTGGACGCCGCTGGTGTTGCCGGCCGAGGAGTCGGCAACGTACGGGCTGACGGTGTCGTCGTAGCGCCAGTACAGCTGGGCGCCGTCCGTGCGGACCTGGTTCGGGTACGACTGGACCGAGGTCGGGACCGTCACCGAGGCGGTGGCCGACAGGGCGCTGGTGTTCCCAGCCGCGTCGGTCGCAGTCACGCGGTAGGTGTACGACTGGCCGGCCTTGACCGTGGTGTCGGTCCAGGCGGCCTGCGGACGCTCCCACTCCAGCGAGTCCGCGGTCACGGTGGCCGCCGGGGTGGCCGAGCCGTTGCGGTAGATGCGGTACGTCAGCTTGCCGTCGTCCGCGTCGTAGCTGGTGCGCCAGCGGACCTGGGCCTCGCCGGGCTTGACGCTGGCGGCGCTGGCCACCGGGGTGGTCGGGGCGCCGACGTCGCCGGTGGAGGCGAAGCGGGTCAGGCCCTGCTGCGGGACGCCGTTGATGAGGGTGAACTCACCGCCGACCCACATGTACTTGACGTCGTTCTTCTCCGCCACGGCCATGACGCGCGGGCCGATGCCCTCGCCGAGGCCGTCGTTGGCGGTGGGGTGCCAGCCGAGCTTGCGCGGGCCGCGGACGAAGCCGTCCACGGGCGCGGGGGCGGCGCCTTCGTGGTCGGTCGGCTGGGCCAGCAGGAAGTGGCGCTTGCCGTCGGGGAACTCCAGCTCGGTGGTGCAGTCGTGCGCGTGCGAGGAGCTGTAGAGCACGCCCTGGTACGGCAGCACGAACTGGGTGGCGCCGAGGCAGCGGTCGCGCCACTTCTCGCTGAAGTCGCTGAGGCGCAGGCCGATGCGGCCGTCGAAGACGCCGCCGCCGGAGCCCTCGTTGCCCGTGTAGAAGCCGGTGGCGTCGGTGGAGATGTCCTTGACGACCGAGTTCGACGGGATGTTGGTGTAGGTCTTGGTGATCGCGCCGGTGGTGGCGTTCACCACGGCCAGCGCGTGCGTGTTGGAGCCGTTGACGGAGAAGAAGTCACCGCCCAGCAGCACGTTCTTGCCGTCCGGGGTGACCTCGATCGCGCGGCCGGGCTCGTCGGCGTTGGCTACGAAGGGCTTGAGCGCGCCGGAGGCGGCGTCGACCGCGGCGAACCGCTCGCGGGTCTGGCCGTCGACCTGGTAGAAGTCTCCGGCCGCGTACAGGGTGTCGTCGGTGACCGCGAGCCCGCGCACGGTGGCGGGGAAGCCCGGGTGGAACGAGGCCTTGGGGGTGCAGGTCGCGATGTCGATCGCGGCGACGCTGGAGACCGGGGTGCCGTTGACGGCTCCGAAGTAGCCGCCGGCGTACAGGGTCTTGTTGTCCTTCGAGACGACCAGCGTACGCACGGTCGCGGTGCCCTCGCCGATGGTGAAGGCGAGCTTGCAGGCGGTGGGGTTGCCCGTCGCGGCGTCGAGCGCGACGAAGTTCACGGCCTCCTGCTCGGTACCGCTGCCGGAGCCCTCGGGCGGGCGGACCGCCGAGAAGGTACCGCCGGCGAACACGGTGCCGTTCGCCTGGGCCATGGCCCAGACGATGCCGTCGGGCTGCCAGGTGGGCAGCTGGTCGGCGGTGAATGCCACGGGCTGGGTGATGGCGGACGCCTGAGGCATCAGCACCAGACCTATACCGGTGCCGGCACCGGCCAGTGACAGGACGAGGGCAGCAGTCAGCCCTCTGGATCTACGCATGAGCCCCCCAGGGCAATCGCCCGGTTTGATGGCTGAAACTATCCGAACAGCCATATGTACTGGCGCAGACTAGGGCTCACGCGACGGCCCGGTCACCTCACTTGACCCATTGCATACCAACTTGGAATCAACAGGGTTCAGCATGGAGGGCGCACTACGGACATACGGCAGCTTTGCCCCGGTCAAGCCCGCGCAGAATGGTGGGCATGACCGGAACACGGCAAAGCGTAGGGGAAATATAAGGCCTCAGCGGTCGATGCGAACCGTCACGCCCGCCAGTTGGTCCTCGACCTGGCGGATGTCGGCGTCAACCATGATCTTGGCCAAATCGGCAACCAGGACCGTCGGCTTCCAGCCGAGCAGGTCGTGGGCCTTGGAGGCGTCGCCGATGAGGGCGTCCACCTCGCTGGGGCGCTCGTACTTGGGGTCGTAGCGCACGTGCTCGTTCCAGTCGAGACCGGCGTGCGTGAAGGAGGCCTCGACGAACTCGCGGACGGTGGCGGCCACGCCGGTGGCGACCACGTAGTCGGTGGCCTCGTCCTGCTGGAGCATCCGCCACATGGCGTCGACGTACTCGGGGGCGAAGCCCCAGTCGCGGACGGCGTCGAGGTTGCCGAGGTAGAGCTTCTCCTGGAGACCGGCCTTGATCCGGGCGACCGCGCGGGTGATCTTGCGGGTCACGAAGGTCTCGCCGCGGCGCGGGGACTCGTGGTTGAAGAGGATCCCGTTGACGGCGAACATGCCGTAGGCCTCGCGGTAGTTCACCGTGGTCCAGTACGCGAAGACCTTGGCGGCGCCGTAGGGGCTGCGCGGGTGGAACGGGGTGCCCTCGTTCTGCGGGGGCGGGGTGGCTCCGAACATCTCCGAGGACGAGGCCTGGTAGATGCGGGTGTCGATCCCGCTGGCCCGGATCGCCTCCAGCAGGCGCAGCGCGCCGAGGCCGGTGACGTCACCCGTGTAGAGGGGCGCGTCGAAGGAGACGCGGACGTGGGACTGGGCGCCGAGGTTGTAGACCTCGTCGGGGCGTATCTCACGAAGCAGGTTCACCAGGGCGACGCCGTCGGACAGGTCGGCGTGGTGCAGGACGAAGGACCGGTTGGCGGTCTGCGGGTCCTGGTAGATGTGGTCGATCCGCTCCGTGTTGAAGCTGGATGAGCGCCGCACCAGCCCGTGCACCGTGTAGCCCTTGGAGAGCAGGAGCTCGGCCAGGTACGAGCCGTCCTGCCCGGTGACGCCGGTGATCAGTGCGGTCTTGCCCATGTGGGCCCCCCTGAGGTTCGTTGCGGTTCATGGTGATTGGGTGTGGTCCGTCGTGGTGAGCGGGCCGCGCGGGCCGAGTCCCGGCAGGGGGACGCGCCGCTCCGGTCCGTGGCCCGGGACCGGATGGGTACCGTACACGTCCCCCTGCACGGCTTTCCCCTGACTGAGGGACGGCCCGGGGGCCCACTGGCGCCAGGCTCCGCTGCCGAAGCCCGGGCGTGGGGCGGGGACGCGCAGGAGGGTCCCCGCAGGACGAGCGCGCAACCCGGGCCGGGCTTGCGCAGCCGAGGCCCAGTGCGCGAGCCGAGGAGACACTCCGGAGCGTCCCCGCCCCACACCCGAACCCAGCCCCGCCGGCGTTTGAGGCGCGGGGTCCGGGGCGGAGCCCCGTGCAACGGCGCCGCACACGCACACCCCGCCAAGCCCCGCAGGGACACGGCGGAGCCCCGTGCAACGGCGCCGCACACGCACACCCCGCCAAGCCCCGCAGGGACACGGCGGAGCCCCGTGCAACGGCGCCGCACACGCACACCC
>NZ_JBEZMA010000004.1:242832-283496 GCF_040652415.1 Streptomyces sp. NPDC048255
ACCCGCAGAGGAAGCGGCCCGCCAGCGCCCGGACTGCTGCCACCCCCGCGGGAGCGGGCTGGCATCATCGGCGGTATGACAAGTTCGCTGCCGCTCCTGCCCCCGAACGCCCGCGTCTTCGTCGCGGGCCACCGCGGCCTCGTGGGGTCCGCGGTCGCCCGCCGGCTCACCGCCGACGGCCACGAAGTGCTGACCCGGGGCCGCGCCGACCTCGACCTGCGCGACGCCGCCGCGACGGAGGCGTACCTGAAGGACGTCCGCCCGGACGCCGTGGTGCTGGCAGCCGCCAAGGTCGGCGGGATCATGGCCAACAGCACGTACCCAGTGCAGTTCCTGGAGGACAACCTCAAGATCCAGCTCAGCGTGATCGCCGGGTCGTACGCGGCCGGAGTGGGTCGGCTGCTCTTCCTCGGCTCCTCGTGCATCTACCCGAAGCTGGCGCCGCAGCCGATCAGCGAGGACGCACTGCTGACCGGCCCGCTGGAGCCGACCAACGAGGCGTACGCCCTCGCGAAGATCGCCGGCATCGTCCAGGTCCAGTCGTACCGCAAGCAGTACGGGGCCTCGTACATCTCGGCCATGCCGACGAACCTCTACGGTCCCGGCGACAACTTCGACCTGGAGTCCTCGCACGTCCTGCCCGCCCTGATCCGGCGGTTCCACGAGGCCGCCGCCGAGGGCCGCGAGGAGGTCACCCTGTGGGGATCCGGCACTCCGCGCCGGGAGTTCCTGCACGTGGACGACCTGGCCGCGGCCTGCGCGGTCCTGCTGAACAGCTACGACGGGGACGAGCCCGTCAACATCGGCTGCGGCGAGGACCTGACCATCCGGGAGCTGGCCGAGACCGTCGCCGGAGTGACCGGCTTCGAGGGCCGGCTCGCCTGGGACACGTCCAAGCCGGACGGGACCCCGCGCAAGCTGCTGGACGTCGGCCGCCTCACCTCGCTCGGCTGGAAGCCCGGCATCCCGCTGCGGGACGGCATCGCGGCCACGTACCAGTGGTGGCGCGAGCAGAGCTGACCTCAAGACCTCGGCCCCTCAGTACGCTCCGCGACCGTCGACGACGGCGCGGAGGGTACGGCCCATGACGTCGACATCGCTGGTGAAGGACCAGTTGTCCACGTACTGGAGATCGAGCTGAATCGTTTCGTCCCATGACAGGTCCGACCGTCCGCTGATCTGCCACAGCCCCGTCATCCCGGGCCGTACGGTGAGCCGGCGCAGCTCGACCTCGCCGTACTCCGCCACCTCCTCCGGCAGCGGCGGGCGCGGCCCGACCAGCGACATGTGTCCGGTGAGCACGTTGATCAGCTGCGGCAGCTCGTCCATCGAGGTGCGGCGCAACAGCCGGCCGACCCGGGTCACGCGGGGGTCGCGGCGCATCTTGAACATCAGGCCGTCGTTCTCGTTCGCCCCGGAGAGCTCGGCCTTGCGGGCATCGGCGTCGACGACCATGGTGCGGAACTTCCACATGACGAACGGGACGCCGTCGCGGCCGATGCGCCGCTGGCGGTAGAAGGCCGGGCCGCGGGAGCCGAAACGTATCGCCAGGACGATGCCGAGGAAGAGCGGCGAGAGCAGCAGCAGTCCGGCCGCGGCCCCCGTCCGGTCCAGGACCGACTTGAGCAGGGTCTGCCAGCCCCGGCTGAGGGGCGGTACGACCCGCAGCACCGCGAGCCCGCCCGCGGTCAGGGTCTCCAGCCGCTTGACGGAGACCTCGACCAGCCCCGGGAAAACGGCGAGTTCCAGGCCCGCGTCGTGCAGGGCCCAGGCGACCCGGCGCAGCCGGTCACCGGCGAACCGCGCGCCCGGGGTGACGAGCACCAGGTCGGCGTGGTGGCTGCGGACGGCGCCGAGCACGGCCTCGGAGTCGCCGCCCGGCGCCTGGGGCATGGCCTCGCCGAGCCGGGCCGCGACGGGCACCCCGCTGGCGAGCGACCCGGCGCCGACCGGGACCACGCCGACCACGACGTACGGGTGGTCGGTGCGCGCGGCGAGGTGCGCGATGACGTCCTCGGCGGCGTCGGGCTCGCCGACGACCAGGACCCGGCTGACGGCCTGGGCCTCGCGGCGGGCCGCCGAGAGGTGACGGTAGGTCAGCTTGTGGCAGGCCACGGTGATCAGCAGGGCGGGCAGCAGGGCCCCGAGGGCCGAGAGCCGGGGGGTGTCCTCCTCGGTCACCACGCGGGCCACGGCCAGGACGCCGATCAGAATCAGCCAGTCGTGCAGGACGGGCAGCACACCGCGGGATTCCCCGAGCAGCCGGGACGCGTAGCGGCGGCGCAGCGCCTGCACGCCGGTCCACGCGAGGGCGGCGCCGAGGGCGCAGTAGACCGGTCGTACCTGCTGGGCGGCCTCGAAGACGAGCCCGACGGGCACGGCGGCGCCGAGGAAGTCCGCGGCGAGGGCGGCGGGCAGGTACCACCTCGCCTTGTCACCGAGCCGACGGGCAGGGGCTGTCGGCCCCTGGGCCGTTCTGGCCACTCTTTGCGCAGGAAAATGAACATGCCTCATGGGCCCCCCTGGCACGTGGTCTATGTCTGTGGCGAGTGTCCACGGCTTCCCCAGGCAACGGACATCTGTCGCACCGGGAAACAGTACGACAAACGCCCGTACGGTAAATGCCGTTTGGGTTAACGAGACCTCTTGTTGCCCAAGTGTTAGCAACCGGTATCAGCCGTTCCTGTTGGCGCACTCTTCTCTCGCACACAAAGGTGAATGGTCCGGATACCGGATACGTCTCTTCGGACAACGAACCGTTTCCAGCCAACCTTTTGACGCGACCCTGACATTCCGCGCGCCAAGTGGCAATCTTCGACCGTTCATCGCACCAGCCCTGATCTGCCCGGAGGCCCACCCAGCCGTCCGGAACCCCCCTTGCAGAAGGAGTCTGCGTTGAGAGCCACCCCCCAGAGGCGTGCCACCGCGGCCGGCGCACTTGTCGCCGCGGCAGCCCTGCTCGCCGTAGGCATACAGGCCGGATCCGCCACCGCCGACGCCACCGCGTCGCAGGCGAGCACGGCCGTCCAGTCCAACCCGGGCGCGGCCCCCCTCAAACTCAGCGCTTCGGAGCGTGCGACGCTCCTCGCCGAGGCCAACTCGACCACCGCGCAGGCGGCCAAGGCCCTCGGCCTCGGCGGCGGCGAGAAGCTGGTCGTCCGCGAAGTCACCAAGGACGCGGACGGCACCACTCACACCATGTACGAGCGGACCTACGACGGTCTGCCCGTGCTCGGCGGCGACCTGACCGTCCACGCCAAGGACGGCGCCACCAAGAGCGTCACCAAGGCGACCCAGCACGAGATCAAGGTCGCGGACACCAACGCCTCGGTCACCCCGGCGGCGGCCGAGAGCCAGGCCGTCTCCGCCGCCAACGACGAGGGTTCGAAGGAGGCCAAGCCCTCCAAGAACGCCCGCAAGGTGATCTGGGCGGCCGAGGGCGTTCCGGTCCTCGCGTTCGAGACCGTCGTCGGCGGCCTCCAGCACGACGGCACGCCGAACGAGCTGCACGTGGTGACCGACGCCAAGACCGGCGCGAAGATCACCGAGTGGCAGGCCGTCGAGAACGGCACCGGCAACACGCAGTACAGCGGCCAGGTGACCCTCGGGACCACGCAGTCGGGCAGCAACTGGAACCTGACCGACGCCGTCCGCGGCGCCCACAAGACGTACAACCTCAACCGCGGCACCTCCGGCACCGGCACGCTCTTCTCCGGCCCGGACGACACCTGGGGCAACGGCCTGCCGACCAACCTGGAGACGGCCGGAGCCGACGCCCACTACGGCGCCGCGATGACGTGGGACTACTACAAGAACGTGCACGGCCGCAACGGCCTGCGCAACGACGGCGTGGCCCCGTACAGCCGGGTCCACTACGGCAACAACTACGTGAACGCGTTCTGGCAGGACTCCTGCTTCTGCATGACCTACGGCGACGGTGACGGCAACGCCAAGCCGCTGACCTCGATCGACGTGGCCGCCCACGAGATGACCCACGGTCTGACCTCGGTCACCGGCAACATGACGTACAGCGGTGAGCCCGGCGGTCTGAACGAGGCGACCTCCGACATCTTCGCCGCGGCCGTCGAGTTCTACGCCAACAACCCGCAGGACGTCGGCGACTACCTGGTCGGCGAGAAGATCGACATCCGCGGCAACGGCACCCCGCTGCGGTACATGGACAAGCCGAGCAAGGACGGATCGTCCAAGGACGCCTGGTACTCGGGCATCGGGTCGATCGACGTCCACTACTCCTCGGGCCCGGCCAACCACTGGTACTACCTGGCCTCCGAGGGCTCCGGCGCCAAGGTCGTCAACGGCGTGAGCTACGACTCGCCGACCTCCGACGGCCTGCCGGTCACCGCGATCGGCCGCGACGCCGCCTCGAAGATCTGGTTCCGCGCGCTGACCACCGGTCTGTTCCGGTCGAACACCAACTACGCGGCCGCCCGTACGGCCACGCTGCAGGCCGCCGCCGACCTCTACGGCGCCGGCTCGACCACGTACAACAACGCGGCCAACGCCTGGGCGGCCATCAACGTCGGCCCCCGTGTGGTCAGCGGCGTCACGGTCACCAACCCGGGCAACCAGACCACCGTCACGGGCAGCGCGGTCAGCCTCCAGGTCCAGGCCACCAGCACCAACCCCGGTGCGCTGAGCTACGCGGCCACCGGCCTCCCGGCCGGCCTGTCGATCAACTCCTCGACCGGCCTGATCTCGGGTACGGCCTCCACCGCGGGCACGTCCAACGTGACCGTCACGGTGACCGACTCGCAGAGCAAGACGGGTACGGCGGCGTTCACCTGGACGGTCGGCACCTCGCAGCCGAACGTCTTCGAGAACACCACCGACTACGCGATCGCGGACAACGCGACCGTCGACTCCCCGATCACCGTGAACCGCACGGGCAACGCGCCGAGCACCCTCAAGGTGGACGTCAACATCGTCCACACCTACATCGGTGACCTGAAGGTCGACCTGGTCGCCCCCGACGGCACCCTCTACAACCTGCACAACCGCACCGGCGGCAGCGCGGACAACATCGTCAAGGCCGTCACCGTCAACGCCTCCTCCGAGGTGGCCAACGGAGTGTGGAAGCTCCGGGTCAACGACAACGCGAACCTCGACACCGGCAAGATCGACAGCTGGAAGCTCACCTTCTGACCCCACCGGGGTCCGCGTGAAGGACAGCTGAACCGCTAGACACGGGGCCGCCCGGGAGGAAACCTCCCCGGGCGGCCCTGTCCCATTCGGCCGTCTCCGCCCGGGACCACCTGCCCCCGGGCCCGTGACCTTCGGCGCCGTCGCCCGGGCTCCCGTACGGGGAGACTGGATCCGAGCGAACCTACGCAACCGTAGGTTCGGCTGACCCCCCGAGTGACGGACGTGCCCCATGCCGCAGCTCCCTCCGACCGCCCCGCCCGCTCCCGCCGCGCGGCGCCCCTGGCTGATCCAGGGCGGCATGGGCGTCGGCGTCTCCGGCTGGCGGCTCGCCCGGGCCGTGTCCCGGGAGGGCCAGCTCGGCGTGGTCTCCGGCACCGCCCTGGACGTCGTACTCGCCCGCGTCCTGCAGACCGGCGACCCCGGCGGACACGCCCGCCGCGCGCTCGCCGCCTTCCCGCTCCCCGAACTCGCGCAGACCGCGCTCGACTGCTACTTCCGCGAGGACGGCCTCGACGAGGGCGTCCCCATGCGGACCACCCCGCGGCTGCGCGCGACCGGCGGGGCCCCGGCGGAGATCCTCACCGTCCTCGGCAACTTCGCCGAGGTCTGGCTCGCGAAGGAGGGACATGACGGCCTCGTCGGCATCAACTACCTGGAGAAGATCCAGCTGGCCACCGCCCCCGCGATGTTCGGCGCGATCCTGGCAGGCGTCGACCACGTGCTCGTGGGCGCGGGAGTCCCCGGCCAGATCCCTGCCCTCGCCTCACGGCTGGCGCGCTACGAACCCTGCGTGACCAAGATCGCCGTCGAGGGCGAGGAGCAGCCGCTCGACCACCTCTTCGACCCGCGGGCCCTGCTCGCCGGTCACCTGCCGGGCCCGCTGCGCCGCCCGGACGTCCTCGCCATCGTGTCGCTCCCGGTGCTGGCCGCCTACCTGGCCCGGGACGAGGCGACCCGCCCCGACGGGTTCGTGATCGAGACCAGCCGGGCGGGCGGCCACAGCGCGCCGCCGCGCGGCCGGCTGACGCTCGACGCGGACGGGGAACCGGTCTACGGGCCGCGCGACCAGCCGGACCTGGCACGGATGGCGGCGCTGGGGCTGCCGTTCTGGCTCGCCGGGGGCCAGGCCGACCCCGGTGCGGTGGCCGCGGCCCGGGCCGCGGGGGCGGCCGGGGTGCAGATCGGCAGTGCCTTCGCCCTGTGCGAGGAGTCGGGGATGGCCCGCCCCCTGCGCGAGGAGCTGCGCGGCCGGGCCCACGAGGGCACCCTCACCGTCCGCAACGACCCCGAGGCCTCGCCGACCGCGTTCCCCTTCAAGGTGGCGGAGCTGGCGGGCACGGTGTCCGAGCCGGAAGTGGCCGCGGCCCGGCGCCGGGTGTGCGACCTCGGCTTCCTGCGCACGCCGGTACGGGGTCCCCGCGGGCTCGCGTACCGCTGCGCGGCCGAACCGGTGGCGGCCTACGTCCGCAAGGGCGGGGACGCGGCCGACACCGAGGGCCGGAAGTGCCTGTGCAACGGGCTGCTCGCCACCATCGGGCTGGCGCAGCGCCGGCCCGGCGGGCGGGTGGAGCCCCCGCTGGTGACGATCGGCAAGGACCTGTCGTTCCTGCGGAGGCTCTCCCCGGACGGCGGCCCCTACACCGCGGCCGATGTGGTGCGGTGGCTGGCCGCGGGGGCCGGCGCGGTGGCGCGCGGCTGAGAGGCGGGCCGGGCGGTCAGCCGATGGAGCGGAAGATCCGGGTGATGAGGTCCTCCTCTTCGCCCTCCGCGCCTTCCTGATCGGTGTCGGAGGCGTTGTCCCCGCGGCCGGTCTCCCCGCGGCCGCCCTGGTCCGCGTTGCCCGCGCCGTCCTCAGCGACCCCGTCCTCGGTGCCCTGCTCGCCCCGGCCCTGATCGCCGGTGCCCTGGTCGCCACGGCCCTGCTCACCACGGCCCTGGTCCCCGGTCCCCTGGTCACCGCGGCCCTGCTCGCCACGGCCCTGGTCCCCGGTGCCCTGCTCGCCGCGGCCCTGGTCCTCGCCGGTCTCGTCCCCGCTGCCCTGGTCACCGCGGCCTTGGTCACCGCGGCCCTGGTCACCGCGGCCTGGGTCCTCTCCCCCCTGGTCACCGCCCTGGTCACCGCGGCCCTGGTCCCCCCGGCCGTCGACCGCCCTGAAGAAGACCGCGATGACCTCCAGGTCCCGCGCCCGCTGGCCCGGCGCCAGCACCCTCGCCGGTCTCCCCGCGCAGCCCTGGTTGTCGTAGAGGACGGCCTGCGACCTGGTCTGGTTGACCACTTCGACGGCGGGCTCGTTGCGGGAGGTGTGCGTCAGCAGGTAGCAGGTGTCGTTGTCCGCGGGACGGATCTGCGCTCGGCGCTCGTCCCCGTCCTGCTCGTAGAAGCGGTAGTGCAGCGTGCCGAGGCCGCGCCCTCCGGTGTCGTCGGCCGGCGACGGGCCGGCGGTGGGCAGGACGAGCGCGACAGCGCCGACGAACACGGCGGCGGCGGTGGTACGAAGACGCATGGGGAGTCCGTTTCTCGGGTTCCGCGGATGCCGGGTCGGGGGTGGCATCCGCGGGCAGCGTAGGAGCGGACAAAGGTGCAGAAACGGTTAGGCATGCTGAATGCGTTCGAAGGTTCACCCTCCCGGAAGGCCTGGCTGAGCCCATCCGGCAGCGCCCGGGCAGACCCCGTACGCCCCAGTCGTGATCGGCGAGACCCCCTGAGGATGCGGAGCGTACGGGAAGCCGCGCCGGGTCAGGCGGAGGCGCGTTCGGGGGTCGCCCCGGCGGCCCGGCCCGCGGCGGCCGGGCGGACCAGCACCACCAGCACCAGCGCACCCAGCAGCCCCATCACCCCCGCGACCACGAACACCTCCCGCAGCCCGCTCGCGAAGGCCGCCTCCACCCAGCCCCGGGCGCCGTCGGACGCCGCCAGCAGCTCCCCCGCCCTGCCGGAGGCCAGCGCCCCGGCCGTGCCCGGCGGCCGGCCCGAGCCGTCGAGCCCGTCCGCCAGCCCGGACTGGAAGACCGCGCCGAGCACCGCGATCCCCAGGGCCATGCCCAGCTGCCGCGCGGTGTTCAGCGCGCCACCGGCCATGCCCGCCCGGCCCGGGGCCACGGCGGCCATCGCGGCGGCGGCCAGCGGCGGGATCGCGACGCCCACGCCCACCCCGGCCACCACCATCCCCGGCATCAGGGCCGGCCAGCCGTCGCCGGCGTCCAGCAGCCACGCCTGGAGCAGCGCGCCCGCGCCGATCAGCAGCAGTCCGCCGCCGATGGTCAGCCGGGCGGGGGCCTCGTGCAGCAGCCGGCCCGCCAGCGCCGACGCGACGAAGGAGGCCAGGCTCAGCGGCACCAGCACCAGGCCCGCGTCCACCGGGCCCATCCCCTCGGCGGACTGGAGCCACAGGGACACGTACATGAGGTACGAGAACGCCGCCCCGGACAGCAGCAGGGCGGACGCCATCACCGCGACGAAGACCGGGCTGCGGAAGAGCGAGAGGTCCAGCATCGGACGGGAGCTGCGCCGTTCGACGAGGACGAAGGCTGCGAAGCAGGCGGCGCCCAGGCCGATGACACCGAGGGTGGCGGGCTCGGTCCAGCCGTGCTCGCCGGCCCGGATCAGGCCGTACGTGAGGGCGGCGGCGCCCGCGGTGAAGGTGGCCGTGCCCGGCAGGTCCAGGCCCTTGGCGTGCGGATCGCGGGACTCGCCGACCGCCTTGAGGGTGACGTAGACGGCCAGTGCGCAGACGGGCAGGTTGATGTAGAAGATCCAGCGCCAGCCGAACTGCTCGGTGAGCAGCCCGCCGATGACCGGCCCGGCCGCGGCGGCGGCGCCGTTGACCGCGCCCCAGACGCCGAAGGCGATCCCGCGGTCGCGGCCCTGGTAGGCCCCGCTGAGCAGGGCCATGGTGGTGGCGAACATGGCGGCGCCGCCCACCCCCTGGACGGCGCGGAAGGCGATCAGCGCGGCCGGGCCGCCGGCCAGGCCGCAGGCGAGCGAGGCGAGGGCGAAGACCCCGATCCCCGCGAGGTAGAGGCGCCGGCGGCCGATCCGGTCGGCGAGGGCGCCCGCGCCGAGCAGCAGGGCGGCCAGGGCCAGGGCATACACGTCCAGCACCCACTGGAGCCCGGCGAACGAGGTGTCCAGGTCGGCGGCCATGTCGGGCAGGGCGACGGTCACGATCGTGACGTCGACCAGGAGCATGAAGGCCCCGAGGCACACCGCCGTCAGCGGCAGCCACTTGCGCATGGTTCTCTCCTCGGGGGTCGGGCCGGATCCCGGTCCCGGCGGCCCCAAGGTCTCAGGCACGGGCCTCGATCCCGCACCTGGAAGCGGGTTTCCGGCTGATCTCCGCCAGCGAGGTGCCTGGGATGACGGAAATCCATGGACCCAGTGGAGCCGGACCCCCTCGACCGAGCCTTGATCCAGGCTTTGGTGGTGGAGGACGGGCGGCCGGTGGACCCGCCGCCCGTCCTCCAGGTCGTGTCGTCGAAGCGGCGGCTCAGCGCAGGACCACGCCGTCTCCCGGACCCCCCTCCCCCGGCGCCGGGCCCACGACCAGGCCCAGTTCGGCCGGGGTCGCCAGCAGCGGGTGCGCGGGCAGGATGCGTACGGTGTAGCCGAACGGCCCCGTGCGGTCGAGGGCGAGCGGGCCCTCGTACACCCAGCGGCCCTCCAGGTCGGGACCGGCGGCCGGCTTGAGCGGGAAGGTCCGCGCGTCCCGGATCACGTCCTGCGGGTCCACCCGGCCGGCGACGGCCTGCACCTCCACGTCGTCGGGCGCGAGCGCGTCCAGTGACACCCGCACCCGCAGCGTGAGCGTGGCCCCGAGTTCGGCGGTGCCGTTGACGGGCGCGGCGGCCAGGGCCTCCACGTGCTCGACGGTGACCCGCGGCCAGGCCGCCCGGACCCGTCCCTTCCACCAGGCGAGGTCCCGGGCCGCCCCGGCGGTCAGGGCCCGGTGGGCGAGCGCGGCCGGCGCGTACAGCCGCTCCACGTACTCGCGCACCATCCGCCCCGCCAGCACCTTGGGCCCCAGCGAGACCAGCGTGCGCCGGACCATCTCGATCCACCGCACGGGCAGCCCGGTGCCCCCGGTCCGGTCGTAGAACCGGGGTGCGACCCGGCCCTCGATCAGCTCGTAGAGCGCGGTCGCCTCCAGGTCGTCCCGGCGGTCCTCGTCGGCCCCGAGCCCGTCGGCGGTCGGGATGGCCCAGCCGAAGTCGGGCTCGAACCACTCGTCCCACCAGCCGTCCAGCACGGACAGGTTGAGGCAGCCGTTGAGCGCGGCCTTCATCCCGCTCGTCCCGCACGCCTCCAGCGGACGCAGCGGATTGTTCAGCCAGACGTCGCAGCCCGGGTAGAGCTTCTGCGCCATGGCCATGCCGTAGTCGGGCAGGAAGACGATCCGGTGGCGCACCCGCGGGTCGTCCGCGAAGCGCACCAGCTCCTGCACGAGCCGCTTCCCGCCGTCGTCGGCCGGGTGCGCCTTGCCGGCGACCACGATCTGCACGGGCCGGTCCGGGTCCAGCAGCAGCCTGCGCAGCCGCTCCGGGTCGCGCAGCATCAGCGTCAGCCGCTTGTACGAGGGCACGCGCCGGGCGAAGCCGATGGTGAGCACGTCCGGGTCGAGTACGGAGTCCACCCAGCCCAGTTCGGCGTCCGCGGCCCCGCGCTGGCGCCAGGAGGCCCGCAGCCGGTCCCGTACCTCCTGCACCAGCTGCTCGCGCAGCACCCGGCGCAGGTCCCAGACGTCCTGGTCGGGGATGTCCGCGACCGCGTCCCAGCGCTGGGAGCCGCCGACCGAGAGGGCGTCCTCGGTGCGGCCGGCGCCGATCTGCCGGACGCCGAGCCGGACGACCTCGGGGGCCACCCAGGTCGGGGCGTGCACCCCGTTGGTCACCGAGGTGATGGGCACGTCGGCGGCGTCGAAGCCCGGCCACAGCCCGGCGAACATCCCCCGGCTGACCGAGCCGTGCAGGGTGGACACCCCGTTGGCCCGCTGGGCCAGGCGCAGCCCCATGACGGCCATGTTGAACACGCCGGGGTCGCCGCCGGGATAGGACTCGGCGCCGAGTTCGAGGATCCGCTCGACCGGTACTCCGTCCAGTTCCCCGCCCTCTCCGAAGTGCCGGGCGACCAGGGCGCGCTCGAAGCGGTCGATGCCGGCGGGGACGGGGGTGTGCGTGGTGAAGACCGTCCCGGCGCGGACCGCCTCGACGGCGGCGTCGAAGCCGAGGCCCCGCTCCCGTTCCAGTTCCCTTATGCGTTCGAGTCCGAGGAAGCCGGCGTGGCCCTCGTTGGTGTGGAAGACCTCGGGGTCGGGGTGGCCGGTCAGGGCGCAGTAGAGGCGGACGGCGCGGACTCCGCCGATGCCGAGGAGCATCTCCTGGAGCAGCCGGTGGTCGCTGCCGCCGCCGTAGAGCCGGTCGGTCACCTCGCGGGCGGCGGTGTCGTTGTCCTCGACGTCGGAGTCCAGGAGCAGCAGGGGCACACGGCCGACGCGGGCCTGCCAGACGTGCGCGTGCAGGGCGCGGCCGCCGGGCAGGGTCAGCGAGACCCGGGCGGGGGTGCCGTCCTCCTGGCGAACCAGGGCGAGGGGCAGCTCGTTGGGGTCGAGTACGGGGTAGTGCTCCTGCTGCCAGCCGTCGCGGGAGAGCGACTGGCGGAAGTAGCCGTGGCGGTACAGCAGTCCCACGCCGATGAGGGGGACACCGAGGTCGCTGGCGGCCTTCAGGTGGTCCCCGGCGAGGATCCCGAGCCCGCCGGAGTACTGGGGCAGGGCGGCGGTGATGCCGAACTCGGGGGAGAAATAGGCGATCCCGGCGGGCAGGGCACCTTCGGACTCGTGTCCCTGGTACCACCTCCCGCCGTTCAGGTAGTCATCGAGGTCGGCGGCGACGACGGCGAGCCGCCGCAGGAACCGGCGGTCGCCGGACAGCTCCGCCAGCCGGGCGGCGGACACGGCGCCGAGGAGCCGGACGGGGTCGCCGTCGGCGGCCTGCCAGCCCTCGGGATCGACGGATTGGAAGAGTTCGCGGGTCTCCGCGTGCCACGACCAGCGCAGGTTGTGCGCGAGGTCGGTGAGCGGCAGCAGGGTCTCCGGGAGGACGGGGCGCACGGTGAATCGACGGATAGCCTTCACGTGTTCCACCTTCGCAGGGGATTGCGGATCGGAGCGGCCGCACCACGCTGTGCACCCGCGCATCACCCCCGGAAGGCTAGCGAGGACGGCCTCCGCCGACCATGGCGCCCCGGCCCGGCCCCTGCCCTCCCCCTGCCCTCCCGCTGCCCTTCCCCTGCCCTCCCGCTGCCCTTCCCCTGCCCTTCCACGGCCCCGCGGCGGATCGGCCGGCCCGGGGACGGAACCGCCCTCCGGACTCTCACGGGCTCGCCGAACCGGTCGGGAACGGTGGCCGACCGAGCGGGTGTTGCGGTGGGCGGCGGAAGGTGAATCGGGGCACGGGAGGGACCCGGGAGGTGGATGTGACGCCTGATGTCCGTACCCACATCAGGTAGTCCTGTCCGACTTGACGGAGCCCCGCCGGATGTCGACCCGGGGCTTCATATTGCCCGTGCCACTACGTACGAGTAGTTAACCAGGCGCCCGGATTGGGCGGGGCGAGAGTGGGAAGGGCTCACCGGGTACGCGCGGTACACGCACGGCGCACCCGCCCCCAACCTCTCCCCGCCACCCGAGTGAACGCGGACAGGAGCGGCCATGCCCGCAGCCCAGCCGTCTTCCGAGCGGCTAGAAACAGAGCGAACAGAGCGTGCACGACCAGCCGGTTCCCCGGCTGCGCTGTTGTCACCGAGCCCTGCGAACTGCCCCCAGGTGATCCCATCATGATCGGTCGCATTCCCGTGCTGGACGTCCGCCCCGCCGTCGACTGCGGCGCCAGACCCGCCAAGGCGGTCGTGGACGAGGTCTTCGAGATCTCCGCCACCGTGTTCCGTGAGGGACACGACGCCGTGGCCGCCCATGTCGTGCTCCGAGATCCGAGCGGGCGGCTGCGGCCCCCCGTGCCCATGCGCGAGCTCGCCCCCGGTACCGACCGGTGGGGGGCCCGGGTGTCCGCCGAGGCCGAGGGGAGGTGGACGTACGCCGTCGAGGCGTGGAGCGACCCGGTGGCCACCTGGCGGGCCCATGCGGCGATCAAGATCCCCGCCGGGATCGACACCGGGCTCGTCCTGCTGGAGGGCGCCGAGCTCTACGCGCGCGCCGGGGCCCGGATCCCCAAGCGCGACGGCCGCGAGGCCGTGCTGGCCGCGGCCGAGGCCATGCGAAACGAGGACGCCGAGGTCGCCGACCGGTACGCGGCCGCCCTCGCCCCCGAGGTGGACGCGGCGCTCGCGCGGCGCCCGTACCGGGAGCTGGTCACCTCCGCGAAGGCCCTGCCGCTGCTGGTCGAGCGCAAGCGGGCCCTCTTCGGCTCCTGGTACGAGCTGTTCCCGCGGTCCGAGGGGGCCTTGGTCGACGCCGGGGAGGTGCCGATCAGCGGGACCTTCCGGACCGCCGCCGACCGGCTGCCCGCGGTCGCCGCGATGGGCTTCGACGTGGTGTACCTGCCGCCGATCCACCCCATCGGCAGCACCTACCGCAAGGGCCCGAACAACACGCTGTCGGCGGGGAGTTGGGACCCGGGCGTGCCCTGGGCCATCGGTTCCACGGAAGGCGGGCACGACGCCGTCCACCCGGACCTCGGCACCATCGAGGACTTCGATGCCTTCGTCGCGCGCGCCCGCGAGCTGCACCTGGAGATCGCGCTCGACTTCGCCCTCCAGTGCTCCCCCGACCACCCCTGGGTGGAGAAGCACCCGGAGTGGTTCCGCCACCGCGCCGACGGGACGATCGCGTACGCCGAGAACCCCCCGAAGAAGTACCAGGACATCTACCCGATCCACTTCGACACCGACATGGCCGGCATCGTCGAGGAGACGGTCCGGATCCTGCGGTACTGGATGGCGCACGGCGTCCGCATCTTCCGGGTCGACAACCCGCACACCAAGCCGGTGGTCTTCTGGCAGAAGGTGATCGCGGACATCAACAAGTCCGACCCCGACGTGATCTTCCTGGCCGAGGCCTTCACCCGCCCGGCGATGATGCGCGCCCTCGCGGCCGTCGGCTTCCAGCAGTCGTACACGTACTTCACCTGGCGCAACACCAAGGCCGAGCTCACCGAGTACCTGACCGAGCTGTCCGGCGACCGCTCGGCCTCCGTGATGCGGCCGAACTTCTTCGTGAACACGCCCGACATCCTCCACGAGTACCTCCAGCACGGCGGGCGCCCCGCCTTCGAGGTGCGGGCCGTGCTCGCCGCCACGCTGTCGCCCTCCTGGGGGGTCTACGCCGGGTACGAGCTCTGCGAGAACACCCCGGTGCGGGAGGGCAGCGAGGAGTACCTGAACTCGGAGAAGTACGAGTTCCGGCCGCGGGACTGGTCGGCGGCCGACCGCGAGGGCCGCACGATCGCCCCGCTGATCACCTCCCTGAACCGGCTGCGCCGCCGCAACCCCGCCCTCCAGCAGCTGCGCGACATCCACTTCCACCCGACCGACAACGAACAGGTGATCGCCTATTCGAAGCACGCCGGACCCAATTCCGTACTGGTGGTCGTCAACCTCGATCCGCACCACACCCAGGAGGCGACGGTCTCGTTGGACATGCCGGTACTCGGCCTCGACTGGCACGGGTCCCTCGCGGTGCGCGACGAGCTCACCGGCGATACCTATCACTGGGGCAGGGCGAACTACGTGCGCCTAGAGCCGGGCCGCACGCCCGCGCACGTACTTTCCGCTCTGCGACCGTCCCCGCCCACCGGAGGGTCACCCACCACATGATGATCAACGATCCCGTCCCCGACACCTTCGAGGACACCCCCGCCAAGGACCGCGACCCCGACTGGTTCAAGCGGGCCGTCTTCTACGAGGTCCTCGTCCGCTCCTTCCACGACAGCAACGGAGACGGCGTCGGGGACCTCAAGGGGCTCACCGCGAAACTGGACTACCTCCAGTGGCTCGGCGTCGACTGCCTCTGGCTGCCCCCGTTCTTCGCCTCACCCCTGCGCGACGGGGGCTACGACGTCTCCGACTACACCTCCGTACTCCCCGAGTTCGGCGACCTCGCCGACTTCGTGGAGTTCGTGGACGCCGCGCACCACCGCGGCATGCGGGTGATCATCGACTTCGTCATGAACCACACGAGCGACCAGCACGAGTGGTTCCAGCAGTCGCGCAAGGACCCCGAGGGGCCGTACGGCGACTACTACATGTGGGCCGACAACGACAAGCAGTACCAGGACGCCCGCATCATCTTCGTCGACACCGAGACCTCGAACTGGACGTACGACCCGCTACGCAAGCAGTACTACTGGCACCGCTTCTTCTCGCACCAGCCGGACCTGAACTTCGAGAACCCGGCCGTGCAGGAGGAGATCGTCTCCGCCCTCAGGTTCTGGCTGGACCTCGGCATCGACGGATTCCGGCTCGACGCCGTCCCGTACCTGTACGCCGAGGAGGGGACGAACTGCGAGAACCTGCCCCGCACGCACGAACTGCTGAAGCGGGTGCGGGCCGAGATCGACGCGCACTACCCGGACACCGTCCTGCTCGCCGAGGCCAACCAGTGGCCCGAGGACGTGGTCGACTACTTCGGCGACTTCGCGAAGGGCGGGGACGAGTGCCACATGGCCTTCCACTTCCCCGTCATGCCGCGCATCTTCATGGCCGTACGGAGAGAGTCCCGCTACCCCGTCTCCGAGATCCTGGCCAAGACCCCGGCGATCCCGGACCGCTGCCAGTGGGGCATCTTCCTGCGCAACCACGACGAGCTCACCCTCGAAATGGTCACGGACGAAGAGCGCGACTACATGTACGCCGAGTACGCCAAGGACCCGCGGATGCGGGCCAACATCGGCATCCGGCGCCGCCTCGCCCCGCTCCTGGACAACGACCGCAACCAGATGGAGCTGTTCACCGCCCTGCTGTTGTCGCTGCCGGGCTCGCCGGTGCTCTACTACGGCGACGAGATCGGCATGGGCGACAACATCTGGCTGGGTGACCGCGACGGCGTCCGCACCCCCATGCAGTGGACCCCGGACCGCAACGCCGGTTTCTCCTCCTGCGATCCGGGCAGGCTGAACCTGCCCGTCATCATGGACCCGGTCTACGGGTACCAGGTCACCAATGTCGAGGCCGCGATGGCATCGCCCTCCTCACTGCTGCACTGGACCCGCCGACTCATCGAGATCCGCAAGGCGAACCCCGCCTTCGGACTCGGTTCGTACACCGAACTGCCCTCGTCCAACCCGGCGGTGCTCGCCTTCCTGCGCGAGTTCGGGGACGACCTGGTGCTGTGCGTGCACAACTTCTCGCGCTTCGCGCAGCCCACCGAGCTGGATCTGCGGTCGTTCAACGGGCGGGTCCCGGTGGAGCTCACGGGTGATGTGCGCTTCCCGCCGATCGGCGAGTGGCCGTACCTGCTGACCCTGGCGGGACACGGCTTCTACTGGTTCCGGCTGCGATCCGAACAACGGGCCGAGCCGCGAGCCGAATAGCCGGCCGGCAGCCCCGAACGATGAGGGGCGGGCAGCTCGAATGGGTCAACCGCCCGCCCCTGTACGGATCATCCTGACCCGACACTCGCACACGCCGGAGAAGCAACTGCCGCACATCCGGGACACTCTGCGCATTCTGTGACGGCCCGGGGAAAGGACGCGACGCCATGTCGGAGGCTGCATCCGCCCGGAGCCGACTGGCGGCCGACCGGGCCGCCGGGATCGGCCCGCTGGAACCGATGCTGCGGGCCTGGCTGCCCGCACAGCGCTGGTTCGCGGGCAAGGGCCGCACCATCAGCAGGCTCAGGGCCGTCTCGGCCGCCGAACTGCTGCCCCCGGGCTCCACCCCCGGACTGCTGCACCTGCTCCTCGACGTGGACGGGGACTGCTACCAACTGCTGCTGGGCATCCGCCCGTCCCTGCCGCCCGCGCTCGCACCCACCCTGATCGGCCACCCCGAGGACGGCCCGTACGCCGGCCGGGCCGTGTACGAGGCCCTCGGCGACCCCCGGCTGGCGGCGATGCTGCTGGAGCGGCTGCGCTCCCCCGGCACCCTCGGCCCGCTCCGCTTCGACCGGGACCCGCAGGCTCACGTACCGGCGGGGCTGGTCCCCCGGCCGCTGTCCGGGGAGCAGACCAACTCGTCCCTCATCTACGGAGATTCGTTCATCCTCAAGGTGTTCCGCCGGGTCGGCCCCGGGGTCAACCCCGACCTGGAGCTGCCCAGGGCGCTGGCCACCGCCGGCTGCGCCCGCGTCCCGGCGCCCGTCGCCTGGTACGAGGCCGAGCTGCCCGGCAGCGAACCGCTGACCCTGGGCGTCCTCCAGCCGTACCTGCGCGGCTCCGACGACGGCTGGCAACTGGCGCTGCGCCGGCTGGGGGCCGGGGAGGACTTCACCGCCGAGGCGAACGCCCTCGGCCGGGCCACCGCCGAGGTGCACAGCGCGCTGGCGGGCACCCTGCCCACGCTCGCGCTCGGCCCCGAGCAGACCGCCCGGCTCGCCGCCGGGATGACGGCGCGCCTGGCGGCCACCGCCCGCGAGGTGCCCGCGCTGCGGCCCTACGAGGCGGGGCTGCGGGGGGCCTTCGACGCACTGGCCGCCTCCCGCGGGGCGGGGGTCGCCGCCCAGCGGATCCACGGGGACCTCCATCTGGGGCAGACCCTGCGCACCCTGGACGGCTCCTGGTCGTTGATCGACTTCGAGGGCGAGCCGGCCCGGCCGCTGGCCGACCGGCGCCGCCCCGAACCGGCCGTGCGCGACATCGCCGGGATGCTGCGCTCCTTCGACTACGCCGCCCGCTCGCACCGGCCGTTCGCCCCCGCCTGGGCGGACGACTGCCGGACCGCCTTCTGCGAGGGCTACGCCCGCACCACCGGGCGCGACCCGCGGGAGGACCCCGTACTGCTGCGGGCGTACGAGACCGACAAGGCGGTGTACGAGGCCCGGTACGAGTCCCGGCACCGCCCCGACTGCACGTGCCGATGGCCGCGATCCGGCGGCTCGCCTCCGGCACGGACCGGAGCTTCGGCCGGGCCATGCCGGGCCCGGGGTCCGTCGCCCGCCCGGGGCCGGCCACCGGGGCCGGTCCGGGTCCCGGTTCCGGTGCCGGTTCCGGTTCTGGTCCTGGTTCCGGTGAAGGCTTCTCCTCCCTCTCCCCCCACCCCCGCCCGCAGCCGCCTAGGAGGCCGCACACGTGAGCCCCGCCCGTCAGTCCCCGTCCACCACCTCGCCGTCCCCGGCACCGGCCGCCCCCGCTGCCCCGGCTCCGGCCGCGGCTCCGGGCCGCGGAGCGCCGGTCGCGGCGGCGCGCAAACCCAAGGCGCCGGCGCCACGCACCCGGAGGGCTCCCGCGCACGGGCTCCGGCCGGCGCCCGCCCTCGGCGGTGACGAACGGACCCGGCTGCTGGAGGGCCGCCACCACGATCCGCACGCCGTGCTGGGCGCCCGCGCCCAGCGGGGCGGGGTGGCCTTCCGCGTGCTGCGCCCGTACGCCAAGGCGGTCACCGTCGTGGCCAAGGGGCTGCGCGCCGAGCTCCTCGACGACGGCGACGGGCTGTTCTCCGGGCTCCTGCCGCTCGCCGGGGTGCCCGACTACCGGCTGCTGGTCACGTACGACAGCGACGAGATCGAGATCCACGACCCGTACCGGTTCCTGCCCGCGCTGGGCGAGCTGGACCTGCACCTGATCGGTGAGGGCCGGCACGAGCAGCTGTGGAAGGCGCTCGGGTCCGAGCCCATGGAGCACCAGGGGGTGGCGGGCACCCGGTTCACGGTGTGGGCGCCGAACGCCCAGGGGGTCCGGGTCACCGGTGACTTCTCGTACTGGGACTCCGTCGCCTACCCGATGCGCTCCCTGGGTTCGACCGGGGTGTGGGAGCTCTTCCTGCCGGGCGTGGCCGAGGGCGCGCTGTACAAGTACGACATCACCCGGCCCGACGGCAGCCACACCCTGCGCGCCGACCCGATGGCCCGGTCGGCGGAGGTCCCCCCGGCGAACGCCTCGGTGGTCGCCGCCTCGCGGTACGTGTGGCAGGACGAGCGGTGGATGGCGGAGCGGGGCGCCCGCCCGGCGCACCAGGCCCCCCTGTCGGTGTACGAGGTGCACCTGGCGTCCTGGCGGCCCGGGCTCTCGTACCGGCAGCTGGCGGAGCAGCTCCCGGCCTACGTGAAGGAGCTGGGCTTCACGCACGTGGAGCTGATGCCGGTCGCCGAGCACCCCTTCGGCGGCTCGTGGGGGTACCAGGTCACCGGCTTCTACGCGCCGACCTCGCGGATGGGCACCCCGGACGACTTCCGCTGCCTGGTGGACGCGCTGCACCGGGCGGGGATCGGGGTGATCGTCGACTGGGTGCCGGCGCACTTCCCGCGCGACGACTGGGCCCTCGCCGAGTTCGACGGGCGGCCGCTGTACGAGCACCAGGACCCGCGGCGGGCCGCGCACCCGGACTGGGGGACGCTGGAGTTCGACTACGGCCGCAAGGAGGTCCGCAACTTCCTCGTCGCCAACGCCGTGTACTGGTGCGAGGAGTTCCACGTGGACGGGCTGCGCGTGGACGCGGTGGCCTCGATGCTCTACCTCGACTACTCGCGCGGCGAGGGCGAGTGGACGCCCAACGAGCACGGCGGACGGGAGAACCTGGACGCCGTGGCGCTGCTCCAGGAGATGAACGCCACCGTGTACCGGCGCTGCCCCGGGGTGGTGACCATCGCGGAGGAGTCCACCGCCTGGGAGGGCGTGACGCGGCCGACGGACTGCGGCGGTCTCGGCTTCGGGCTGAAGTGGAACATGGGCTGGATGCACGACACCCTGCGCTACATGTCGAAGGAGTCGGTGCACCGCAAGTACCACCACCACGACATGACCTTCGGGATGATCTACGCGTTCAGCGAGAACTACGTGCTGCCGATCTCGCACGACGAGGTGGTGCACGGCAAGGGCTCGCTGGTGTCGCGGATGCCCGGGGAGGACTGGTGGCAGCGGCGGGCCGCGCACCGGGCGTACCTGGGCTTCATGTGGGCGCACCCCGGCAAGCAACTGCTGTTCATGGGGCAGGAGTTCGCCCAGGGTTCGGAGTGGTCGGAGGTGTACGGGCCGGACTGGTGGCTGCTGGACGAGTCCTACCCCGCGGCCGCCGACCACCGGGGGGTGCGCACCCTCGTGCGCGACCTGAACCGCGCGTACACGGCGGCGCCCGCGCTGTGGGAGCGGGACACGGTGCCGGAGGGCTTCGCCTGGGTGGAGGCGGACGCGGCGGAGGACAACGTGTTCGCCTTCCTGCGGTACGCGCAGGACGGGTCGCAGCTGCTCGCGGTGTCGAACTTCTCGCCGGTGGTCCGGCACGGCTACCGCATCGGGGTGCCCGAGGAGGTGCCGCTGTGGCGGGAGGTGCTCAACACCGACCACCAGGCCTACGGCGGCAGCGGCGTCCACCACGCGCAGCCGCTGCGGCCGGAGCCGGTGCCGGCGCAGGGCCGGCCGGCGAGCCTGCGGATGACCCTCCCGCCCCTGGCGACGGTCTGGCTCAGGCCGTAGCGGCGGCCTCCCGCTCCTCCTCCAGTTCCTGGAGGAGCTTGCGCTTGGCCCGGGCCCCGATCATCTGCTTCACGGGCTCGCCGTCGCGGAAGACGAGCAGGGTCGGCATGGACAGCACCCCGTACCGCGCGACGGTCCCGGGGTTGCTGTCCGCGTCGATCTGCACGACCTTGAGGCGGCCGGCCTCCTCGGCGGCCACCGCGGACAGGACGGGCGCGAGCTGGCGGCAGGGGCCGCACCAGTCCGCGGTGAACTCCACGAGGACGGGCCGTCCCCGCTCCCCCAGCACCTCGGCCTCGAAGTCCTCGTCGGTCACTTCCGCCACGCCTTGTGCGCGCACCATGTCGTTTCCCCTCTCGTTCGTGATGTGGGTCGCCGGGTTCGTGCTGCTGGTCGCCGTGCCCGCGGGCAGGTCAGCCCGTCATCTCGCAGCGCGGCGGCGCGGCCGCACCGGCGGCCTCCTCGGCGCCGGCCAGCTGCCGCGCGACCTGTTCGCGTACGCCGGTCAGCTGGCCGATCAGGCCGTCCAGCTCGGCGAGCTTGCGCCGGTACACGGCGAGCGAAGCCGGGCAGGAGTCCCCGGCCGGATGCCCGGCGCGCAGGCAGTCCACGAAGGGCCGGGTCTCCTCCAGCTCGAACCCGAAGTCCTGGAGCATGCGGATCTGGCGAAGCAGCCGCAGGTCGTCCTCGTCGTAGGTCCGGTAGCCGTTGCCGTCCCGCCGCGCGGGCAGCAGTCCCCGCGACTCGTAGTACCTGAGCGTCCGGGTACTGGTCCCGGCCCGCTCGGCCAGTTCGCCGATGCGCATGTCCCGACGGTAATCCTTGACGCGGACGTCAAGGCAAGAGGTGGTGCGGGACCCCTCGCCACCCCCGTATGCGAGGGGTCCCCGGTATGGATCACGTACGGGAGTGGCGACTGGTTCACGGGGTGTGAGCGGTGTCACGGGTCTTGCGCCGACGGGCAATGGCTGGAACCGTATCCCGGGAATGGATCTTACGGTGGAACCGATTACCGGACAGTCGCTAAGAAAACCGACTAATGCCCTGAACTTCATAGGACTTTCCTACGAGTTATGGGCTTGTTTGTTCGGTCTGTAGTCGCCATGCCCCAGCCACTTCTACGGTGTGCCATGTGCACTCCAGCCCACCTTTCAATGCCCCCGCCGCGCGTCGCCTGCGCGCGGCCCTGGGCATGGCGCCCGGTCATGTCGCCTATGGCCTCCGCGCCCAGTACGGACTGCTCGTCACGCCCGAGACCGTGATGGCGTGGGAACGTGGCGAGATATCGCCCTCTTCCGCCGAACTCACCGCTCTCGCAGGCGTCCTGTGGTGCTCACCCGGGGAGCTGCTCGCCGAGCCGGTCACCTTGCGGGAGCACCGGATCTCCAGGGGGCTGACCGCCGAGGAGCTGGCCCGGCGGGTCGGCCTGGAGACGAACTCCTACCAGAAGATGGAGGACACCGGGCGCTGGCGGGGCAACGAACGGCAGTCCGCGGCGCTCGCGGGCCTGCTGAGCCTGACGCTCGCCCAGTTCGTGACGGCGACCGGCAAGCAGGAGGAGCTCGCCGAGCTGCTGCGCAGCGCGGTCACCACGCGCTGGCAGGCGTACGTGAAGCCGCTGGGCAAACTGCTGCCGATCCCCAAGGCCCACCTGGAACGGGTGCTGGACCAGCTGCACGGGGAGTACCAGTCGCGGATGGTGGCGACCCTGAGCTGGGGCGGCGGCGAGGGCGAGGCCGGGAGCGGCGACTCGGGGCGGGAGTTCCTCGCGGAGATCGTGGACCGGTTCTGGCGCCTGGCGGGCGGTGCGGCGTAGGGGCGGGCCGCACGGCGCCCCCGCGACGGCGAACGGCCCCGGGCCCGTCCCTCACGGGGACGGGCCGGGGCCGTTCGGCGGCGCGATCCGGGGCGGAAGTCCCTGCCCCGGGGGCCGCAGGTCCCGTCCGGGGCGGTTCAGAAGACCGACTCGGCCTCGTACATGCGGTCCTCGGGGACGGTCTTCAGCTCGGTGACCGCCTCGGCCAGCGGGGCCATCACGATGTCCGTGCCGCGCAGGGCGGTCATGTTGCCGAAGTCGCCGCGGTGGACGGCCTCCACGGCGTGCCAGCCGAAGCGGGTCGCGAGCACCCGGTCGTAGGCGGTGGGGGTGCCGCCGCGCTGGACGTGGCCGAGGATGACCGGGCGGGCCTCCTTGCCCAGGCGGTGCTCCAGCTCGACGGCGAGGCGGTTGCCGATGCCGGCGAAGCGCTCGTGGCCGTACTGGTCGATCGCGCCCTTCTCGTACGGCATGGAGCCCTCGGCCGGGTGCGCGCCCTCGGCGACGCAGATGACGGCAAACTTCTTACCGCGGGAGAATCGTTCCTCCACCATCTTCACCAGGGCGTCCACCTCGAAGGGCCGCTCCGGCAGGCAGATCCCGTGGGCGCCGCCGGCCATGCCGGACTCCAGGGCGATCCAGCCCGCGTGGCGCCCCATGACCTCGACCACCATGACGCGCTGGTGCGACTCGGCGGTGGTCTTGAGGCGGTCGATGGCCTCGGTGGCGACCATGACGGCGGTGTCGAAGCCGAAGGTGCGGTCGGTGGACGAGATGTCGTTGTCGATGGTCTTCGGCACGCCGACGACCGGCATCCCCGCGTCCGACAGCATCCGGGAGGCGGTCAGGGTGCCCTCGCCGCCGATCGGGATGAGGGCGTCGATGCCGTAGCGCTTCGCCAATTCCTGGGCGTTCTCGGCGGCTTCGTGCAGGCGGGCGCGCTCCATGCGGGCCGACCCCAGGATCGTGCCGCCCCGGGCGAGGATGCCGCTGACGGCATTGATGTCGAGGGGCCGGTAATGGCCGTCCAGGAGGCCCTTGAAACCGTCCTCGAAGCCGATGACCTCGTCGCCGTGACCGACCAGGGCACGGTGTACGACCGAACGGATGACAGCGTTCAGGCCGGGGCAGTCGCCGCCTGCGGTGAGAACTCCGATACGCATCGTCCTGTGTCTCCTGCCGTACAAATGAAGGGCGTAATGGTGAAGCCTGTCCGATTGTTCCACGGGCCGGGGGTGGCCCGCGTCTTCTGATACTCCGGCCACCGGGCCCTTCGACCCTCCCCGCCAGGCCTTTTTCCCGGCGGGCGTCCTAACCACTGGCGGAGGTATTGTCAAGAGGTCAAGGCACATCAATCAGACATTCGCAGCAGGGACGGGAGAGCACGCGTGACGCGCAGCGTGTACGTGACCGGTATCGAGCGGGGGGACGGCCGGCAGGTCGTCGAGCTGGGGATCATGGAGCTCCTCACCCGGCAGACGGGCCGGGTCGGCGTCTACCGGCCGTTGCTCCACGACGGACCCGACCGGCTCTTCGACCTGCTGAAGGCCCGCTACCGGATCGACCAGGACGCCGGTACGGCCTACGGCATGGAGTACCGGGAGGCCTCCGTCCTCCTCGCCGAGAAGGGCACCGACGAGCTGGTCTCCCAGCTGGTGGACCGCTTCCACCGGGTGGCCCGCGACTACGAGGTCATGCTGGTCCTCGGCACCGACTACGCCGACACCAACCTCCCCGACGAGCTGGCGCTCAACGCCCGCCTGGCCAACGAGCTCGGGGCGGTCGTCGTTCCCGTCGTGGGCGGCACCAAGCACCCCGCCGACGCCGTGCGCGCCGAGACCCGCAACGCCTACCGCGCCTACGAGAGCCTGGGCTGCCACGTCGTCGCGATGGTCGTCAACCGGGTGGCCGCCGAGGACCGGGACGCCATAGCCGAGCGGCTGGCCGCCCGGCTGCCCGTCCCCTGCTACGTGCTGCCGGACGACAAGTCGCTGTCCGCGCCGACCGTCGCGCAGATCACCCGGGCGCTCGGCGGCGAGGTGCTCCTCGGCGACGACGCCGGGCTGGCCCGCGACGCCCTGGACTTCGTCTTCGGCGGCGCCATGCTGCCGAACTTCCTGAACGCCCTGACCCCGGGCTGCCTGGTCGTCACCCCCGGCGACCGCTCCGACCTGGTCATCGGCGCCCTGGCCGCACACACCTCCGGCACCCCGCCGATCGCCGGTCTGCTGCTGACCCTGAACGAGCGCCCCAGCAAGGACATCCTGACGCTGGCCTCGAAGCTGGCGCCGGGCACCCCCGTGGTGTCGGTGGCCGGCAACAGCTTCCCGACCGCCGCCGAACTCTTCGCGCTGCAGAGCCGGTTGAACTCCGCGACCCCGCGCAAGCTGGAGACCGCACTCGGCCTGTTCGAGCGGCACGTGAACACCGGCGAGCTGCGCGACCTGCTGTCGGTGTCCCGCTCCGAGCGCGTCACGCCGATGATGTTCGAGCACGAGCTGCTGGAGCGGGCCCGCTCCCAGCGGCGCCGCGTCGTCCTGCCCGAGGGCACCGAGGAGCGCGTGCTGCGCGCCGCGGACGTGGTGCTGCGCCGCGGTGTGTGCGACCTGACCCTGCTGGGCGAGGAGCAGGCGATCCTGAAGAAGGCCGCCGACCTCGGCATAGACATCTCCGGCGCGCAGCTCATCGACCCGGCGCTGTCCCCGCTGCGGGAACGTTTCGCCGAGTACTACGCCAAGGTCCGCGCCCACAAGGGCATGACCGTCGAGCTGGCCGGCGACGTGGTCACCGACGCCAACTACTTCGGCACCCTGATGGTCCAGGAGGGCCTGGCCGACGGCATGGTCTCCGGCTCGGTGCACTCCACCGCCGCGACCATCCGCCCGGCCTTCGAGATCATCAAGACCAAGCCCGAGGCCTCCATCGTCTCCTCGGTCTTCTTCATGTGCCTGGCCGATCAGGTCCTCGTCTACGGCGACTGCGCGGTCAACCCGGACCCCGGCGCCGAGCAGCTCGCCGACATCGCCGTCCAGTCGGCCGCCACCGCCGCCGCCTTCGGCGTGGAGCCGCGGATCGCGATGCTCTCGTACTCGACCGGCACCTCGGGCTCGGGCGCGGACGTGGACAAGGTCCGCAAGGCCACCGAGATCGTCCGCGAGCAGCGCCCCGACCTGCTGATCGAGGGACCGATCCAGTACGACGCCGCCGTTGAGCCCTCGGTCGCCGCGACCAAGCTGCCCGACTCCGAGGTCGCGGGGCGGGCGACGGTGCTGATCTTCCCCGACCTCAACACGGGCAACAACACGTACAAGGCCGTGCAGCGTTCGGCGGGCGCCGTCGCGGTCGGCCCGGTGCTCCAGGGTCTGCGCAAGCCGGTCAACGACCTCTCGCGCGGGGCGCTCGTCCAGGACATCGTCACCACCGTGGCGATCACCGCGATCCAGGCGCAGACGCCGCCCCAGGACCCCGCCCCCTCCGCATGACCGCCCGTACGACCGTCACCACCCCCACACGAGAAGGCTCCGCACCCGTGACCGCATCGCGCGTACTCGTCCTCAACTCCGGCTCCTCGTCGGTCAAGTACCAGCTCCTCGACATGGCGGACCGCTCCCGGCTCGCCGTGGGGCTGGTGGAGCGCATCGGGGAGGAGACCTCCCGGCTCGTGCACGAACCGCTGATCGGTCCGGGCGCCGCGGGCGGCAAGCGCGAGCGGCTCGGCCCGATCGCCGACCACGAGGAGGCACTGGGCGCCGTCGCGGCGGAGCTCGCCGCCGACGGGATGGGCCTGGACTCCCCCGAACTGGCCGCCGTAGGACACCGGGTGGTGCACGGCGGTACGAGGTTCACGCAGCCGACCGTGATCGACGACGAGGTGCTGGCGGAGATCCGGAGCCTGATCCCGCTGGCTCCGCTGCACAACCCGGCGAACGTGACGGGCATCGAGGTGGCCCGCGGGCTGCGCGGGGACATCCCGCAGATCGCCGTCTTCGACACCGCCTTCCACTCGACGATCCCGGAGTACGCCGCCCGGTACGCGATCGACGCGGCGACGGCCGACAAGTACGCCATCCGGCGGTACGGCTTCCACGGCACCTCCCACGCCTACGTCTCGCGGGCGACCGCCGGGCTGCTCGGCAAGCCGGTGGAGGACGTGAACGTGATCGTGCTGCACCTGGGCAACGGGGCCTCCGCCTCCGCCGTCCGCGGCGGCGTGTGCGTGGAGACCTCCATGGGCCTGACCCCGCTGGAGGGACTGGTCATGGGAACCCGGTCGGGAGACCTGGATCCGGCGGTCATCTTCCACCTGGCCCGGGTGGGCGGCCTCTCGGTGGATGAGATCGATTCGCTCCTGAACAAGAAGAGCGGTCTGCTGGGCATGTGCGGCGACAACGACATGCGCGAGGTGCTGCGGCGCGCGGGCGAGGGAGACGAGGCGGCGGCGACGGCCTTCGCCGCGTACGTCCACCGCCTGAAGAAGTACATCGGTGCCTACTCGGCGGTGCTCGGGCGGGTGGACGCGGTGGCGTTCACGGCCGGGGTCGGCGAGAACGCGCACCAGGTCCGGGAGGCTGCGGTGGGGGGTCTGGCCGAGCTGGGCCTGGCGCTGGACCTCCAGGCGAACGCCGTGCGCTCGCCGGAGCCGCGGCTGGTCTCGGCGGAGTACGCCCGGGTGGCGGTGGCCGTGGTCCCGACGGATGAGGAACTGGAGATCGCCACCCAGGCGTACGCGCTCGTTACCCGCTAGTCACTTGGACTTTCCACCAGACGGAATATTCCGCTGCGAAACAAACCGATAGGATCCGCTCCATGCGCCGTTCCAAAATCGTCTGCACGCTGGGCCCCGCCGTCGACTCGTATGAGCAGCTGAAAGCGCTCATCGAGGCAGGCATGAACGTGGCCCGATTCAACTTCAGCCACGGATCCCAGGCAGAACACCAGGAGCGGTACGACCGCGTCCGGCAGGTCTCCGCGGACACCGGGCGCGCCGTCGGCGTCCTCGCCGACCTCCAGGGCCCGAAGATCCGTCTGGAGACCTTTGCCGAGGGTCCCGTCGAGCTGGTGCGCGGTGACGAGTTCACCATCACCACCGAGGACGTCCCCGGCGACAAGTCCATCTGCGGCACCACCTACAAGGGTCTGCCCGGTGACGTCTCCAAGGGCGACCAGGTCCTGATCAACGACGGCAACGTCGAGCTGCGGGTGACCGAGGTCGAGGGCCCGCGGGTCAAGACCATCGTCATCGAGGGCGGTGTCATCTCGGACCACAAGGGCATCAACCTGCCGGGCGCCGCGGTCAACGTCCCCGCCCTGTCGGAGAAGGACGTCGACGACCTCCGCTTCGCCCTGCGGATGGGCTGCGACATGGTCGCCCTGTCCTTCGTCCGCGACGCCAACGACGTCAAGGACGTCCACAAGGTCATGGACGAGGAGGGCCGCCGGGTCCCCGTCATCGCCAAGGTGGAGAAGCCGCAGGCCGTCGCCAACATGGAGGCCGTCGTCGACGCCTTCGACGCGGTGATGGTGGCCCGCGGCGACCTGGCCGTCGAGTACCCGCTCGAAAAGGTCCCGATGGTCCAGAAGCGGCTCATCGAGATGTGCCGCCGCAACGCCAAGCCGGTGATCGTCGCGACCCAGATGATGGAGTCGATGATCACCAACTCCCGGCCGACCCGCGCCGAGGCCTCCGACGTGGCCAACGCGATCCTCGACGGCGCGGACGCGGTCATGCTGTCGGCCGAGTCCTCGGTCGGCGCCTACCCGATCGAGACCGTCAAGACGATGTCGAAGATCGTCGCGGCGGCCGAGGAGGAGCTCCTCTCCAAGGGCCTCCAGCCGCTGGTGCCGGGCAAGAAGCCCCGTACCCAGGGCGGCTCCGTCGCCCGCGCCGCCTGCGAGATCGCGGACTTCCTCGGCGGCAAGGCGCTCATCGCCTTCACCCAGTCCGGTGACACGGCCCGCCGGCTGTCGCGCTACCGCGCGACCCAGCCGATCCTGGCCTTCACCACCGACGCCAACACCCGCAACCAGCTCACGCTGAGCTGGGGCGTCGAGTCCTACATCGTCCCGCACGTGGACAACACCGACGCGATGGTCGACCTGGTGGACGGCGAGCTGCTCAAGCTCCAGCGCTACAACGACGGCGACACCATGGTCATCACCGCCGGTTCGCCCCCCGGCGTCCCCGGCACCACCAACATGGTCCGGGTCCACCACCTGGGCGGCGGCGCCCGCGACTGATGCCGTAGGCACCGCACCGCACGACTCTGCCGCACAGAGGCCGAGGGCGGCACCCCGCAGTGATGCGGGGTGCCGCCCTCGGCGCGTCCGTACGGGACTGCGGGACTGCGGACTGCGGGACTGCGGACTACGGGACTGCGGCCTACGGGGACTACTCGGGCGGGCCGATGTAGTTCTTCAGGCCCGGGACGGTCAGGGTGCCGCCGAACTGGCCCGCCTGGACGACCTTGACGTCCGTGAAGAACGCGAAGGGGACGTTCAGGGGCGGCGGGCTGTTGGGGGTGAACTCGATGGGGATCAGCCCGAAGAGATTGCCCTTGAGACTCTCGGTGTACATGGTCACCGTGCCGCCGCGGATCTCGGACGTGGAGCCCGGACGGGACTTCAGGTGGGCGACGTTCCCCTCCTTGCCGACCGTCTGGTACAGGTCCTTGATGTCCAGCGAGTCCGCCGTGAACTTCAGGACCTTCTTGATCTTGCCGCCGGCCGTCTTCACCTCGACGATGCCGTGGTAGTCCAGGCCGTAGAGGGTCAGCCGCGAGCTGTCGAGGTACCAGGGCTGGTCCGGCAGGAGCGGGACGTCCTGCTCCAGCTCGGCGTCGGCCAGGGCCTGGGCGTCGTAGGTCGGGCAGGGGAAGGGTTCCTTCCCGTCCGCGTCCTTCGTCTCCTCCGGCTCCGCCTCCTCGCCCTCGGTCTTCTCCTTGTCCTTGTCCTCCGCCTCGGTCTTGCCGTCCGCGTCCTCGTCCTCGGACGCGTCGGGCTTCTTGTCCGTCTCGTCCTTCGGGGTCTTCGCGGTGTCCTTGACGTCCTGCGGGAGCTCCGCGACCTCGACGCCGGCCTGCTTCGCCGCCTCGCGGATCGCGTCTGCGGCCGGGTCCGGTGTCTGCGCGCCGCTCGGGGTGGGCGCAGGGGCCGGGGTCGCCTTCTCCTGGCCGCCGGTGAGCGGCTTGCCGAGCCCGTCGACGAGACCCTTGAGCGCGTCGCCGACGCCCAGCGGGTCCAGCGGGTTCGGGGTCTTGGACGGCTCCGGCGTGGTGGCCGGGGCCGTCGTCTTGGTCTCCGGGGTCTCGGCCGGCTTGTCGGCCGTGGGCTCGGACTCCGTCTTGGGGTCCGGCTTGGCCGCCGGCGGGGTCACGCCGGGCTTGGGCGTACCGGACGCGGAGGGCGAGGGCGTCGCGCTGGGCGACGTACTCGGCGTGGGCGTCTTGGAGGGCGTCGGCGAAGCCGACTCCTCCGGCTCGTCGGACCGCGTCACGCACGGTCCGGGGGCGAAGGGGATCTCCTTGTCGTCGGCCACGGCCAGCTTCGGCGCCATGCCCATCCCGACGAACACCGCAGTCGGCATGGCGGCCAGCGCCATCGTCCTGCCGACGGGTATCTGGAGCTTGTTCAGCAGCGACTTCCTGGGGGCAGCGTGGCGCGGCCCCTTGCTCTCACGGGACTCTGCACCTGGGGCCACGCCCCGCTGCGTCTCGTCACCCCGCACTGTTCCTCCCGCCATCGGCGTGGGCAGTCGTCTCGCTCGCGTGTGCCGGTGATTCCGTTTCGCGCTGTCCGGGGACGACCTGGCCCGCCATCGCATCGTTCTTGCCCAGGCTGACCGGCTGCCGGTCCGCCTCATCGTCCCTGTCGGCCGCGGCCTCGTCCTCGTCCTCCACCGGGTTCCCGGGGGCCCACGACAGCGCGAGTGCGCCGCCGATCAGGGAGCTGAGGAAGCCGATGAAGAAGCCGCCGAGGTTGGACACCGGGATCGACACCAGGGCCAGCAGGATCGCCGCGACGCCCGCGAAGACGCGGATGGTCTGCTGGAACCACAGGGCCAGGCCCAGCGTGATAAGCAGTACGCCGATGATCAGCGCACCGGCCCCGCCGGTGGTGGCCATGGCGAGGGTGACGTTGCCCAGCCGCAGGTCCGCGTACGGGAAGTAGGCGATCGGCAGACCACCGAGGAGCGTGAACAGACCGGCCCAGAAAGGACGGCTACCTCTCCAGGCACTGAAGGTGTGGCGAGCCACGGTGAGCCAGTGGTCGTCTGCGGCGTGCACCGGGGACTGGGGGTTCATGGACAACAGCTCCCTGGAAACGGTGGTACTTGAGAACTCTGTGGAGCCCGGACGGGCGGGCGGCGACTCGCGCCGCCGGCCGCCCTTCCGGTCACCCGCCGGGACGGACTACTTCTCGTCCTGGTAGCACGGCTTGTCGCCGCCGAGCAGGCGCAGCTTCAGGTCGGGAAGCTTGAACGTGCCCGCCGTGGTCGCCCACGCCTTCTGGCGCACGTTCGTCAGGACCGCCTTCTCGGCGCGCTGCGAGAACGCGGACTTGTTCCGCTCGTTGACCGTGCCGGCCTGCGGCTTCATCCGCTCGTTGTGGCTCGGGTCACCGACCGCGATACCGATGTCCAGGTTCTTGAACTCGGCATCGGCGTCGAGCTCGGCGACATCCAGGTAGATGTTGTCGGCCTCGGCCGGCGTGCCCTTGTGGCCGGTCCTCAGCTGCAGGGTGATGTTGCCCAGCGGCGTCGGGGTGACCAGGGACTGGCACATGTTCGTGATCTTGGCGTGACTGAACCCGGAGATGGTGACCGGGTGCTGGACGGCCTTGTTCGTCCCGAGTTCGTGCCCCTCGGCGATACCGCCGTACTGGATGAGGTTGTCACCGTCGAGCTTGTCGGCCGAGACCTTGAAGTCCTGGCCGGAGACGCTGAAGGACGCCGCGAGGGCTCCCTGCGCCAGACCCACACCGACCGCGGCCGTGGCCGCGATGCTCGGCACCATGACGAGCGCGAAGCGCTTCCATCTGGTCCCGCCACGAACCTGAGAACTCATTTCGTTCCTCCTTCTCGGACGTACATCTCCGGTCCGGGCCGTGCCCGTCCTGGGATGGGAGAAGTGCTACGTCCTCGGGAAGAAGCGCAGGCGGCCGGGCCGCGGCTGTGCCACGTCCGATACACCGGCGATCACCCCCGAGCGACAACCACTCGGCCACGCGTTCGCGCAACCTGGGGGACAGGCCCTGCCGGTGCGGCAGAGACCCCCCTGTCCCACGGCCGGTGCCACTGCCACCGGCCGGCCCGGTGGGGACCCTTCACCGCGGCTCCGGATGAGCGGCTCTGCGGGAAGGACCGAGCGTCGCCGATCGTGGTCCATTCCCGGCCGGGGCACAAGGGGGTTCGTTACTGGCGGGTAACGGACAGATAACCTGGGGGCGACCCGCCGCCATCGGCCAGCAACACAGGGTGTCACCAAGGGCCACGACAGATCGGCGGAAGAGTGAACACTCCGGACAGTTCACGGGGTTCGATTTACTGCGAGTAACAGCGGCCGCGTTTGCCAAGTTTTGGCAAAGCGCGGCCGCTGTTTATCTCTGTGTCAACAAATCGCCGGTGGGCCACCGGCGTCCGGAATCCTTCCGGGGACGGGCCTAGAAGAGCACCCGTGCGAGCGCCGTGCGCGCCGCGGAGACCCGCGGGTCGTCCGCGCCGATCACCTCGAACAGCTCCAGCAGCCGCAGCCGTACGGAGTCCCGGTCCTCACCGAACGTCACCCGTACGGTGTCCACCAGGCGCCCGAAGGCGTCCTCCACGTGACCCCCGACCAGGTCGAGGTCGGCCGCTGCGATCTGCGCCGCCGGGTCGCGCGGGTTCTCGGCGGCCGCGGCACGCACCGCCTGCGGGTTCATGTCCCGCACCCGGGTGAGCAGTTCGGCCTGGGCCAGGCCCAGCTTGGCCTCGGTGTTGCCCGGGTCGTCGGCCAGCACGTTCTTGTACGCCTGCACCGCGCCGCCCAGGTCACCGGCGTCCAGCGCGACGACGGCCGCCTCCAGCAGCGCGTCGTGCGGACCGGCCGGGACCTCGGCCCCGGCGGCGGCATCGGCGGCGCCCGGACCAGCGCCCTCGGCGTTCGGGTCCACCTCGATGCCGATGATCCCGAAGCGCTCCTCGGCGACCTGCACCAGCTGGGCCAGGGTCTCGCGGATCTGCTGCTCGGGGGCCACGCCCTGGAACAGGGGCAGCACCTGGCCGGCGACCACGGCGAAGACGGCCGGGATGCCCTGGATGCCGAACTGCTGCATCAGCATCTGGTTGGCGTCGACATCGACCTTCGCGAGGACGAGGCGGCCGTTCGCCTCGACGGTCAGCCGCTCCAGGAGCGGGCTGAGCTGCTTGCACGGCTCGCACCACTCGGCCCAGAAGTCGAGGACGACCGGAACCTCGGCGGAGAGCTGGAGCACATCACGTTCGAAGCCGGCCTCGTCTACGTCGATGACGAGCGCTGAGGGCGCGACGGCGCCGGCGGACGCGCCGCCACCGCCCTGGGCGGCCTGCCGTGCCGATTCGGCGCGGGCCTGCTCGGCCTTCGCCTTGGCCTCACCGGCCGCCTTCACCGCGGCGAGGTCGACGACGCCGCTCATGGACATGTTTCTGGGCTGCATGCGTACATCCTCCCCCGAGTGCGCGCGTCGACGAAAAAGATCGCGTGAATTGCCGCGCCGAACCCGCCGTACTGCGGGTCGGCGCGGGTGGTGCGGTCATGGAACTGCGGTCCTGAGTTGTTCGGCGCCGGGTCCCCACCTGGCGCCTGTAGCCCTTCGCGTGGTTGTCGCTCTTACGCTACGAGCCGTAGCGTAACTCCTCGCGCCCCGCGGCGCCCCGTGATCTGAACCACAGCGATTCCCGGCCCGGCCGTTCCCCTACCGACGGGTATGGTCTCGGCCATGCGCAACCCCAGCCACGGCACGAGCACCGGCACCGGCACCACGACCGGCCGCACCGGCCGCCCCCGGAGCGCCGCGGCGGACGCCGCCATCCTGGAGGCGACGCGGGACGCGCTGGTCGAGCTGGGCTGGTCGAAGCTGACGATGGGCGACGTCTCGGCGCGCGCGGGGGTCGCCAAGACCACGCTCTACCGGCGCTGGGCGGGCAAGAACGAGCTGGTCGTGGACGCGGTCGCGGAGCTCTTCGACGAACTGGAGCTGCCGGACCGGGGCTCCCTGGAGGCGGACATCGAGTACGTGGTCCTCCAGTTCGCGCAGCTGCTGCGGCGCCCGGAGGCCCGTACGGCCCTGATGGCGGTGGTCGCCGAGTCCACCCGGGACGAGGCCCTGCGCGACCGGATCCGGTCGGCCATCGTGGACCGGCAGAAACGTCTCGTCGTACTGGGCCGCGAACGGGCGCAGGCCCGTGGCGAACTCCCGGCAGAGGAGGACGAGGCCCTCGCGGGCCACACCACGGACCTGATCTTCGACGTGATCGCGGGCACGGTGGTGCACCGGGCGCTGGTGAGCTCCGAACCGGTGGACGAGCTCTGGGTGTCCACCTTCACGGCCCTGCTGATGCACGGCCTGCGGGGCCCGGCCCCGGCCTGAACCGCGCGACGGGCCCGCCACCACGGGGGCGGCGGGCCCGGAGGACGCCCGGGCCGTACCGGGCGGGCGGGGCGGGACTCAGAAGCCCGGCGGCTCCGTGTAGGTGCCCCACTCCTCGCGCAGGACGTTGCAGATCTCGCCGAGGGTGGCCTCCGCCCGGACCGCGTCCAGCATGGCCGGAATCATGTTCGACCCGTCCCGTGCGGCCTCCAGCATGGACTTCAGCGAGGCCGCGACCTTGGTGTCGTCCCGCCGGCCCTTGCGCGCCGCCAGCTCGCTCACCTGGACGGTCTCCACCTCGTGGCTGACCCGGAGGATCTCCAGGTCCCCGGTGACCGACCCGTGGTGGACGTTGACACCGACGACCCGCTTGTCGCCCTTCTCCAGCGACCGCTGGTACTGGAAGGCCGACTCGGCGATCTCCCCGGTGAACCAGCCGTCCTCGATGCCGCGCAGGATGCCCGAGGTGATCGGCCCGATCGGGTGACGCCCGTCCGGGTGGGCGCGCAGCCCGCGCTCCTTGATCTGCTCGAAGATCTTCTCGGCGTCCGCCTCGATGCGGTCGGTGAGCTGCTCGACGTACCAGGAACCGCCCAGCGGGTCGGCCACGTTGGCCACGCCCGTCTCCTCCATGAGCACCTGCTGGGTGCGCAGGGCGATCTCGGCCGCCTGCTCGCTCGGCAGCGCGAGGGTCTCGTCCAGGGCGTTGGTGTGCAGCGAGTTGGTGCCGCCGAGGACGGCCGCGAGCGCCTCCACGGCGGTGCGTACGACGTTGTTGTACGGCTGCTGCGCGGTCAGGGAGACCCCGGCCGTCTGGGTGTGGAAGCGCAGCCACATGGACTTCTCGCTCTGCGCCCCGTAGACCTCCTTCATCCAGCGCGCCCAGATCCGGCGGGCGGCGCGGAACTTGGCGATCTCCTCGAAGAAGTCGAGGTGCGCGTCGAAGAAGAAGGAGAGCCCGGGCGCGAACTCGTCCACGTCCATGCCGCGCGAGAGCCCGAGCTCCACGTAGCCGAAGCCGTCCGCCAGGGTGTACGCGAGCTCCTGCGCGGCCGTCGCCCCGGCCTCGCGGATGTGGTAGCCGGAGACGGACAGCGGCTTGTAGGCGGGGATGCCCTTCGTGCAGTACTCCATGAGGTCGCCGATGAGGCGCAGGTGCGGCTCGGGCTCGAAGAGCCACTCCTTCTGGGCGATGTACTCCTTGAAGATGTCGGTCTGGAGCGTGCCGTTCAGCACGGCGGGGTCCACGCCCTGCCGCTCGGCGGCCACCAGGTACATGCAGAACGCGGGCACGGCGGGGCCGGAGATGGTCATCGAGGTCGTGACGTCGCCCAGCGGGATGTCCTTGAACAGGACCTCCATGTCGGCGGCGGAGTCTATGGCGACCCCGCAGTGCCCGACCTCGCCCAGCGAGCGGGGGTCGTCGGAGTCCCGCCCCATGAGCGTCGGCATGTCGAAGGCCACGGAGAGCCCGCCGCCGCCGGCGGCGAGGATCATCTTGTACCGCTCGTTGGTCTGCTCGGCGTTCCCGAAGCCGGCGAACTGCCGGATGGTCCAGGTCCGCCCCCGGTACCCGGTGGCGTGCAGGCCCCGGGTGTAGGGGTACTCCCCCGGCCACCCGATGCGCTCGAACCCCTCGTACGCATCGCCGGGCCGGGGCCCGTACACCGGATCGACCGCATCGCCGGAGAGAGTGGTGAAGTCGGCCTCGCGCTTGCGGGCCTTGTCATAGCGGGCCTGCCAGCGACGGCGGCCTTCCTCGATGGCGTGAGCGTCCATGGCTCGAATTTACTAGGACGTCCTAGTAAATGTCGATGGGCAACCCCGGGGAGTCGCCCCGGGGCTGTGGGAAATCAGGCCTTCGCGGTGGCCAGACCGCCGCTGACGAGCGGCTCGACCTCGGCGCGAACCGTGCGCTCGACGAAGAAGGCAGCGAGCGGGATCGTGCCGGAGAGCATGATCCACAACATCTTGCCGAAGGACCACTTCGCCTTGGAGCTGAGGTCGAAGGCGAAGACCAGGTAGATCATGAAGAGCACGCCGTGGGCCTGGGACACCACGAAGGTCAGATCGGCGCCCTTGTCGAAGCCGTACTTGAAAACCATGCAGGTGCAGAGCACCAGCAGCATGACGGCAGTGGCGAAGGCCATCACCCGGTAGCGGGTCAGCACGCTTTTCTTCATGCGACTGAGCCTAACCGTCCGTTTTGCGCGATCCCGACGCGGGTCATCGGGGGGCGGCGTGACGGTGGTTACTTCTCCTCGAAGTCCGCGGCCGCCACCCGCAGGGGGCGCAGCAGCGCGAAGATCTCCGCGCACTCCTCGGCGTCGTACGCGCCGAGGCCGAAGTCGATCTCCATCAGGTCCTTGGTGGCGGCCTCGACGACCTCGCGGCCCTTGTCCGTGATGGAGGCGAGGGTGCCGCGGCCGTCGTTCGGGTTCGGGCGCTTGTCGACGAGCCCGGAGCGCACCAGCCGGTCGACCGTGTTCGTCACCGACGTCGGGTGGACCATCAGCCGCTCGCCGATCTTCGACATCGGCAGCTCACCGGCCTTGGAGAAGGTGAGCAGCACCAGCGCCTCGTACCGCGCGAAGGTCAGTCCGTACGGCTTGACCACCGCGTCGACCTCGCCGAGCAGGATCTGGTGCGCCCGCATGATCGAGGTGATGGCGGCCATCGAGGGCACCGGCCCCCAGCGCTGCTGCCACAGCTCGTCGGCGCGGGCGATGGGGTCGAAGGGAAGACTGAGCGGCTTGGGCACGCACCAGACCCTACCGGGCGGTCATTTGGTGGCCAGCCCCGTCTCACGCCTCGGCCGCCCGTCCTCCGGGCCCGCGGCGCGCAGTTCGGCGAGGAGCAGCAGGACCACGACGGTGCCGAGGGCTCCGGCGCCGGTGACGACGGTGTGGACCGGCAGGAACTCGGCGGCGAGGCCGCCCAGGGCCATGCCGACGCCCTGGAGGGTCATCATCCCGGTGCTGAGCAGGGTCATCGCGCGGCCGCGCAGCTCGGCGGGGACGGCGTCCACCCACCACCGGTCGAGCCCCAGGGTGTAGGCGTGGGCGAGCCCGGCGAGCAGCAGCGCCACGAGTACGCCGGGCACGCCGGGCCGGACCGCGAAGAGGAGGAGCGGCAGCAGGGCCACGGCGGCGAGCGGGACCACGATGCGCGAACGCGTTCGGGCGGTGAGCGCCGAACCCGCGTACACCTCACCGGCGATGGTGGCGGCGGGCAGCGCGCACATCAGCAGTCCGAGGGTGGCGGTGCCGGCGCCGAGGCCGTCGGCGTACGGGGCCAGCAGCACCTCGGGCACGACGACGAAGACGGGCGGCAGCCAGAACAGCAGGGTCAGGGCGCGCACCCGGCGCCCGCCGAGCACGGCGCGCAGCCCGGCGAGCGGTGCGGGGCCGCTCCCGGGGGACCGGGCGCCCGCGCGGGCGGGGCGGGCGCGGGTGCCCAGGCCGAGCAGGAGCGCCGAGCCGAGGAACCCGGCGGCGGTGAGGGCGACGGCCCCGCGCGGCGCGAGGACGGTCAGCAGCAGCCCGCCGAGGCCGAAGCCCACCAGCTGGGCGCTCTGGGCCACCATGCGCAGCAGCGAGCGGCCGAGGACGAAGGCGTCGCCGGTGCCGAGGATGTCGGCGAGGGAGGCGTTGCGGGTGCCCTGGAACAGCGGCGCCACGAAGGCCAGGACGCAGCGCAGTACGAGGAGCAGCGCGACCGGGGTGCCCGGCCAGGCCATGGCCGCGGCGCCCGCCGCGCAGAGGAGGTCGCACCCGACGAGCACCCGCCGGGCGGGGTAGCGGTCCGCGATCCCGGCGAGCAGGGTGCCGCCGATGGCGTACGGGAGGAAGCCGAGGGCGAAGGTGAGCGCGCTCATCAGCGGCGAGCCGGTGGCGCGGTAGACGAGGACGGTGAGGGAGATCTCGGCGACGACGAGGCCGAGCACGGACATCAGGTGGGCGGCGAAGACGGCTCGGAACTCCCCGATCCGGAAGACGGAGAGGTAACCGGCGGAGCCGCGTGCGGCCGCCGGGGCCGGTGTGACGGTTGCCATGCCCGCAGCGTCGCGGGCCTAGGCTGGCCGGCGTAGAGATTCGGCCTGGGCCGAATGTCGAGCCGAATGTTCCGGAGAGCGAGAGGGTGCGGCATGGGGTTGCACCACCGGTTCGGACACGAGGATCTGCTGCGGTGCCGGTTCGCGCTGTCGCCCGCGTGGGAGACGCAGGAGGCGGTCCGCACCCTGAGCCGCCCGGACCGGCAGGGCTATCACCTGCCGTGGCTGCAGCGGATCCGCGACGCCGCTGACGGGCTGGACCTGCGGCCGCTGTGGCTGCTCATGCCACGGCGAGGGCACAGTACGGACTTCATCAGCCCGCCGCCGAGCGGCCCCGGCGTGTCCTTCGCGGAGGAACTCGCGCTGATCCGCGCGGCGGATCCGGCCGAGGCGCGCGAGGACATGCGCAAGTCACTGGCCTGCACGCCGGGCGCGCTCGACAGCGGTCTGGGCCGGGCACTGCTCGCCGATCCGGCGCGGGCGGTGCACGAGCTGGCCGATCTGCTGGAGCAGGCCTGGAGCGTCCTGGTCGAGCCGCACTGGCCGCGGCTGCGGGCCCTGTTGGAGGCGGACGTCCTCTTCCACTCGCGCCGCCTCGCCGCCGGCGGGCTGGAGTCGCTCTTCGACGGTCTGCACCCGGACCTCCGCTGGGACGCCGCTTCCCTCACCCTGACCATCGAGCGACCCACTCACCACGAGCGCGTCCTCGGCGGCCAGGGCCTGCTCCTCATGCCGAGCGCCTTCGTCTGGCCGCAGATCGCGGGCGGCTTCGACCCGCCCTGGCAGCCGACCGTCGTCTACCCGGCCCGCGGCGTCGGCGCCCTGTGGACCCCGGCGGGGGAGGACACCCCGGCCGCGCTGGCCCGGCTGCTGGGGCGCGTACGGGCCGACGTGCTGTGCGCCCTGCACGAGCCGGCCTCCACCACGGTCCTGGCGGACCGGCTGGGCCTGGCGCCCTCCACGGTCTCCGCGCACCTGGGGGTCCTGCGTGCGGCGGGCCTCCTCGTCTCGGCCCGCCACGGGCATCAGATCCTCTACGAACGGACCCCCTTGGCCATCGCCCTCACCACGGGAGACCACGCGTAGGGAACGGTGTCGCGACCCGGGGCTGACGGTCCGTCATGTGACGATGTCCCGGTTCGCTGCCCGACCCTTCGTCCCGAGGAGCCGGATGTCAGGCCGACGCCGCCCCACCGATCCCGCCGACCCTTCCCGCGGGCCGGCCCCTTCCCGCGGGCCCGCCCCTGCCCGTGCGCGCGGACCCCTGGCCGCCCTCGGGCTCGTCCTGCTGCTCATGGCGCTCCCCGGCTGCGCGGACGACGAGCGGCCGGCGGCCGCGCCCGCCCCGGCACCGGCCGCGGCCGGGAGTGGCGCGCCCCCTGCCGGGAGCGGCGCGTCCCCGCTCTGGGTCGACCCGCGGAGCGAAGCCGCCCGGCAGGTCGCGGCCTGGGAGGCGCAGGGCCGCTACGGCGACGCGCAGGTGCTGCGCCGGATCGCGGACCGGCCGCTGGCCCTGTGGCTCACGGGCGCCGACCCCGGACCCGGCGTCCGCCGGGCCGCGGCGGCCGCCAGGGCGGCCCGGCAGACGCTGGTGCTCACCGCGCACCACATCCCGTACCGCGACTGCGGGCAGCACCCGGCCGGGGGTGCGCGCGACGCGCGGGCCTACCGCGGGTGGATCGCCGCCCTCGCCGAGGGCATCGGCGACACCCGGGCCCTGGTGGTCCTGGAGCCGGGCGCCGTCGCCCGCGTCGTCGACGGATGCACCGCGCCGGAGCACGGCGCCGAGCGCTACCGGCTGCTGTCCGAGGCCGTCGACCGGCTGAAGAAGAACCGGAACACCAAGGTCTACCTGGACGCGGGCGGCCCGGCCTGGATCCCGGACCCGCGCGACCTCGTCGAGCCGCTGCGCAAGGCCGGTCTCGCCCGCGCCGACGGCTTCGCGCTCAACGTCTCCGGCTTCCAGCCCGACGCGACGGTGCGGGAGTACGGCGCCAGGATCTCCGAGGCGGCCGGCGGCGGGCACTTCGTCCTCGACACCAGCCGCAACGGCGACGGCCCACTGCCCGGCGAGGGGAAGCAGGCCGCGTGCAATCCGCCGGGCCGCTCCCTGGGGGTGGCACCGACCACCGACACCGGGGACCCGCTCGTGGACGCGTACCTCTGGGTCAACCGGCCCGGCACCTCGGACGGGCCCTGCCGCGGCGGCCCGGCGGCCGGCCGGTGGTGGCCGGAATACGCACTGGGCCTGGCCCGGCGCGCCAAGGGCACGCCCTAGCAGGACGGTCACAGCACTAGGCGGTGTCTGATGGCTCTTGCCCGGGTGGTGGATCTGCTGCCGTTCCGGGCATGAGTCGGTCATGGTGCGTCGGCATGAACTGACGAATGCTCAGTGGGATCGCATAGCCCCGCTGCTGCCGGAGACCGGTGGGCCGGGTGGTCGGTGGGCGGATC